>DNPP01000281.1 GCA_003501365.1 Bacillota bacterium
GAGTCTGCTCCCCAAAACGTGCCCTAAATTGCGAATTGACCAAATATAACCTGCGTTTTGCCCTGGTCACAGCTACATAAAACAAACGTTGTTCCTCATTTACCGTATCCGGATCAGGTTCCGTTCCATAGGGAATTAGACCTTCTTCAACCCCGGTAATAAAGACCACCGGAAATTCCAACCCCTTGGCTGCATGAATAGTCGAAAGCGTAATTGTCTCAGTGCCGTTGGTCCGACTGCCTTTACGAAAGATATCGGCTTCCGCTGCCAAAGGGAGTGATTGAAACAATTCATCGAAACTCCGGTAATTTTCACAGATCTTTTTTAATTTCTCCAGTTCATCCGTTTCGATTGGATCCATTCGCAATATCCAATCATCAATAATCTCGGCGGCATTCCGCTCCATTTGAGCGGTATAGTATTGTGCCACGCCATAAAACTGCCGTAATTTGTTTAAAGTTTCCTCTCCCATATTGATATTTAATAAATGATCCAACAACTGCATATTTGGAACAGTCGTGGAAGAAACTTTTAGTAAATTAATTGCTTCAATAACCTCTTTATTTTTCAACCCCCACCGTGGTTGACGTAAATTAGTCCGGAGCAAAAAAAGGTCTTGCGGGCTTTTCAGATAACGAAAAAATGCCAAAAAGTCTCTTACCGTAGCAGCTTCCAAGGTTCCAGTCGGACCCACCACTCGGTATGGTAACCCGGCAATCATTAGAGCCTGTTCTAGTGCTACCGCCTGTTTCCCGGTGCGGTACAAAATAGCGATATCACTGAAACTATAGGATTCGGTATGATTCACTGGATGATCCCGTTTCCGGCCTCCTTGACCATGAGCAGAGAGCATTGATGTTCCGCCCACCAGATCACCGATCTCATCCACAACTGCCCTGGCGGCAATCCTCTCATCAACCGCCTCCAGCTGTAGTATGACCGGCTCCTTGCCATCACTGGCGGATACGTTTTGACGATATAATAGTGGAATCAACGTATTGGCCGCATTAACCAAAAGGGATGAAGACCGGTAATTTTGACCTAAATGAAACGATACCGCTTTGGGATAATCCTGGTCGTCGACCAGTTTGGAAAAGAAGTTGGCGCTGGCTCCCCGGAAACCGTAAATTGACTGATTGGGATCGCCGATTACCATCAGCCTTTGATTTTTCCTTGCCCACAATTTAACGAGTTTATACTGGACTAAATTGATATCTTGAAATTCATCAACCAAGAGATAATTAAACTTACTTCTAACAGGCCCCAGCCAATCGGGCCCTTCTTCCCATAAATCCACGGCTTTAATCAGTACGTCATCAAAATCGAGGCGCTGATATAGTCGTAAACTTTCCTGATAAGCCTGATATAAATCCACCACTTTTGACGGTATTGCGAGTTCCGCCTCCCAGAGATATTTGTTTTTTACCAATGAAATAATTAGGGCAGCTTCACGGGCTGTCATCGGAATTCGATTTTGGCGCAGCACTTCTTCGATTAGTTCACGGGCTTCAAACTCATCCAAAAGCTTACATGGAATTCCCTGGGGATTTTCATGTAATATTCTCCAAGCTATGCTATGAAAAGTACCGAGATTTACCCGGTTGATTCTTTTATCGCCATTAAAAAGTGCTGCTAGTCTTTGTTTTAATTCCGCCGCCGCTTTATTGGTAAAAGTAACTCCGGTAATCTCCGCCGGATTGACTTTCAGCTCCCTGATCAGATAGGCAATCCGTTCCACCAATGTCCTGGTTTTACCGGCGCCGGGACCGGCTATTACCACTGCTATGGGTTGATCGGTATGGATAATCTCCAATTGTTCAGGACTTAATTGCGATCTCTGTCCCCGCGGAGCAGATTTCGGCTCAATGGATAAAGCACCCAGCTGAGTAGCAATTTCCTGCATGATTGAACCCAATAACGGACCCTGCTTGACTTCTACTACTGTATCCGGTTCAAATAAAGCGGCTTGGCCCATCAGAGCCTTACGATCATCTTCGCGTAAAACTGAAATAATGCCATAGGCGCCGTCATATCCCGGTTGAACCGAAACCTCTCCGACTCTTAAACGACGAATCCCTTCGGCTACCAGTACTCCACCGATTTTTGCAATCCGGCTAAGCGGGATTTCACGCAGGATTGTCAGCTCCGGGCCGCAATTTCTTAATAAATCGAAATAAAGCCGTTCCACTTTTTGAGAAGTTGAACCGCAATTTATAGCCGACCCGATAATTTCACGGAGCGGAACCAGGCTTTCATAGGGAAATATCCCCTCGGGCTTGTATCCTTCAGGACGATCCGCCAGTTCCGCCACCCGGTGCAAGACTCCGACCGTCACTTTCCGGCCGCAAACCGGACAAACGCCGGCCCGCACAATCGTTTCTTCCGGTTTTAGACAAACTTCGCAATTACGATGTCCATCATAATGGTATTTGCCTTCTTCCGGGAAAAATTCAAGAGTCCCTGCAAATCCAGCGGACTTTTTATCTTGCAAGGCATTTTTGAGACCCTGATATGAAAATTCGCCGTTCAGCAAATTGGCTTCCCGGGCTAGGTTAGTTGGATTATGCGCATCGGAATTCGATACTAGGGTAAAGCGGTCCAGTGCCGACCAACGCCAATTCATAGCGGGATCGGACGATAATCCGGTCTCCAACGCAAATATATATTGAGTCAGGTCCTCATAACACTCCAAAATGTCATCAAACCCGGAGTTGGAACCGAAAACCGAAAAATGAGGAGTCCAGATATGAGCCGGGATAAAGATCAATTCCGGACAGGCTTCCAGTACTAATTCCAGTAAATGGTGGCTATCCAAGCCCAATATCGGCCTGCCGTCCGACCGGATATTCATCCCCAATTCTTCCAATTTACTGCTGATCCGGTCAGCCGCCTCGAGTGAGGGTAATACGATCAGATGGTGAACTTTTCTGACCCGACCGTTCTTTTTATAAATCGTGCTCAGTTCGCCGCTAACCACAAAACGGACCTCCGGTCCACCCGAAATTTCCGGGTCACCGGGGTCCTTTAGCCGATAAAAGCCCGACTCGGCTGGAACAAGATTATCCCGAAGTTCCGCCCGCCAGCCTGGATGGGTAAAATCACCACTACCAACCAGCGAAACCCCTTTTAGCCCCGCCCAACGGTGAAGGTTTTTAGGATTGCACTCCTTACTGGTAGCCATGGAAAAATGGGAATGGATATGTAAATCAGCGACCCAGGGCAATGATATCAACTCCAAGTTTATGCTTGCAATTTTGAACACTTATGTTTTCTTTTTTATCTTTCAACATTTTATTATTAATAACCTTTTCCTTTGCCATAAAATCTTTAACGTCAATCTCTCTTTGGCATTGCCTACAATTGCTTCCTGAAGCCTCTTATCGTGGAGGACTCCAATACTTCAGTCCTTCGTCATAAACCCAATTATTCAGTTGCAGACGTTGTTTTTCCCATCCCATATCAATTTTTTGATTCAACTGATCCAAAGAGCAGATACCGCTCAATGCATCATACGTTTCTACGCAACATGCGCCGGTAGCGGAAGATAACTTTAAACAGCGGTTCCAATCATACCCTTCGAGCATGGCATATAAAAAAGCTGCAATTGTGGTATCACCGGCTCCGGTTCCCGAAATTACCGCCGTTGGTTTATAGCATTCCTCCATCGCCTCCGCATTGGCCCAGGTAACTAAAGAAGGAACTCTGGCTCCAATTCGAATTAGCCTTTCGGTATCGGCAGAACGAAAATATAAACCTCTACTTCCACATTTGATAAGGACTACCGCCGCTCCCCAGTCTATTAACTGTTGGCCTAAGGGGGAAATCTCATCTTCAATAGAAAGAATACCCGTGATGTCCTTCCCTTTGGCTCGTTCCCGCCATCTTTCATAAAGAGGCCGGTTGATCATAAAAGCCAACTCCTCGGCGCTCGGAACAAAGAAATCCACATAAGGAAGGATTTTTTGGGTAATTTCGGCCCAGTCGGCTTTCCCGGCCTCCGATTCGTCATCCACGGCCGCCATATCCAGCGATGTAGCAATTCCAAACTGCTTGACTTTTTTAAATATTTCCAATAATTGCTGCCCGTGATTTTCATACATTCTCTTCATAAGCGGGGGATAACCGAAATGAAACAAGGAGGCCTTCTCTATTGTTTGAAAATCCAAATCATTGATTCCGAAGGTATCATTGGCGCCCGGATTATGTAGAAATATACGGTCGATTCCCGGAGGGGCCAATACAACCGAATAGGAGGTCTCCGAGTCGTCGGAGACCGACATATTCTTGGATACCCCATAAGGATCTAAAGCTGACAGGACCAATTGGCCGAAAGCGTCTTTTCCTAATTTCCCCATCAATGTTACATCGGCGCCGAGTATTTTAAGGGCAAGTCCGGTATTGGCCACAGCACCGCCGGTATGGATATCAACGCCTTTCATGGTGATTAATTTACCAGGAACAAGTACCTCGTATAATTTTGAAGACTGCCCGGCAAAGACCGGAGTAATATCCAAACAGATATGTCCGGCAACCACAATAGTTCTCTTTGAATAACGGTTCATGGTATTCCTTCCTTGTTCAGGCTTTTCCGGAAGAACCAAACAAATCCTTTTTATATTCAACCGCTTCTTAAATACCCTTAATTAATCATGGCCGCTAAAATATCCGTCGCATACCCAGCGCCCTCAATGAAGGCCCTTAATAATGGTTGATGTAGATAGCTATTTGATAAAAAATTAATTCATTTCGGTAATAAGTATTCAAAAGCCATCATTAATACCTCCACGATAAACAGGATGACTACCGCCCATTCCAGGCGAAACATTCGAATCGAATGACTCACCGAAGTGAAGCCGTCCAAAGTGCTCTTTAAAATAGCGGTTTTATGCTGCAAAATCTCATATCTGTCGTTGAGCTCAAAGAAATCAGCCATTTGGTCATAGAATATCCCGGCCGAATTATGAATCCATGTGCTATCCGGCTTGTCCAGAATCATAATATAGGCAATGGTATTGTAGTCATGACGTAAAATCTGGGCGGTTGCCCGGGCTACTTCCCTATCGCTGATACCCAACTTTCCCTTTTCCAGCCGCTCAATAACACCTTCTACTTTATCCAAGATTAATTCGGTCTGCTCCTCGATCCTTTCCAGAGCTACCGATTTAGCGATTACCGTAGATATTAACTCGGGATAAAAATCGGCATAGGTTGGAATGATCATATATTGATCATTAAATTGAAGCCGCGATGTTTCTTCGATCTTTAATTCATAGTCATCGGAGTAAACCTTGGTATTTTTAACGTCGATGGCAGGTTGGAAATGGTGGAGGTATACAAAAAAGGCATCAATCTCCGCAACGCTGATATTAATAAAAACCACACTCCCGAAAGAAAACACCAAGACCATTTTATCCGGGAGAAAAGTTTGGTTAAATAATATCTTCTCCAATAAATCGCCCTGTAAAATAAGGGGTTCTTCCCAAGTGTACTTCTTACGGATACTACAAGCAACGGCAATCTTATTAAGGTCAATCTCATAGGCCACAGCAAAAGCCTTAAAAATCATATCGGCCATTTTATCACCTTCAAATTTGATTCTCTTCTATCTCTAGTTTAGCTGATTTGGTGAATCCTGGCAAGTTTCTGCAGGAAGGCATAAAAAAATTCCTATACCCATAGGAATTTCTCAAGTTAATCAGTTTTAGATAGAAATAAAATGGCTCCCCGAGTTGGACTCGAACCAACAACCACCCGGTTAACAGCCGGGTGCTCTACCATTGAGCTATCGAGGAGTATGAAAGTTTTTATTCAGTTGACGTTTAATATAATAACACAAGATACTTTTGCTAGTCAAGCCTATTTTAATTGTTTTTACTGGAAATAAAAAAGTTTTAATTATTTTGGTATGCAAAACCCCGCATAATTTATACGGGGTTTTTTAAAATTACTCCTGGCAACG
>DNPP01000282.1 GCA_003501365.1 Bacillota bacterium
CTTCATCGGTGAGACTCAAATGATGGGGGGTGGCTTCAGCGGTCACGGCAATTCCCCGCTGCTTGGCCTGTCGGATCAATTCCACACTTCCCTTGGTACTGACGTGGCAGAAGTGCAGTTTGGCTTTGGTAAATTCCGCAAGTAAAAGATCGCGGGCCACCATTACATCTTCAGCCAATGCCGGGATACCGGGCAGACCTAAGATAGTGGACCAATATCCTTCATGCATAACCCCTTCGCCTGCCAACTTCGGCTCTTCTTCGTGTAGCAAAATCGGTAAGCCGAATAACGTGGAATATTCCAGTGCCGAACGAAATACTGCCGCATTGGTTATGGTTTTACCGTCATCTGAAAAGGCAACTGCTCCGGCGGCCGCCATTTCCCCCATCTCCGCCAGTTCTTCGCCTTTGAGGCCCTTGGTAACTGCCCCTACCGGATATACCTTTACATAACCACTCTTTTTAGCCTGTTGTAAGAGATATTCAATGACCACCGGGGTATCCGCCACCGGATTGGTATTGGCCATACATGCAATAGCGGTAAAGCCGCCTTTCAATGCTGCTTTGGTGCCGCTGGCCACCGTCTCCTCATCTTCCCGTCCGGGTTCCCGCAGATGAGAATGAAGATCGATGAGTCCCGGAAATACCATTTTCCCTTGGGCATCAATAATCTCCGCTTGTTCATCACTAAGTTCCTTACCGACTTGCTCTATTTGACCGGACTCGATCAGCAGATCGCCGACTCCGATATATGCTCCGGCGGGATCGATAATCTGACCGCCCTTAATACAATACCGCATCTTTGTTTCCTCCTCCGGTCAACAGGTACAAAAGCGCCATTCTTACCGCTACTCCATTGGTAACCTGTTCTGTAATGGCCGATCGATCGTGAACCGATACTTCTTCGCTGATCTCAACTCCCAGGTTAGCCGGACCGGGATGCATTACCAGCAAATCGGATTTGGCCTGCTCTAAACGGAGTCGATTGACTCCAAAGAGTTTGGCATATTCTTTTAAAGTCGGAAAATAGGCTTTCGTCTGCCGTTCCAACTGAATTCGCAAAATATTGACCACATCGGCGTCAGCCAAGGCTTTATCCAAATTAGTCTCCACCTTAACCCCCAGATTAAGCACTCCTTGGGGAATCAAAGGTGGAGGGCCCACTACCGTAACTGTCGCTCCCAGCTTGGTAAGGCCGTAAATATTCGATTTAGCTACCCGGCTATGCAAGATATCACCGACAATAGTGACTTTCAGGCCGGCGATTTTGCCCTTTTTCTGTTGAATCGTGAAGAGATCCAAAAGCGCTTGGGTGGGATGCTCATGGGCGCCGTCTCCGGCGTTAATCACATGAGCATCAATTGATTCCGCCAATAGTTTTGGCGTTCCGGCCAGCGAATGCCGGATAACAATCAGGTCAACTCCCATGGCTTCCAAAGTCCTGGCTGTATCCACAAAACTTTCGCCTTTGGCCACACTGCTCGATGCAACCGTTAAATTGACCGCATCGGCGCTCATCCATTTGGCCGCGATCTCAAACGATGTCCGGGTGCGGGTGCTGGGTTCAAAAAAGAGCGTCACCACAGTTTTCCCTCGTAATGTCGGAACTTTCTTGATGTCACGGCTAAAGATGTCTTTGCAGACCGCCGCGGTTTCTAAAATGTGTTGAATCTGTTCTGGTGAAAGTTCACGAAGCCCCAACAGATCTTTTGGTAAATTGACCATCTTCAATCGCTCCATTATTTCATGTATTTCATTTCTTTACTTACCAGCGGCTGCCTGTTTCTTGGCCGAATTTGATTTCTGTTTGTTATCTAAATCCTTGGAATGCGGGATGACTAAATTTAAAATAATACCGATATAAGTCGCCAGCGGCATACCGGAAAATTCGATGCCGCCGATGGTAATCTTGGCGCCCCCGATGCCGATGACCAAAATCACCGAAGCAATAATCAAATTGCGTTTTTGGGAGAAATCAATTCCCGCTTCGACTAACATCCGGATACCCTGGGAGGCGATGATTCCAAACAGCAAAATGCAGATACCACCCATCACCGGAACCGGAATCGTCTGGATAAAGGTGCCGATCTTGGGGATGAAGGATAAAATGATGGCGATAACCGCGGCACCACCGATAACCCAAACGCTAAAAACCCTGGTAATAGCCATTACACCGATATTCTCGCCATAAGTGGTATTCGGCGGTCCGCCCAGGAAACCGGCTACCATGGTGGCCACCCCATCACCGGCCAATGAACGGTGTAAACCGGGGTCTTTCATAAAATCACGCTCAATAATATTGCCGGTTACAATCAAATGCCCGATGTGTTCGGTGATAACCACCAAGGCAATCGGAGCGATGGCAATAATGGCGCCCCAGGTAAACTTGGGAAAGATAAAACCGGGAACTGCGAAATAATGTGCTGCCGCAACTGTCCCAAATTGAACATGTCCAGTAAATAAAGCCACTAAATAACCGCCGATAATTCCGATCAGCACCGGGATAACTCCCAAAAAGCCCTTAAAAAACGCCGCTGCAACAATCGCAATGGCTAAGGCGGCCAAAGCAAGCCATATATTGCCCATTGCCATACCGACGGCCGAACCTGCCAAACCAAGGCCGATAACAATAACCACCGAACCGATTACCACCGGCGGCAACAGAAAATTAATCCATCCGGTGCCGTACTTAGCGATGGCCAGAGCGACCACCAGGTAAAGCAAGCCGACAATTACGCAACCACCCATAGCCAAGGCAACCTTGTCGGGGCTGCCCAATTTACCCGGCACCGAGCCGATAATGGCTGTCATCGCCGCAATAAAAGCAAAAGAAGAACCCAGATAGGCCGGGATTTTCCCTTTGGTAATCAGGATATAAAGTAAAGTTCCCACCCCGCTGGAGAAGAGCGTTACTGAGGTATCAAGGCCTACTAAATATGGAACCAGCACTGTTGCTCCAAACATTGCGAACAAATGTTGGAGACTTAACGGAATACTTTGTAATAAAGGAAGCCGTTCGTTCACATCAATTCTTTTTTCGATCATATCAATTCCCTCCGCCTTTATTTATTTGCGAATACTAAGTTTCATTTTGAAAGTATGCTTCAGAGACTGTCAAAAAACAACTTAGTATTTGATGCCGCTTTGATAGAGCCCATAAAAAAACCTCCCGTAAAAGGGAGGATAAAAACTACTTTACCCGTTCCTCCCTTTCTTGTCTCGCAGGACAAGTCTTAAAGGGATTACTCTGGGGGTTCATTCTCGATGATCACGACTCGATCTTCGCCATCGGTCTCCAGGAGCTTTACCTGAACTCCTTCGCGTTTAGCGGTCGGGACATTCTTCCCGACGAAATCGGCTCTGATCGGTAATTCGCGGTGGCCCCGATCGATCAGCACGGCCAGCTGAATACAGGCCGGTCGCCCTAGATCCATCAATGCGTCCAAGGCCGCCCTGACGGTCCTGCCGGTGAACAACACATCGTCCACCAAGATAATCTTTTTATTGGAAATATTCACCGGCATTTCAGTGCGGTGAATCACCGGCTGGGATGCCACCAGCGATAAATCGTCCCGGTAAAAAGTAATGTCCAGGATTCCCACAGGTACTGCGGTTCCCTCGGTCTGCTTGATAAAATCGGCCAAGCGGTTGGCGAGAGGAACACCCCGGGAACGGATCCCCACCAATAGTAAATCGGAAGTTCCTTTGTTATGTTCGGTAATTTCATGGGATAAACGATATAGGGAACGGCGAATATTTTCTTCATCCATGACCTGGGCTTTGACTTCAGCCATTGCGATCCCTCCCAAAATAAAAACCTTCTTAGGCGCAGGGCATAAGAAGGTAGGACAAACGACAATAGAACCTTCCTAGCCTCGCAGGACTAGTATTAAAGGGTTATTTACTAGTAATAGATTAACAGAGTCCGAGATAGATGTCAATAAAAATCCATGTTAAAATGATGAAACA
>DNPP01000002.1:0-9111 GCA_003501365.1 Bacillota bacterium
TCGGCAATACCAAAGTTACCTTAATCACCAGCCGGATTATTTTCATTTTTACTTTATCGATACTGGCGGCTTGTTTATCTTCAAATTATATCAACTTGGCCTTAAACCGGGCTCAGCAGATCAAAATGATGAAAGAGCTTTTGGTGAGAGATTTAAAGGAAGTATATGATTTTAGCAATTCCCAGTATACCATCTACGCATATTCCCAAGCGGAGCCAGGGGCTTTTCAATCCTCGATGAAAGCAATTGAGTCCTGCGCGCTACCGCAACTAAAGAATCATAAGTCGATTATGCTTGGTATCCGGATCAGAGACTTGCGCCGGGCATCGATAATTTTCCAAGCTTCGAAAATCCCCCGGTCCTCTTTTCTCAAAGATAAAAGCGCCATGGAACAGATGGTAATGCGAACCCGGCAAGGTATTGATCAGGATACGATTACTTTTACCTTCAATGGCGAGAAATACTACGGAGTTTACAAACGGATTCCCAAATGGGACGCTTTTATGATCAGGGCGGAGGAACTTAACGAATTTTATTATAGTTCCCGAATGATTTTTCGGGATATCGCACTGATTATCGGATTGATTACCTTGATTTCGGCCTTGATTGGCATCTATTTTATTCGCCATATTACGCGTTTCATCAATATTATCACTGATTCCATCATGCGGATGACTCAAAATCAGCAATTGGAGTTGATCCAGCTTGAGGGAGCCACCAATGATAATATTACTTTTATGGGGATGGCTTTTAATTCTTTATCCAGTAGTATTAATAATTTATTAACCGTTTTCCGGCGTTTCGTCAATAAAGATATTGCCTCTCAAGCCTATCGCCAAAAAACGGTTCTTTTAGAAGGAACCTCAAAGGAATTGACGGTGCTATTTTCCGATATTAAGAGCTTTACTTTTATGACCGAGACTTTGGGGACGGATATCATCAATGTTTTAAATCTTCATTATCACCGGGCTATCAAGTCTATTTTTCATTATAACGGTATCATCGGTTCGATTATCGGTGATGCGGTCTTAGCGGTATTTGGAATTACCATCGATGATGATTCGAAGGCGCAGAATAAGTCCTATCAGGCAGTACAGGCTGGATATGAGATTCAAGAAGTTACGAAAATACTGCGGATGGAGATGGAACAGCGCCGTAATGAAATCATAAATCATAAGGGTACGTTGACCGCGGAAGAGGAACGTATTTACCAGGCGGTATTAGTCGAAGTAGGTGTGGGTATTGATGGCGGAGTTGTATTTTACGGTAATATCGGCTCTTATGAACGGATGACCAATACCGTTATCGGCGACAGTGTCAATGCTGCTTCCCGCTTGGAAGGCTTAACCCGGATTTATAAAGTCCCGGTAATCTGCTCAGAGTATGTAAAAAATGATATCGAACGAAATCAACCGGGTCATGGCTTTTATTTCCTGGCCCTCGATACGGTTCAGGTTAAAGGTAAAACTGTCGGGCAGAAAATCTATTGGCCGATACCCGGGCAAATGGTCGATGACCATTTGCAGGCCGAAATGGATAAATTTGCGGCAAGTTTGGCATTGTATTATGCCGGTCGGTGGCAGGAAGCCCATAGACAATTCGAGCAAATCAACCTACCGCTTGCTGAAGAATTCGTCAGAAGGACAAGGAGCGGCGAGGCTCCTGGGAATTGGAGCGGAACATGGAACCTGGAAACAAAATAATGAACGATATTTCGAGCAAAGACTATTTTTTACAGAACAGCCTGGCTGAGTACGAGCAACCCAATATCTATTCCTTGGAAGAGGAATTTGCCAAAGCAAAGAAAAACCGAGATATCAAACCCTATCTGATCTTCTTCGGATTCATCTTGCTATTGATAGTGGCGACTATATTTACCGGCTATTACCTGGAGGAGAAATCAAGACAGATTAAGGTGGATATTTCCGAATTTGAGGATCTGCGATTAAAAGAAACGCTGGACCTAGCAAAGGCAAAGGAAGCGGAGTTAAACCGCAAAACCACCGAGTTGGATAGCAAAGCCAGAGAACTTGAGAACAAAAAAGGCGAACTACGTAACTTACATAATCATTTTAATAATGAAGTCCAAAGAATTAAACAGGAAGTTCAACAACAAGCCGATCTGGAGAATACCGATAAAAAAGCATTGCAAAGATTGGATAAAAAAGGGCAGAAGCAACTGGATCAAGTGAAGGATAATTATGAAACGCAGATTGCTAAAAAGCAAGCAGAGATCATTCGCCTCCAGGAACAACTGAGAAACGATGAGAATAAATTAACCGAAGCAAAGCTTTATCAGTACGCACTGAATTTTTTCTTGAAAGATAAGAAGGCGCAGGGATGCGTCCTTGATCCAAGACAGCGCAAAAATATCATTTTATTTTTTGCCGGAATCCCTAAATTGGCCACTGAAACCACGGTTGATTTATACCGGGGAGATGACCAATATATTGGCCGGATTCAACTGATAGCAAGTGAAAACGGGATTTTTGGCCAAGTGGATGAAATAGCAAAAGGACAAACCCTTAAACCGTTTGATTGGTTTACGATGCCGAAATAATTTAAACCTCGATCCGGCAAGTTTAAATGCGAATGAGGTTCTTTGGGTTACTTGCCGGATTCAACCTGAATCCGGCAAGTAACTTCATTAATTCATATCAAATAAGAACTTGCCGGATTCAGACAATAAACCCGATCCGGCCAATTTTTCCGCGTTATAACGGAAAAATTGCCATGTACTTGCCGGATCGAGGTTCAAGTTAAAAAAGGGCTGTGGTGAATTAATTAACTTAAAAATTAATTTCAACCACAGCCCTTTTTTCCTTACTAGGGTCTAAATCGGCTTCTATCCCTGCGAGCCTTCGGTTTGCCCAAAATCTCGGCCCAGATGACTCCTTGGATCAAATTTGTCCGGTTGAATTGGAGCGCATTCCCGGATTCAGTTGTTTGCTTTAATCCGGATGTCGGCGGAACTTGGACAGGTTGCTTTATTGTCCGTTGCGACAAAACCGTCTCGGCTGTTTTCAACGCAATTCCTGCTACAGCCAATGGAATCGGTTTATTTACGGTTTGTGTGGATTCAAAATCCGATTCCGGCTCGGACTCGGGTTGCCGGACCGGTTCATCCGATTCCCAGGGGTCTCTCATTTCTTGTCACTCCCTGGTTTTTCCGGTTTTTCCGTATTGGAGATGGAATTTCGCATCTGCGTATCGGACACGATATTTTGTAAATTATAATAGTCCATGACTCCCATTTTTCCTTCGCGCAAAGCCGTGGCCATTGCTTTTGGTATTTCGGCCTCAGCTTCAACAACTTTGGCGCGCATCTCCTCGACTACCGCTTTCATTTCCTGTTCCTTGGCGACTGCCATGGCTCGTCTTTCTTCAGCTTTAGCTTGCGCAATATTTTTTTCAGCTTCTGCTTGTAAAGTTAATAACTGTGCCCCGATGTTTCTTCCTACATCAACATCGGCAATATCGATCGACAAAATTTCAAAGGCAGTCCCGGCATCAAGACCTTTACTCAATACTGTCTTGGAGATGCGGTCCGGATTTTCGAGTACTTCACTATAGGAGTTGGATGTACCTACGGTAGTTACAATACCTTCGCCGACCCTGGCGAGCACTGTGGCCTCTCCGGCGCCGCCGATTAAGCGATCGATATTGGCTCTGACTGTTACTCTGGCTTTAGCCAGTAATTCGATACCGTCCTTGGCGACTCCGGAGACATTTGGAGTCTCAATAACCTTGGGGTTGACACTCATTTTGACGGCATCCAAAACATCGCGTCCGGCCAAATCAATCGCTGCGGCCCGTTCAAATTTTAGATTCATATCGGCCCGGTGGGCTGCAATTAAAGCATCGACTACTTTATTGACATTACCGCCGGCTAAGAAGTGAGCTTCCAATTGATTGGCATTCACATCCAATCCGGCCTTAACCGCTTTGACTAAAGGCAACACAATTTGACTGGGAATAACCCGCCGCAACCGCATTCCGACTAAATTAAAGATCCCGAGTTGAACTCCGGCGGCCCGGGCCGAAATCCATAAACCGAGTGGAAAATAGCTGAAAAACACCGATAGAAAAATAATAATCGCGATGATGATTAGAATGGGTCCCAGAATTTCCATTACTTTAAAACCTCCTTCTTATATTCACTGAATAGATGGTCTTCTTTACCGTATATTTTGCATTCATAACCGTAATTATGAATCGGGTGAATTATACCAACGTACCAATCAAAAATATATAACCATTTATGCTGCAAATTGGTTAATTTACAGAGCGAACCACGATTCGACCGCCCTCAACCTTGATTACTTGGATAGGAGTATCGGCTGGGATAAATTCTCCTTCGGAAATCACATCCACGGTCTCTTCATCAAAATTTGCTTTGCCGGCGGGTCGCAAAATGGTCAGGGAACGGCCCTCTTTGGCAAGAAACCGGCTTGAATCGTTCACTGCAACATACCCGGATTCTTTGACGGATTTGTTATGGAGAATTAATTTTTTGGCCACAAAACCATTTTTAGCGGAGTTGAATACAAAGGATAAAGCGATACCGATCAGGCCGAGGATGATTAAAGTCAGCGCCAATACCTCCGACCAGGTACGGGCCGCCAGAAATACCCCCAGAAAAAGCAGAAAAATGCCGGTTAGCCCGGGAATTCCAAATCCGGGGTGAATCATCTCCACCAGCAGTAAAAGAACACCGAGTCCAAAGCAACTGGCTGCAAAGGGAGTCATATGAGTGATTAAACCTGCAATATCCATGCACTTTCACCGCCTACTATTGATATTCAAACAATGATAGAAGATGGGGGGTTATTAAAAACAATCACCCGATGGTCAATCATTTTTGGATTTATATGATTATTTTTCGGTAGAATTTTCAGGATTCCTTTTTTATTCTTTTAATTAAGAAAGAGAAATAGCTTGACTAAAGCGAAGCTATTTTTTTATTGGCATAATTCACCTGCAACCTGCGAAGAACCATATCGTTATATTTCCCAGATGATTTTTTTGAAGGGAATTTCAATCATGATAAAGCGTGATTTTTTAAAGGAAAAGTTTAATTTTCTTAAAAATATGGGACAATTAACCAAAGTTTACTGGCGCTCGGAAGAAAAATGGCGGGCCCGATTCTTACTTGCAATCATTATCCTGCTCAATCTGGGCGACGTTTATATCCTGGTATTATTAAACGAATGGAATAACACCTTTTATAATGCCTTGCAACGCTATACGAAAGGTGTATTTTTTAGTGCTTTGGGCAGTTTTGCCCTGTTGGCAACAATCTATATCATTATTTCAGTTTATGAACAGTATTTTCAACAAATGTTGGAGATTCGCTGGCGTAGTTGGATGACTGAACATTCTTTGCAAAAATGGCTGGGTAAGCAGAGTTATTACCGTTTACAAATTGCCAATAGCGACAACAAGACCGATAATCCTGATCAACGTATCAGCGAAGATGTAAGGCTCTTTGTCTCTTCATCTTTGAATTTGGCCCTGGGATTTTTGAAAGCTGCCGTTACTTTGGGATCATTTATAATCATTTTATGGCGGCTCTCCGGTACACTATCTTTTCGGCTGGGGCAGTATCATATGATGATCCCGGGCTATATGGTCGGGGCTTCAATTATTTATGCTGCGCTTGGAACCTGGTTTACCTCAAAAATCGGCCGGCCTTTGGTAAAACTCAACTTTGAGCAGCAACGCTATGAGGCCGACTTTCGCTTTAGTCTGGTTCGGTTGCGTGAGAATAGTGAAAGCGTAGCATTCTATCGAGGAGAAGAACAGGAAAAAACCAATTTCAGCAACAACTTTAAGAAAGTATTCATTAATTTCCGTAAACTTATGCAACGTCAAAAGAAGTTAACCTGGTTTACTTCGGGGTATTCTCAGTTTGCAATCATCGCCCCTTTTTTAATCGGCGCGCCACGGTATTTCAGCCGCCAAATCCAACTCGGCGGTTTGATCCAAATCGCTTCCGCCTTTGGCAGGGTCCAGGATTCATTATCATTCTTTGTAAATAGTTACTCCTCTTTAGCGGAGTGGCAAGCAGTCACCGAACGGTTGGCGGGTTTTAACCGGAATATTGAGCTGATTCATAACCAGCGGGAAAATTCGGCGTTGTGTTTCAAGGAATCTCAGCTTCCATCATTGGCGGTAATGAATTTGCAGATTGGTCTTCCCAATCAAACGAGATTAATCGATAATTTACAGTTTGAGCTGAAACGGGGCGATAGTCTATTGATTACCGGCGCTTCGGGCACCGGGAAAAGCACTCTGATCCGGACTTTGGCCGGACTTTGGCCTTTTGCGGAAGGTCGGATCAATATCCCACCCAGGCCTCAAATGTTATTTTTACCGCAAAAGCCGTACCTGCCGCTGGGAACCTTGCGAGATGCTTTGTTTTATCCCAGCGGGGCGGTTGGTATATCCGAAGGGAAATTGAAAGAAATAATGACCCAGTGTAAGCTGGGCGATTTTACCGATCGGTTGGATAAAACCGACAGCTGGTCCCATATTTTATCCTTGGGCGAACAGCAACGGGTTGCTTTTGCCCGGGTTCTGATTCAACGTCCAAAATGGTTATTCCTTGACGAAGCGACTTCGGCGTTGGATGAACCGACTGAAGGTCAAATGTACCGGATGCTTCACGAACAATTGCCGGATTCGGTATTGATCAGTGTCGGACACCGCCAAACTTTGGTTAATTATCATCGGTTGAATCTTTATATAGCGGGGATGGGCCAATGGACATTGCGGAATACGGCAATATCCCAAAATAGAGCGAGACGGTATGACGGAAATAGAGATAAGAAATTGGCAGACTTTCTTGTGTAAAGAGCAAGAGTTAGGTCAAATAAGCAAACTTGATCTATGTCCCATTTTATGTAAGCTTAGCTTGATGACATTGGGTGTTAGAGCTCCCGTTGCGGAAGAAGTACGGAAACCAAGATACTGAGCACCAAAGTTGCGAAAATAATGGCAATGGATAAACCAAGCGAAATCTCGATTTTAAAATAAAGAACCGCGAGCTTAACACCGGTAAAGACCAAAATTAGAGCGACTCCGTATTTAACGTAACGAAAAGCATTGTGAAGTCTCTCCAAAACAAAATATAGGCTTCGTAAACCCAAAATCGCGAAGATATTTGAAGTATAAACGATGAACGCGTTGGTAGTGATCGAGAAAATTGCCGGGATCGAATCAATTGCGAATAAAATATCGGAACATTCAATTAAGATTAATATGGCTAGTAAAGGGGTGGCATAAAGTAATCTATTTTTGCGGACAAAGAATTTTTCATCTGTCAACGTGGCGGAAACTGGGATCACTTTTCCCAATAAACGAAAGATGAAATGATCGGCATTAAAATCCGGGGTTTTCTCTTCTTTAACAAACATTTTAATACCGCTGTAAATCAGTAAAACACCGAATATGTAAAGTATCCAATGAAAACGTCTGACGGCGGCGACACCCACTACGATAAAGATTAAGCGGAGGATGACGGCGCCGATGATTCCGTAATTAAGAATTCTCCTTTGAAACGAAGCCGGGATTTTAAAACTGCTGAAAATCAACAAGAATAAAAAAAGATTATCCACACTGAGACTTTGTTCAATGATGTAACCGCCTAGAAATTGCAGAGCATATTCCTTGCCGTTCCAGCTATAAGTGCCGATATGAAAAAGAGTGGCTATTTCTTTAGCAGGCCAAAAATAAATGCCCATACAAAATAGCAATGCCATGCCTGTCCAAAATGCGACCCATAATAAAGCCCGTTTGATGCTCATAATCTCGCCCCGTCAAGCTGTATATTTACAAGAAATAGTATATTACAATCAAATCCAATGTCAACGTATAATTGATAAATATAACCGACTCATTCAATTAATATATTTGCAGTTTAAGAATGGAGTTAGGTCAGCATGAAAACCAGCGGAATAGTTAAAATGGAAAATGCGGTGGACATAAAGACGATACGGGATGCCAATAAGGTGTTGGCGTTATATTTTTTGGCCAAAATCGCCGTCATAGTGCCCGCCGGCATTGCACCCGCCATGATACAAACCTTGAGTAGATGGGGCTCTATTCCGCAAAATTTGAGTATGAAAGCTACTCCCAACGGTACAATTAAGAGGCGGGCCATTGTACTGTAATAAACCGAAAAATCATTCAGCAGTGCTCTAAAGTTTAACTCAGCCAGCATTGAACCGATGACGACCATCGATAGCGGAGTGGAGAGGGAACCGATCATATCCAGAGTTTTAAAGATGGTGACCGGGAGCTTGATGGAGAAAAAGAAAAGGATGAAGCCGACCAATACGGCAACCAACGCCGGATTAGTAAATGCTTTGACTATATGGAGCTCTTTTTTGCCGTTAAGAATCATTACACCCAGGGTCCATACGAAAAGATTGAAAGTTACGACGTAAATGGAGCCGTAAAAAATCCCCATTGGACCAAATAAGCTTCCCAAAACAGGCAGACCCATAAACCCGCTGTTATCAAAAATTGTGGCAAATACTAAGATTTTACGGATATCCCTGTGATATCGGAAATAAAGGACTCGGCTGATCAAAACTGCGAAAAGATGAATAAAAACCGAAACCAAAAAGGCAATGGCGATATTGTGTAAAATCTTGACGGAAAAGGTGATATTGAAAGAAACAATGATCGAAAACGGAACAGCGACATTGATGAGTAATTCGCTGATGCCGTCATTCAGCGAATTATTTAATACATTACATTTTCTGATGATAAAACCGACAATCATCAGTAAGAACAGGATTAAAACTTGGTTAGTGACTGCGCTTTGCATAGTATCCTTTGATAATAGGATTGTCGTGAGGAGGATCTATGAGACGAATTCTAAAAATTCGGCTCTGTCAGAGAACATTGTTGAAAAACCAGGGCTTATTTTGACCTAACCCTAGCCCTTCCCCTGTGAAGCAATTAAAAGTGGCGATTTCAAGTGGAAGGGCAACCCTAACCGCTGTCGTCTAAAAACATTTGGGCCCCAAAGTCAACACGCACAACGTGCGTGAGGGTACTCTCCCACTTTAGGGGGAGAGCAAGAGAGAGGTTTAGAACAAC
>DNPP01000002.1:9458-11103 GCA_003501365.1 Bacillota bacterium
GATCTTTGCTTGAATGTGATAAGAAAAATATCCGGCATATTTCTCTTGCAGGCTTTTATCTTGCCAGTCGTTACAAGTGATGACTCCCCGGCATAGATCCTTCTTGCAATAGCATTTCATCGTCGCAAAAAGTTCCGCCGAGATGGTCATGGCGTAATCGAAAGTAATTTCTTCACCCACGGCGATATCGCGCATTGCCTCTAAAAAGATCTGGCCTTTGATCCCGGCATTGGGATCACAGGAATGATTCACAAAGTCACCAGCTCCAAATTCCGACTCGGCCCGGGAACCGATAAATTGGTCGTCGGCAATCTGCAATACCATAAAGCGGGCTGCTTCCGGTAAAGATTGAACGGTGGCGCTGTCCATTACATAACCGCCGAAGATGGCAATCAACTCTCCCCTGATGATTGGTTGTTTGGCAAATGTACCGCGATTCGAAATGTCACTGTTCCTGGTTTCGGCTTTGGGTGATAAATAATTGAAACTCATCGGCTAAGGCCTTCGATTCTTTATGACTAGGTGCTCAATCACCCGAAAGAAAATGTATCGGATTGATCCACTAAAAAGTATTATAACACAATATAGATTCGAAGCAATTTGAATTTATCGTTCGTCCTTAACAATGGATTGAAGGAATGAAGATTATTGGAACGGGGCCAGGGGTTTGTAAATTATTTTTTAATGCAAAAAGCTTTACGGGCTATGGCTAATAATCTACTGAAGAGGGCATAATCAGCCATAGTAAATTAAATAATTGGTAGAGAGAAAATATGTAACCCAGAGCGAACTTTATTTTTTCATTGGGTATTGAATAAATAAACTACCGGGCGCAGAGATCATGACAAAAAATTATCGCCGATTGAACCCGATTATAGGCATAGTCCTTTTCTTAGCAGTATTAGGTCTGATTATAACTATCGGATTTAAAATATATGCCTCCTTACAAGTTAAGCCGGATAAATCCCTGCAAATGTTAGTGCAATCAGCACCGGATTTTGACGCGAAGGTATTTCGAGATAGCAACGGGCGGACCATGCTTTACCGTTACCTGAAACCGCTCGCGAATGATCCAAACCATAAATATCCCTTGGTGGTATTCTTGCACGGTACCAAAGAACGCGGGCATAACAATATTAGTCAATTAAAATATGCAGGTCCGTTCTTTAATCAACCATTTAACCGGAGGGAATATCCATGCTATGTGGTTATCCCACAATGTCCGACCCGGCAAAACTGGGTTAATAGCGAGAAATACTTCGGCACAGTTGCGCTATCGTCTAAACCCACCGAGCCGTTAAGCTTAACCCTTCAATTGGTCGTAAAGCTGAGACGTGAGTTAAATATCGATCCCAAAAGGATATATATCATGGGTGTTTCCAGTGGCGGTTCCGGAGTCTGGGATCTGGTTTCCCGTTTTCCTAAAATGTTTGCAGCGGCGGTGCCTTTCGCGGGATGCGGCGATGAAGCTCAAGCGGTTCGGCTGATTCAAACACCATGTTGGCTTTTTCACGGCACTCTCGATCTGGCGGTTAATCCTAGTTGTTCGCGGATGATGTATCGGGCACTCTTGAAGGCGGGTGGAAGCCCACGTTATACCGAATACCCGTTTACCGGGCATAGTTGTTGGATCAAAGCCTTTAAA
>DNPP01000002.1:11497-13286 GCA_003501365.1 Bacillota bacterium
TGAATAGCGATTTCTGGCGGTGGAAAGAATCCTTACTTTTAAAAAGTCCACCGGTCTTGCTAATTTTCTCATAATCAATCAATACCCGATAATCTTTCTAGGAGGGAACCCATGAAATTTACAATTAATCATAATAATTTTAACGTTTTGGATCTTCAAAAGAGTCTCGATTTTTACAAGAAGGCTTTAGGCTTAACCGAGATCAGACGGCACCAAGCTGCGGATGGTAGTTTTATGCTTGTTTTCTTGGGCGATGACCGGACTCCGCATCAGATTGAGTTAACCTGGCTGCGAGATCGCAATGAACCGTATAATTTAGGCGATAATGAGATTCATCTGGCATTTCACGTGGACGATTTTCAAGCCGCCCATCAACTCCATCAGAAAATGGGTTGTATTTGCTTTGAAAATCAGGAGATGGGGATTTATTTTATTGAAGATCCCGATGGCTACTGGTTAGAAATTATTCCAGAGCGTTGACAGTTGATAGGTAGTCATCCACCCTAAAGAACGCAAGCTAGTTAAAAGCAATCAAAAGGATGAAAATGAATTCTAACCCAAAAAATTTTTTACCATGAAGGTCATGAAGAACATGAAGAAAAGCGGCGAAAGATTGTTGTTTTTCTTCATGACCTTCCGTTCTTCATGGTAGATAATATCTAGTCTATACCTGGAAACCGCTTTAGGGGCGTTTTTTTTTGAAATTATTTTTATGGGATAATTATCCAAAACGTTTTACGTAAGGAGACTCAAAGCATGGCAGACAATCAGGCGGGAATTAGTCAAGGAATTAAAGCCGGTTTTCCGATTTTTATCGGTTACTTTCCAATGGCGATGGCTTTTGGTTTACTTGGAAAGGCCGGCGGAATTGCTTTTATTCCAACCGTATCATTTTCAGTATTGGTCTTTGCAGGAGCCAGCCAGTTTATGGCTTTAAATTTACTTACTGGCGGAGCGGCGGCTGCCGAAATTATTTTGGCTACTTTTTTATTAAACTTTCGGCATTTGTTGATGAGCGCGTCACTGGCAGCCCACTTAAAGGAACGAAAAAGCCGTTGGTTACCGCTGGTGGCTTTTGGAGTCACCGATGAAACTTTTGCAGTCGCTTCAACCCTAACGGATAAACCAAACGCCAAGTTTTTATTGGGTTTGGAAGGCATAGCTTATAGCGGGTGGGTGGCGGGTACCATCGCCGGATATGCGGTTGGTGCCTCCTTGCCGGTTTCGGTTCAAGCCAGTTTAGGTATTACTTTGTACGCGATGTTTGCAGCGATTTTAGTTCCCCAGTTTCAAAAATCCGGCAGTATTGTTATATTGGCATTGGGTTCCGGGGTTCTCCATTGGCTTATCCGGGCGTTAAAGGTATTTTCAGGCGGTTGGAGCTTGATTGTTGCAATGGTTTTAACTGCGGTGCTGGGAGCCATATTTATGAAGAATGGAGATGAGCAGACGCAATGATAATTTGGTTGGTTATTTTGGGGATGTTGGCTGTAACCTATATACCGCGGTTAGTCCCGCTAATTACGATCACGGACAATACGTTACCGCCTTTTTGCAGACGATTTTTACAGTTCATCCCCTATACTGCGTTAGGGGCGTTGATTATTCCCGGAGTAGTCAATGCAACACCCGGTAAACCAATAGCGGCATTGGCCGGCCTGGGAACAGCCGTACTCTGTGCTTGGTTTAAGGCCGGTGTTATCTTATCGATTTTTGCTGCTATTATGGTTACATTTCTGATGTTATGCGTTTTAACCTGAATACGGCAAGTAACTTCATTAATTCATAT
>DNPP01000002.1:13691-18253 GCA_003501365.1 Bacillota bacterium
TGGAGCCCATCAAAATCCGGAAAATCCCTACGACGATAGATTACAGCGGAATATCCGGATTAACATCATTCACGGGATGTTTAATGTGGCCGCCTTGGACATGGTCAATCCATTTCTGGGGATTTTTGCAATTAAACTGGGAGCATCCAAGTTTTTGGTCGCGATGCTTTCATCGGCGCCGGCTGCGGTAAGTCTGCTGGCCATGATCCCGCTGGCGGGGTACGTTGATCGCAGTACGCGCAAAAAACGCCTTACCTTTCTATTTTTATTGGCACACCGGATCTTTTTTCTCTTCATTGCCTGCATTCCTTTTTTTGATGCCTCGATCCGGGCTATGTTATTTGTAGCTCTGATTGCGGTGATGAATTTCCCGGGCGCAATCGGCAATGTAGCCTGGCAATCTTTCATTTCAAGGATTATCCCCCCGGAGCTCCGGGTAACGGCATTTGCAGCGCGTAATCGGCTGATGAATCTGGTGGGTACTACGCTCACGGTAATCGCCGGTTTAGTATTGGACCGTTTAAAATATCCCGTCGGTTACCAGATTTTTTTTACCAGCGCTTTTTTAATCGGAATGTTTGAGCTTTGGGTTTTTAATAAGCTGGAAGAGACTCCGGCGGAGGAATCGCCGGTTGTTAACCGTACTTCAACTTCAGAGGAGATTTCTGGGGTCTACACGCGTTTTCGTGATTTTATCCGGGAGTTCCTTGCGCATCCGCGATTCATACGGTATATGTTGGCTTCGATCCTGTTTTATTTTAGCTGGCAAATTGCGTGGCCATTATTCAGTTGGTACCAAGTGAAAGTATTGGGCGCCAATAATCTTTGGGTCAGTTTGTTGAGCCTGATGAATACCGGTGGATCACTAGTGGGTTATGGATTTTGGGTGAAAGTACTCAACCGTCATGGTAACCTTAAAACTCTGTTTTATGCCACCAGCGTAATTTTTATTGTACCGGCGATTTATGCATTTTCCCATAGCCTTTATATTGTAGCAGCTTTTAATTTGATTGTGGGCGCGATTTTCTCCGGAGTCAATCTGGCTCTTTTTAACGCTTTATTGGAGGTAACTCCGGAAGAACGCAAAACATCATATATCGCATATTACAATACGGCAATTACAATTTCAGCGATTATAGCGCCAATAGTGGGAGTAGGGCTGCTAAACCTGATGAGTTTTCGCTGGGCTTTCATTGTTTGCGCTATTTTGCGCATCTTAGGGAGTCTATGCTTTTGGCTGGTCAATCAAATCGACGAGCGGGACAAAAATTTGGTTCAATAAATCATATCCGGCGGATCATGGCGAATAAATTGTAAAGAATCCAGTTGTTCATTTAATGAATGTAAACGAGATGGTCTTGATTTTACTTCATAAGATATTCTGGATCACCGTCGCGGTAGAAAGCATGGATATGGATAATGAAAATAATTTGTTTGAAACGATCAGCCGTTTATTATATATTAATCGGATTGGTGCTTGGCTTTTGCTTTATGATGGCCCCGCTCTACCATAAACCTGTTTATAGGGACCGGGAACAATGGGAGAAGACCGGGGCTGTCGTTTGGGAGGCCAACGTCCGGGAAAAAGTAGTGGCGCTTACATTTGATGATGGTCCCAGCCCTACTTTTACCGAAGAAATATTAGATTTATTGGCCAAATACGGCGCCAAGGCGACATTTTTTGTAATGGGCAAACAAGCCGAAATGTATCCGGCCATAATCCAGCGAGAGTTTAACGAAGGACATGAGATCGGAAATCATACCTATAATCATCCGGAAGTGAATCAAATTCCCTTTCATGAGCTAAAGGCCGACCTAATCCGAGCGCACCAGGTGATCTTCAACATAATCGGCGCCGATATGAAGCTCTTTCGCCCAACCAGTGGATTTTATGACGAAAAGGTCGTTAAAGTTGCCAATTTGCTCCATTATAAAGTGGTGATCTGGACTTGGGGACAAGATAGCAGGGATTGGACTAAAGTAAGCGGGGAAAGGATTGCATTGCGGATTATGGAAACGATCAAACCCGGCAATATTTTGCTTTTTCACGATCAGGGCGGTGATCATTCCAACACAATAAAAGCACTGGAGATATTACTACCGGTGTTGAAGGAAAAAGGGTACCGGTTTATTACGGTATCGGCTTTATTACAAAAGTCGCTTTAAAAAACAACTATTGACTATACTTTCATTCCAATATCGTAATTCGAGCCATTCAGATGATTCATATATTGTTTAGATCCCTTATTTTTGAAAGGAGTGAGTCCTAGATGGCTGTTTTGCAGGTCAAAATCCATGACAGGCGAAATCGAATTCAGGGGATGGAACAAACTGAGCAAACCCACCAATTTCCCATCTTAAGTTCGGCATGTATTAATAATATTCAGGGGCAGGCATTGATTGAACGGTGGGTAGATGTTATAAAAAATAAGGCCAATCAACGGAAATAAGCCCGTCGGCTCCAATAATTTTTACCCACAGGGGCATGGCTGCGAATATGGAAAAACAGGAAGTTCCCTATTCGCAGCTTTTTTATGGCATCATATCAGCTAACTTTGACATACGAACAGCAGTAATCGGTTAATTCGGTTATTTTCAGCTTAAACTTGGAGTTGGCAGGTACTTCAAAAGTACCGCCATCTTGAAATGTTAACCATTGCTCATTGCCCGGCAATAGCACGTCCAGTCTTCCCGCTAAGATTTCCATCAGTTCTTTATCCCCGGTTCCAAACTCGTATTCTCCCGGAAGCATAATTCCCAAGGTCTTCCTTTCGCCATTGCCGAATAATACGGTACGACTGGTTACTTTACCGCTAAAATAAGCATTGGCTTTTTTAACAATGGTGACGTTTTCAAAACGGTCCATAGTTAGCCTCCTCTGTTCCTAATTTTAGAAAAATTATATCGGTTTGGAGTTGATATTTCAATATTAAATATGATTATTGGAAAAGTAAAATTAAAAGATGGTTGTCTCACAAGAGACAACCATCTATATAGGACGGGTCAAAGACCCGGAACGTAGGGAAAATGGCCTTCTTTCATGGCGCTCACCCCTTTCGTTATCTGTTATTATACACCTATTTTAATGGCAATCATAATAATTTTGATCCCCAAGCCTGAAAACTATCTTTCGACAGAGGGTAATTTATAAGTATTGACGAATGATTCTTATGAATCGCAATATATTTTTAGCGGAGGTTTTTAATTTGCCCACCATCCATCCAATCTGCGGAGAGTTTGGCGATCACCGCTGGATCCTCGAACAATTAAAAAAGGCTATCCGGGATAGGAATTTTTCGCTCCGGGTGATCTTTCCGACCCTTAGCTTATTCCATCAACTTCAGGATGAACTGTTGGACGAGCCTGGCGTTAATGGAGTCGGTGGTATTCGGTTCCTTTTGTTTGAGGGGTTTATCCAGGAGGTTGGGGAGCGGTTGGGTTTGGAAGGAACGGCGCCATCGCCGCTGGTTCGGGATTTGCTGATTACCAAGGCTTTTGAATCATTAAATAGCCAAAACAAATTGACTTATTTGGGTAGAGCGCCGTTCACCGTCGGTTATCGCCAGGCGGTTTTAGCAGGAATTGCGGAATGGAAACGGAGTTGCCTAACCCCCGCTCTCTTTATGAATTGGGCAGTTGCCAAGGGAGAGAAGGAACAGCAACTCGCCTTACTATATCAGACTTATCAACAGTTGCTGGTTGAAAACGGTTTTTACGAAGAAGATTTGATTCTTAATCAACTGGAGAGAATCGCGGCAGTGGGTAGGATTGTGGCTGAGCGTTCTTTGACGATTCTTTATGGTTTTACCGACCTAACGCCCTTGCAAAATAAATTTTTGGAGACTTTGAGCGCCTGGTTTAATTTTGAGATTATTCTGGACCCGACGCCTGTAAAGGAGATTCGTCAATTTATTGCCCGGCAGTTTGTTTGTCGTAAATTGCCGGAAATGCCGCAGACACCCGATAGTAATGCGTTAAGCCAATTACAGTGCCGTTATGGAACCGCGACTCAGGGGTTTATCCCGATTGGGGCAGAAGACAAATCGGTGCAAATACTACAGACAGCCGGTTGGTCCAAACAAGCAACGGCCATTGCCTGTGAGATCGTGAATCTTTTGCGGGATAACCCCAATGAGCGTCTGGATAACTTTTTAATCCTTTCACCCGAACCGCAAGCCTTTTTAAAGGCGGCCTACCCGGTTTTTGCGGAATATCATTTAGCATTGCCGGCTCGGAACAATCCGGTGGGGGAATATCCGGGGCTACAATTGTTCACCCAAGCGTTAACTGCCGGTGATTTAGATTGGCAGTGGCCGGAGATGGAGGTTTTGCTCCGGCAGCAATATAACGGGGAATCCGCTGCGGCGGGAGATCGGGTCTTGGTTGAACTCGGTGAAAGGTACGGCGCATTGTCGGGCAAGGAACGGTGGCTCCGCCTACTTCGAAATCAGGATTTTCATCGTTATTTTTCTGAAAAAGGCCTGCTCCTTGAGCCTTTTAAACAAGTAATCACTTTACTTGAGAGTATACCTCAAACTGCCCGCTTAAAAACTTATCTGGCG
>DNPP01000244.1:0-2995 GCA_003501365.1 Bacillota bacterium
AAATTGCCGGTACTTCTTGCGGGATGATCTTCGACTGTAAATATTCCGGATCGAGGTTTAAATTTCGCAGTTGGACCTGATTAATCCCGGTCTCCGCCAGCATTCCGTATAATGCCTCAGTTTCCTTTGCTTGGTTGGTAAAACCCGGGTAAAGTAAAAGGTTGAGGGCGGTCATGACTCCATGTTCAGTGGCGTAAATAATTGATTTCGTGACATCGGCGAATTGATAGCCTTGGGGTTGATGATACCATTGATAGTTCTCCGGTCGGGCTGAAAAAAGACTGACCCGCATGCTATCCAGTCCGTTGTCGGCCAGCGCCCGAATCGAATCGGTATAACCGGCGTTACTGTTGATATTTATGGTTCCTTTATTGGTTCGACGCCGGATTTCCTTGATGGCATCCACCAGCAAATCCCGTTGTAAGGAAGGCTCGCCTTCACAGCCCTGACCGAAACTGACAATGGCCTCGGCGGCAGTATCCAAATGACTGGCCGCCAGTTCGACAACCTCTTGCACTGTGGGAACAAAATCAATTCTACCCTGCGGTGATGGGCAACACTCCGCCGGTTGTTTGGAGATGCAACCCAAACAATTGGCATTGCAAACCGGAGATATCGGAATACCAGCCTCCCAGCGCCGGTAAAAAATATTTTGAGCCGTGAGACAATGATATTCGATTGCGCATTGGGCCAATTGTTTCAGAATCCGGTTCCCGGGATGTTCTTTCGTCTTCTCAGTGATTAAGCGGGGTAAATCCGCCGTGTTATAGTAGGCCGGATTCCACTTGAGATCTTCGTCGGTCTTAATGGCTGCAACCTTCAGACGGTCTCCCAATGCTCCCACAGCCGTGTAGCCAAATAACGGCAAGTCCTGTTGGTGAGCGATTTCATAACCGGGTACTAAAGAACGGGTAAACCCTACCGGTAATATAGCCGCGACTGCGGTGGATCCTTCAACCACTTCAATTGTTGCGGTCCTCTCATCGTATCCCATCGGTAGCCGGCCCGGTAAGAGCATCACTTCACCGCCGGCCGGGAGATCAACCCAGTCGTAATCGGCTATTTCGACCTGTCCTCCATTAACCCCAACCGCTGTTAAACTCGGTTCGGTAAGCAGAGCGCCTTTTTGATCGGCATAAAGTAGTTGAATCGGTTCAGGTTTACGTTTCATTTTTTCCATCGGTTGCGCCTACACTACTTCAAAGATGAAGCATTTTANNCGCGACTGCGGTGGATCCTTCAACCGCTTCAATTGTTGCGGTCCTCTCATCGTATCCCATCGGTAGCCTTCCCGGTAAGCTCATCACTTCCCCACCGGTCGGGAGATCAATCCAGTTGTAATCGGCTATTTCGACCTGTCCTCCATTAACCCCAACCGCCGTTAAACTCGGTTCGGTAAGCAGAGCCCCTTTTGGATCGGCATAAAGTAGTTGAATCGGTTCAGGTTTACGTTTCATTTTTCCCATCGGTTCACCTATACTACTTCAAAGATGAAGCATTTTAAATACTCGGTTTCCGGTATCCCTACTAAAATCGGATGGTCCAACCCTTGAGTGCGCCGCTCCAGTAAATGCAGCCGTTTTTTGTTGTCGGCCGCCGCTGCGTTGATAACATCCCAAAACATTTCGGTGCTAAGATGATGCGAACAGGAACAAGTCACTAAAACCCCGCCGGGTTTCAGTAATTTTAAGGCCCGGAGGTTGATCTCTTTGTAACCGCGAACCGCGCCCTCCAAGGCTTGTTTGCTTTTGGTAAAAGCGGGAGGGTCTAGGATAATCAAATCATATTCCGCTTTCTTACCGACTTGGTCCCGGAGAAAATCAAAGGCATTAGCCTCTTTAAAATCGCAAATGTTATCCAAGCCGTTTAAAGTTGCATTCTCGATTGCCATGTTGACTGCATCCTCCGAGATATCCACGCCAATGACGGAACTAGCCCCATAAGCCGCGGCATGAATCGCAAAACTACCCACATGGCAAAAGCAATCCAGCACCCGCCGCCCCTTGGCATACGCTGCCAAAACAGCGCGGTTGGCAGATTGATCCAAGAAATAACCGGTCTTCTGTCCTTCCAGCAAATCTACCCGAAACTTTAGCTCATTGTCACGAATAACCACCGATGACGGGCAGTCACCATACACGCAACCGGAACGTTCCGGCAGATCTTCCAAATGCCGCACATGAAGATCACTCCGTTCAATAATGCCCTTGGGTCGGCATAGTTCGGCCAGTAGTCGGATAATCATATCCCGGTTGACTTCCATACCCATCGTCAAAAACTGGGCCACCAGATAATCTTCAAATTTATCCACAATTAGGCCGGGTAATAAATCGCCTTCGCCGAAGATCAACCGGTAACAAGAGGCCTCGGGTTTCACCCGGCGGCGATAATCAATAGCCTGGCTGATCCGGCGTCTGAAAAAATCTTCATCAATCGATTCCCGGCTGGTTGTAAGTATTCTCACAGCGATCTGCGAGGCTTGGTTATAATAACCCATCCCCAAAAGACGGCCCCGGTTATCCAAAATCTCCACCACATCTCCGGATTTGACACCGATACCGATAATCCCAATCTCGCCTTGATAGACCCAGAGATGGCCCATTTTAATTCGTTTTTCCTTACCGGCTTTTAAGATGACTTGATTCATGAATCCTCCTGATTCCATTTAATTCTATTCTTACCCTCGTTTCATAATGTTTCGTGCCGCAATAACTCCGGAAATGGAAGCTTGCATCAGTCCCCGGGTTACGCCGGCGCCGTCGCCGACTGCATATAAATTCGGAATTTTAGTTTCAAGGTGAGAGTTAAGACTCAACCGGGAAGAGTAGAACTTGACCTCAACCCCATACAACAACGTGTTCCGCGAATTAACTCCCGGAGCAATGATATCCAAAGCCTTAAGCATCTCCGACAAAGCCAACAGATGACGGTAAGGCAGAACCAAGCTAAGGTCGCCGGGTGTAGCGCTCTCCAAAGTCGGCCTTACTAAACCCTT
>DNPP01000244.1:3195-5160 GCA_003501365.1 Bacillota bacterium
ACCACTTCACCATGGGGACACATGCAAAATGTGCGCACCCTGTCTTCAAAAGTCCTTGAATAATAGATAAATTTACTTTCAAAGATGGCAGCGGTCAATTCTTCCATAACTTCCGCGGGGAGTTCCACCCGGACGCCGATATCTACCGGATTAACCGCCGCTTCCAAGCCAAGCCGTTTAGCTTCTTTCGATAACCAATCCGAACCGTCGCGACCAGGCCCTGCAATGACATGTTTCCCCAAATATTCAACACCTTGCTCACAGCGGACCCCTTCCAGCTTGCCGTCATTGACAATAAGCTCCGCTACACCGATACCGGTATAAATTTCGACTCCTTTTTGTAAAAGGTAATCCTGCATCGCCTGTAGCACAATTTTAGTATAACCGGTTCCCAGATGCCGAATCCGGGAGGGAATCAGCCGCAGATCGGCCAACACCGCCCGTTTTTGAATCTGGGTAATCACTTCTTCATCGGTGCCGTAAACCCGAGTCGGCGCGCCAAACTTCAGATAGATATCGTCAATCTCCCCGATCAGCCGTTGTAACTGATCTTTCGAAATATAATTATCTAAAAACCCGCCCACTTCAGTTGAGAGTGTCAACTTGCCATCGCTAAAAGCTCCGGCTCCTCCCCAACCGCAAGTAATTGAGCAGGACGAGCAGTTGGCACAAGCAATACCTCTTTCATTAGCCGGACATACCCGCTCTGAGAGATTATAACCTTTTTCCAGGATTGCCACCTTGAGCTTTGAATCCTTAATGAGCTCCAAAGCTGCAAAAATTCCAGCCGGTCCGCCACCGACGATCACCACATCATATTGGGTCAAGTAAAACGCTCCCCTCACGATTTATCTTTCCTGGAACTTGGTGCAAATATGTTTGGTAGTTAGTATTCAACACTTTAAGCCGATTTCCTGTTGTTTTATGTTATTTCATGCTGCTCAAATAAAAAGCAGGATTTTTTTGAGCTCCATCTAAATTTATATTCAGAGGAAAATATAAATTGGAGGCAGTCTGGAAAGTGATGAATACAACCTATCCTTCGATACCGCAATGGATCGACGTTCACAATTAATCATGACCGGTGAGTCTTATTTAACTGTCGCCAATTCGGCCGCAGCCGAAATTACCATTGAACGTTCCCGCTTTATTGGTCATTGCCGTGAAGTGGCAAGTGAAGCCACAGCCAAATCTTTTATCGCCCAAATCCGGGCCGAACAGTCCCTGGCCACGCATAATTGTTATGCCTACCGGATTGGCAACGGTGAATCGCCGGTCGAGTATTTTAACGACCACGGCGAGCCAAACGGCACCGCCGGCAAGCCAATCCTGGGAGCTATTCAGCGTTTAAACTTAACCAATGTGGTGGTAGTCGTTACCCGTTACTTCGGCGGCAAGAAGCTCGGCGTCCGCGGTCTTATTGAAGCTTATGGCGGAGCCGCCACTCAAGTCTTGGAACAGGTAGGCAGTATCCGGAGGGTGCCTAAATTTACCATTGTTTTACGTTACCCTTATCACGACCACCAAAATGTCCTTTACCGTCTCAAGCAATTTGAAGCGGAAGTTATCGCCAACCAATTTAATGAAGGGGTCCGCAGTGAATTTTTGGTCCCGGTAAATAATTATGAAGCCTTGATGGCAGTGTTGCAAGCATTGCCTGAGCTGAAAATTCTCAGTAAAAATCTATAAATTACCCGCCGATCCCAAATTATCCTCTTGAATTTGATTTTTGCTTGTGGTAAAATCATTTTACGCGATGATTCCAATTACCACGCCGAAGTGGCGGAACGGCAGACGCAGAGGACTCAAAATCCTCCACCCTTAAAAGTGTGTGGGTTCAAATCCCACCTTCGGCACCATAGTATGCGCCAGTAGCTCAGCGGATTAGAGCGCGGCCCTGCGGAGGCTGAGGTCGTGGGTTCAAATCCCACCTGGCGTACCATTAATGGGCGATTAGCTCAGCGG
>DNPP01000245.1 GCA_003501365.1 Bacillota bacterium
TAAAGCAAAGGAGCACTTCAATGATCATCGGAGTAATCAGCGATACGCACGGTTCTTTAACCGCCTGGCGTCAAGCTTATGAAAACTTTTTACAGGATACGGATTTTATAATCCATTGCGGCGATGTGTTATATCATGGTCCTCGCAATCCATTGCCGGAAGGCTATGATCCCAAGAGCTTGGCAAATGATTTAAACTCACTTCAAAAGCAGCTATTCATCGTCAGGGGCAATTGTGACGCCGAAGTTGATCAACTGGTGTTGGATTATCCGTTGGAGTCTCCCTACGCCCACGTTATAACCTCGGATTTAAAAATATTAGCCCATCATGGTCATCATTGGTCGGTGGAAACTATCCCGGCCAAGGTTAAACAGTCATACAATATCATAATCTCCGGTCATACCCATGTCCCCGAGCTAAAAAAAATAGACCGGGTGATCTATCTTAACCCCGGTAGTCCGTCTTTACCCAAAAGCAACGACCAAATGCCTACTGCTGCAATAATTAATGAAACCGAGCTTAGGATCATCAATATTAAAACCGGCGCAGTAATTCAAAGTATGAACCTAAATACCGAATGATTAGACTATCCCTACCACAACCTGGGCAATATTAACCGCATGACCATCAATGCGCAGGAAATTTTCGATCAGGTCCAAATGTTCGGCGCTGGTAGTAATGGTTTTTTGATTGCCCCCTTGCATCCTGTCAAAATGATTAAAGCGCAATTCCTTTTCCAAACGCAAGATCCTGGGATGTTCCTTAATAACCCGCATTGCCGACCCTTCATCGTGGTTTGCAAATGCTTTAAGCGCCAGATTGAAGCGATCATGCACCTCACCAAACATTAACTCCAGCTCTGCCAGGCCCTCTGCCGAAAAAACGCTCTCTTCAATTTGAGCCTTACGGGCATGTTTTACAATATTGCTCATGATATCCCCAATATGTTCCAAGTCGTTCGCCACATAGAGAATTTCAATACTGCGTTGCATTAAATCATCGGATAAGCGGTTATTTCCTAGGCTCGTCAAATAACGGCTGATCTTTCGATATAATTGATCAATTGCCGGTTCTACCTCGTCAATTCGATCCATGACCTCTTCATTGCCGTATTTGAGCACCAGAACTGTCCGGGCTAACATTTCCTCATTTAAAATTCTGGCCATCTCCAGTGTCTGAAGAGAGGCTTGGTTAACAGCCAGCTCCGGAATTTCCAATAGACTTTGATCCAAATATACTGCTTCCCCCAAGTCTACCTTTTTGCTTGGGAGTAATCGTTCCATTACTTGTGCAATGGGCGCGGTAAACGGTAAGAAGCCAAGTACCATCAATACGGAAAAAAGGGTATGGACATTGGCAATTTGACGGTTTAGATCATTGGAGCTCAGCAGCATCAAACTGGTTAACGGTTTATAAAAAGGTAAACAGACCAGTCCGGTGAGTAACTTAAAAATAAAATTTGCAATAGCAGCCCTTTTGGCATCATATCCGGGAGTACCAATACTGGAAATTACTCCGGTTACAGTACCACCCAGGTGGGCTCCTAGAACAAAAGGAATAATTGCATATGGACTTATTAACTGATGGGCGGCAAGCGACATCATCAACGCCAAAAAAGCCGGACTCGATTGGATAATCGTTGTAACTATCAAGGCCACTAAAAACTCCAAAATTGGATAATGTTCAAGATTAATCAGGGTTTGAACTACGATTGGATAATCTTTAACCGGAGTCATCGCGGAGGACATCACAAACATACCATAGAGCAAAAGCCCAAAACCAAGGACAGTCTGGCCGATACTGCGGATTTTCGAGCGTTTGGAAAACATATACAATATCATGCCGATAAATAAAAAAGCCAACGCCAGACCGGTAGTTTTAAAGGAGATTAATTGAGTGGTAATTGAAGTTCCAATGGCCGAACCTAAAAAAACCCCCAAGGCTTGAGACAAGGTCATAAGATTGGCGCTAACGAAGCCAACCACCATCGCCGATACCGCATTACTGCCCTGCAAGGCAAACGTAAGAATCGTACCGAGCAAAACTCCTAGCAGCGGTTTGTTGGTCAAAGTTTTAATGAGTTGTCGAATACGATGGGCGGCTGCTTTTTGCAGCCCTTCCGAACATAATTGGATCCCAAATATAAAAAGGCCTAAACCGCCTGCTAAGCCAAGTAAAGACATCAATACGTCCATCGGTTCTCCCTGCTTCTCAAATATTGGAGCCTGAGGAACAAAATTTCGAATTCAGGAGTCAGAATCCAGAATAAAACCGCAACTTCAACAATCTGTCTTCTATTTCCCGACTCTTTTTTTCCTGCTTTCTAATTTCGTTTTTTATCTTTGAACGGATGCCGTTCACCCGTATCAATAAAGATCACCATTTCGGCAATATTGACGATATGGTCGCCGATGCGCTCCAAATATCGGACTGTCAACAGCAAGCTGCTCGCTTGGTCGACATACTCCGGCCCTTTCTTCATATAACCGGTTAATTCCGCCATCAGGAGCCCAAACATTTGATCAACCTGGTCATCATCCCTATCGAGCTGCCGGGCAAGCGGGATGTTCCGTTCGGTATAAGCCTTCAAACTCTTTTGCATCATTGCTTGGACCAATTCCGCCATATGGGGAAGATCCACCAGAGGTTTAAAAAAAGGGGTTATTGGTGATAAACCCAAAGTCAACTTGGCAATATCGCAAGCATAATCATTAACTCTTTCCAATTCACGGCTGATCCTCATCGCGGCAGCCAAAAACCGTAGATCACGATCCATCGGCTGCTGCAAAGAGATTAATTCCAAGGACTCTATTTCCAGGGATTCTTCCAAGGTATCGACGATTTCATCGGCTTCAATGACCGCCTTAGCTTTTTCGACATCTTGATTATACAAAGAAATCATGGCTTCCCGCAAATATTGCTCAACTGATTGACTCATTGTCAGCAGCTGTTCCCTAATACTGATCAAAGCCCGATCATAAGCATTTTGATGCTTCAAGATCTGTCTCCTTTCATTTATTTGGGATTCACCTTAACCCAATATGTCGATGTGGATTGCTTCGATAAAAGCCAGGCAACCACCCTTTCTCTTTCAATAGTACCATCTTTCAAAAGTAATGACTATATAATTTTATGACAATAAACGCCCAAATAAACTTATATCTGGAAATACACGCAAAAAAGACCGCAAGGATTATTCAATCCGAGGCGGAATAACTTTCGTAATCGTTAAATTATTGATTGGATGACATGATTGTTCCAGCTGCCAAGAGAAAAGGGTGAATAATGAGCACAACCAATTTGATTCAAAAAATTTGGGTTTTTTGTTTGTCATTGATACTCCTGCTCTTCGGCTTTTCCAATGCCGCGCTTGGCGCCGAAAACGAGCTAAAAATCATGACGCTCAATCTGCATGACGGGTACGATGAGCATGGGCGACCGAATATTGACCAGGTATTACAGCTTTTAGCTATGGAAAATCCCGATATCATAACTCTTCAAGAAGTTGAACCCCAATATCTGCAACGTTTTAATGCTGCCGGTTATCATGTAATCAGCGGTATGAATCATAATCTTTTTTCATATCAGTTCGGTAATGCTATCTTGACGCGTCATAAGCTGATCTATCACCGCCATCATTACTTGCCGAGCAAACTGGAACAACGCGGAATGGATGAAATTGCCGTTGATGTAAATGGCATAGTTTTTATACTATTAAACACTCACCTAGGCTTGGGTAATGGTGAACGGCAACGGCAATTTAGCGAAATACAACGCATTATCAGCTATTTGCATCAGCCAGTCATCCTTTGCGGCGATTTTAATGTACCTGTTTCGGATCGTCTTTTTACAGATTTTAAAACTAATTTTCAAGAGCTAGGCACGGCCATTCCCGTAGCAGAAAGTTTTCCGGCCTCAGATCCCAAAGAACGCCTGGATCAGATTTGGTATAGTCATCAGTGGCAACCAATCAAAGCTCAAACTATCCCCTGGGATGGTTCCGATCATTTACCGGTCGTGGCAAAATTTCTGCTTAAAGAGCAGTCTGTAACCAACTTTACCAAAGCAGAAATTCCAGAGGCTGCTTCAGATAATAACCCTTTGTTACCGAATATCGCTCCACCCTCAACTAACCTAGCCATTAGCACCGCGCCGGATCCAAACGGTGCAAATTGGGATACTCAAGTTGAACTGCCTCTGCTTAAAAGACCAACCGTTTCTATCTCTCTTTCCGGTAGATTTGACAATTCCGACCAAACCGCAACGGCAATGCTTAATTATCAACCATTAATTTTTGATATGCGGGATTATCTTTCAAAATGGCGGATCCGCGGCAAAGGCGAATGGATAACCTCCATTGGAGTAAATACCGACCATGAAATCAAACTAGCCTGGGAACAATACTACCGTTGGAGTGATCACACGGGTACAAAAATTATTATCGGCAATCCGCAGAACAAGATAGCGGCGCGAATTGAACAACAAATCCTGCTCTCGGAAAAGCTTGGTTGTTCATTTGGACTGGATTCCAATGGAAAACCGAATATTGGCATGGGATTGACCCCTGATAAGAAAAATGTTCTGGAAGTACATTGGTATCCGGGTGAGACTCAAAACTGGCAAATCCGGTGGAGCTATCAATACTAATAATTATTCTCAAAAAATTAATCCTGGAACTAAAAGTTGGCCCTAATATATATAAAAAATGCCGCCGAATTGCGGCAGCATTTACTATCATAAGATAGTCCATAATATAACCTTTTACTAATTTCTGAATAAAGCGGCCACGGCAAAAAATCCGGCCGCTACCGTTTCCATCCAAAAACTAGGGAAATTGGCAATCCGGATAATTCCTTTAAACATTAAAACACCGCAAATAGCTGCAATAAGACCAATCCACCAAAGCGTATTTAATTTCATGTCGATACTCTCACCCTTTCATTAAATATCGATTAAGATTTCTACTCTCGAAATCTTTTTTCCTGTAATTATCCCGATATTTCTAGCTAAAAAAGTCTTCCCTGCGTAAAGGAAGACTTTTTTTGAATTACGTTTTGATGCCATCAGAGATCAATTCTGAAAAGTGAATGCCTATTCGACCTAACCCTTGCCCTTCCCCTTAGAAGCAAATAAATTAGCGGATTCAAGTGGAAGGGTAACAACAGCAATTGCTACCTAAAGGCATATAGGCCCCATAGGCTTCGGTTACTCTCCCACTTTAGGGGGAGAGCGAGAGAGAGGTCTAGACCAACAGTCGACCTAATCTTTTCATTTGTTTTGGCTTTTGGTCAAATTATTTGTTTCAACTTATATAATAATTAAACAAGGCTCATTCCTTTTTCAATTGCAGCCCGGTTGACTCCGACCAAGTCTTTTTTCTTACCGGTAAGAACTTTTTCTTGCAATACCTTCATCACGGTTTCAATATTTACAATACCGGTGCTCTTTAAAATGGCGCCGATTACTACCATATTGGCAACGCGGCTGTTGCCGAGCTCGGTGGCAATTTCGTTGGCAGCAATCGCTACCACTTTAATATCCGTCCGTTTCGGTTTCACGTCAATCAAAGAAGAGTTATAAAACAATACCCCGCCGGGTTTGATTATTGCTTCAAATTTCTCCATGGACGGCCGATTCATTGCCACCACTATGCTGGGCTCGGAGATAACCGGTGACCCGATCAGTTCATCGGAGACCACCACCGAACAATTGGCGGTGCCTCCCCGCATTTCAGGGCCATACGATGGAACATAAGTGGTGTTTTTACCCTCATACATCCCGGAATATGCTAATAATTGACCCATCAGCATAACGCCTTGACCGCCAAAACCGGCAAAGATTGATTCTAAAATCATCGGGCTCCCCCCTCTTGATCACGGACTATACCTAGAGGAAATTGCGGTATCATATTGTTTTCCAGCCATTTCAACGCTTCTACCGGAGTCATTCCCCAGTTGGTCGAGCAAGTAGACAATACTTCAACCATTGCAAAACCCTTGCCTTGAATCTGAGCTTCAAAGGCTTTTTTAATCGCCTCTTTGGCTTTGTTAACATTTTTGGGATCATGAACACTGACCCGGGCTAAAAATAGCGGTGCCTCTAAAGTATTCAACATTTCAGTCATTTTAATGGGATAACCCGCAGTCTTGACATCCCGTCCATAAGGAGAAGTCGTGGTTTTCTGCCCCGGTAAAGTGGTAGGGGCCATCTGACCACCGGTCATTCCATATATCGCATTATTTACAAATATAACCGTAAATTGTTCGCCGCGATTGGCCGCATGAATAATTTCGGCAGTACCGATCGAAGCCAAGTCACCGTCTCCTTGATAGGTAAAAACCACCCGATCAGGCAAAACTCGCTTGATAGCCGTGGCTACAGCCGGAGCCCTACCATGGGCTGCCTGTTGACAATCACAATTAAAAAAGTTATAAGCGGTTACCGCACAACCGACCGGGGCCACAGCGATGGTCTTCTCGCGTACTTTTAGCTCATCAATAACTTCCGCGACCAAACGGTGAATAATCCCGTGAGTACAACCGGGACAATAGGATAATACCCGATCTTGTAATGCTTCCGGTCTTCCAAAGATTTTTTCCATCATGCCACCCCCTGACTGGCAAAACATTTGATGATTGCGTTATTTACATCAATTACGGATGGGATCGTCCCATTAAGTTTGCCGTAAAAATCAACTGTAGTCTTACCGTTTACCGCCAGCTTTACATCTTCAACCATTTGTCCGGCGCTCATTTCAACAACCAGGAAACGTTTACCCGCTTGTGCCAATTCTTGAATCCTTTGGGAAGGGAACGGCCATAATGATATGGGCCGGAACAATCCAACCTTTTTCCCTTGAGCTTTAGCCTTAATCATTGCGGTTTTGGCAACCCTGGCTGAAGTGCCGTATGCAACGATAATCAATTCAGCGTCTGCGGTTTCTTCTTCCTGAAAGCGGATTTCATGGGCGGCAATCTCTTGATACTTCTTTTGCAACCGAATATTAATCTTTTCCAAATCTTCGTAAGCCAATCCCAAACTGTTGATGATACTTTGCGGCTTACCGTTAATCATTCCTGTGGTTGCCCAAGGTTTTGGCGGGATTTGAAGATCTTTTACTTCCGATAAAGTCACCGGCTCCATCATTTGGCCTAAAATACCGTCAGCCAGAATCATTACCGGATTGCGATATTTATCTGCGGTAACAAACCCTTCATACATTAAATCAATGATCTCCTGTACCGAAGCGGGTGCCAGTACGATTAGACGATAATCGCCATGGCCGCCGCCCTTGGTTGCCTGAAAATAATCGGACTGAGACGGAGCTAAACCGCCCAATCCAGGTCCACCTCGGGATACATTGACGATTACACAAGGTAATTCGGCACCGGCGATATAGGAGATGCCTTCCATCTTCAGACTCACTCCGGGACTGGAAGAAGATGTCATTGCCCTGGCGCCTGCACCCGCAGCGCCATACACCATATTGATCGCGCTGACTTCACTTTCCGCCTGAATAAAAGTGCCTCCTATTTCAGGCAACCTTTTGGCCATATATTCCGGCACTTCATTTTGGGGTGTAATAGGATATCCAAAAAAGTAATGGCAACCCGCCCGAATCGCTCCCTCGGCAATTGCTTCATTACCCTTCATCATTACTCGATCTGCCATTCTACAGTTACCTCCTGATTTAGTTTCTATTTATAGACTTCAATCACATTATCCGGGCACATCTTGGCACAAAAGGCACAACCGATGCATTGAGTCTGATCAGTTATCTCAGCGGGTTTATATCCTTTTGAATTAAAACGATCCGCCATTTTTAAAAGCTTTTTCGGGCAAACGCTAGTACAAACCTCACAGCCCTTGCATCGTTCCTCATCGAATTTAATCTGGGCCATTCCATTTCCTCCTTTGTTTCGAATAGTTTATTATAAATCTACCATTTGTAATCGCCAATATCCTAATGAATCTTATTAGTACCTGATAATAATTATATGCTTTTTAATAAATCATTGCAATTGCAGATCATCAAGAATTATAAATAACAAGGCGTAAGTTCCCTTTCAATCGATAAGCCATGGAGGCCGCATCTTTAAAGTTACCGGAAAAATCGGATAATCTTTCAAGTCGGCTTGATGCCGAGAGAAAAAGCTCTGCTCTACCATATGATAAACGATAGGCAGCGCCAGTTGTTCCCCGAGTTCCATAATAAATTTTAAACCCTCTTGCCATATCTCCAGGGTGGTATCCGGGCCCAAATTAATATTGGAAATAATTCCAGTGGCCTTCAAACGGCTGGTGCCTTGCACAGAAGCGATCAAATCCAGCGCTTCGGCAATATTACGAGTATCCGGCCGAAAGGGGTTTACCACAATCAACATTTCATATGGTTCGGTTTCAAAATAGGGATGAAACCGCCCCAGGGCCCGGGCGCCTGCCGGATCACCGCCCACGTCAAAAACAACTTGATACGTATGATCTTGAAAGAAAGAAAAAATCTGTGGCGACAAGGATGGAATATCCGAATGTTCCAATCCGGATACGGTTGAAACCACCATCAGCCCTTTTTCCTCCAAATCACCGGC
>DNPP01000242.1:0-2969 GCA_003501365.1 Bacillota bacterium
ATACCTTCAAATGATAAAATTCTCAAAAGCACCCAGCCCGGCAGCAAAATAACCATAGTATGCCGGTCCGACGGTGATTCTCATGATTATATCTTCATGGCTGAATTTATCCGGGTCGATTTGGAGCAACCGCTATTAATCATCAATAAACCGTCAAAATTAGAATTTAGCATCGGCCGTAATTTTTTCCGTTGTGAAGTCAACTTACCCTTTCATTGGTTTGAGAGCAAAGGAAAGTGTCAAGGGGAAGTGATCAACTTATCGGCCAGCGGTCTATATGCAATCATTAATCCCGATACTAATTTGACTCCGGGAATGGTAATCACCTGCCAAATTGTTTTGCCGAATATCCTTCCCTTGATAATCGTAGCCAAAGTGATGCGAGTGATCAAGAAAGAAAATTTTCAGGGGGTCGCCTTAAATTTTCAGTTTATCGACCAGAATATTCAGGATCATATCATGAAGTATCTTTTCCAAAAGCAGCGCGCCCTGCTTAACGTGGGCCAAATCAGAGTCGTTAAAAGCTAATCAAAATATCGATTTATTTTGATGACCGATTTTCAATACCGGGCCGTTCCAATTGGCGATAGTAACTGCGGTGAGCACCAACAGCCCTCCGATAATCTGTACGAAACTCAGCCTTTCCCCCAGGATAAGGCAACCGGCTACTACGGCAACTACCGGAACAAAATTTAAAAATAAAGTAGTAACGTTAGGTCCCAGCTTGTCCAAGGCATACATGTAAACATAATACCCGACCGCCGAGCAAAAGATCCCCAAATATATCAAATTTGACAATACAGTGCCGCTCACCATATGCCAATTAGTTTTTTCAAACAAAGCAAAGGGAATGAGAACGACGGTACCAAAGAGCGTCTGATAAAATACGATCGCTAACTGGGAATATTTTTGAAACAACGGCTTGGTAATTAAAGAATAAACCACCCAGACCACCGCCGCCCCAAACATCATTAAATAGCCCATTCCCGAACCGGACCACCGGACGTCTACTCCCACGACTAAACAGACGCCAATTACCGATAAGATAACTCCCCAAATTTTTTGCGGAGTTAACCGTCCCTTAAAAAAAATCGTCTCGGCGAGTAAAGTCATAATCGGTATAAAGGCGATAATAATCGAGGCGGCAGAGGCGGTGGTGAGTTTGACGCCATTGTTTTGAAAATAAAAATAAAGAGTGATCCCGAAAAGACCGGCCAGAGCCATGATTGGATAATCTTTTTTGGCGAGCCGGGTAGTGGGTTCTTGCCATTTGAATACGCCCCACAAAAACACCACCGCGATTAAAAACCGTAATAGCGCTAAAGTCATCGGGGGAAATACCGCTACCGTAATCTTGATGCTTAAAAACGAAAATCCCCACATCACTACGGCAGCCAGGATCGCTCCTACCGCCAATAAATTCTCTTTTTTCATCGAATGACTCCTCAATTGTTTTATAATAAATCTCGATGTCCTTCATCCGCCAATTTTTGCAATAGTTTTTTGATATGTTGGGTTTGATCTTTATGGCAAACCATGAGTACATCATCGGTCTCTACGATAATCAGATCCGATACTCCGAGCGTAGTGACGAGCTTACCGGGGCTATGAATGATACAATCCTTTGTGTCGACTCCGACATGTTGGCCTTGAATCACATTATCAGACTCATCCCTTGGCAGGAATCGCTCTAGAGCGCTCCAGCTACCCAAATCATCCCAGCCATAATCGGTTGGAACCACAACCAAATGAGAGCTTTTTTCCAATATCCCGTAATCCACTGAAGTAGCCGGCAGGGTGGGATAAATTTCAGTTAATTTGCTCATTTCATCCGGCTTACCGATGTAATTTATGAACTCTACCAGCCCTTGATATAACCCCGGCAGACTTTCCCGAATCTCCAGCATCAGCCTATCCAGCTTCCAGACAAAAACCCCGCCGTTCCACAGATATTCCCCACAGGCCACATATTTTCTTGCGGTTTCCCCGTCCGGTTTTTCCTTAAATGCCGCAACTTGATGGAAGGGTACTTCCTGATAGGTTCCCAACTTCTTTCCCAGTTCAATATATCCAAATCCGGTCTCCGGCCGTGAGGGACGAACACCGTATATCACTCCGGTATCCTGCTGGTCACAAATCGTAAACCCGGCCTCAAGCACTCTTCGCATCTCTTCCGGACTAAAAACCATCGAGTCGCTAGGCAAGAAAGCGATAACCGGATCTTCCTCCGGATGCCGTTTTTGAATATAGGCAGCGGCTAAGCCGATACAAGGGGCAGTGTTTCTGCCCTCGGGTTCGACGATAATATTAGAAATGGGTAAAAAAGGCAACTGTGTTAGAACCGCAGTAACCTGTTCCTTGTTAGTTACGACATATATCCTTGCATCATCGGTGAGCGGACGGATCCGGGCTACCGATTCCTGCAATAATGACTGTTCTCCGTTAAAAGCCAGAAATTGTTTGGGATAATTACGCCGGCTGCGCGGCCAAAAACGTTCGCCGCGGCCCCCGGCCATGATGACTAGGAAGGGTTTTGCCATTGGAAATCCCCTTTAGTAATTAGTTACTGGTTATTGGTTGTTAGTGAATAATAGATGCAAATAATTCACTAAAGATGCTATTAAGTTGAATTAATTTTTGTTATTATCAAAAGACCATTGCCGAAGAACGAGTCCTATCTGACCTAACTCTTGCCCTTCCCCTCTGAAGTCAATAAAAATAGCTAATTCAAGTGGAAGGGCAACCTTGCCCGCTGCCGCCAAAAGCATTTAGGCCTAAAAGCATTCGGTTACTCTCCCACTTTAGGGGGAGAGCGAGAGAGAGGTTTAGACTAAATTTTACTAAAAATACCTAATAATTTGGCTTTGAGAATTGCCCATCTCGTGTAATTGAGTCAGCTGAGAACAGCATAAACCCGCCAACTGCGGAATTATGCGGCTTACCTAACTTTAGTATAATTTTTTGCTAAA
>DNPP01000242.1:3295-4294 GCA_003501365.1 Bacillota bacterium
TTCGCCAAAATACTATAACCGGGCCTGGGCGCCGGCCTGTCCAACTCTTTGGAATTAATAGGTTCAACCCTGATCTCCGGTTTACCGGCCTGGTCTAAAATCTGCCTGGCAAAATTAAACCACGAGCAGCTCCCTTCATTGGTAACGTGATAAATCCCATACGCATCGGTTTGAATAAGCCGTCCGATAACCGCAGCCAGATCAGCGGCATAGGTGGGACAACCAACCTGGTCGGTAACAAATTTTAGAACCTTTTTCTCAGCGGAGAGTTTTAAAATGGTTCGAACGATATTATTACCGACATCCCCAAACAGCCAAGCGGTTCTGATGATAAAAAACCGTTGCAGGTGCGTTTTCACGATCTCTTCACCCTGCCATTTGGTCATACCGTAAACGCTCTGCGGGTTGCAACGGTCATATTCCCGATAAGGCCGGGTCCCTTGGCCGTCAAATACATAGTCGGTGGAGATATATACCAACGCTGCGTCTACCGCCTGACAAGCATTAACTACATTTTTAGTGGCGATTACATTCGCTGTATAGGCTTCATCCGGTTTCAACTCACACTCATCCACCTGTGTCTTGGCCGCACAGTGAATCACCCGATCCGGTCTGACTTTTTGCATATAATCCATGGTAGCCTTGTAGGAAACTAGGTCATGCTCAGGTAAATCCACCAAATATAACTGATCTTTCGTTAAAACTGCCTGTAATGAATTTCCCAGCTGCCCCTTGGCGCCGGTGATGACGATTTTCATAATGGTTCCTCATTTATTTGATTTTTAGCTTGTCCTGATATATAAATATTCTCCAAGTCAAAATCACCTAACCCTCGCCCTTCCCCCGAGAAGTGATTAATTGGGCTTTATCATGTGGAAGGGTAACCATAGCCTTTGACGCCTAATTACATCTTGAGATTTGAAGATGATTTTGTTTTTTAAATTTCTGCAAAGCAGGGGGTTACCCTTCCACATGAATAAACATTCGGAATTACATCTA
>DNPP01000015.1:0-647 GCA_003501365.1 Bacillota bacterium
TTTGTAACTACGGATGCGGCCATTGAACAGAAATTATTGCAACAAGCGCTAAAACGAGCCGGCGAACTATCGTTTAACCGGATCAGCGTTGACGGCGACACCAGTACCAATGACTGCTTATTTGTTTTGGCCAACGGTAAAGCGGGAAATCAAAAAATTGTAACAACTGGAGCCGATTATCAAGCTTTTGAAACGGCTTTAACTTTTGTCTGCACCGGGCTTGCCAAAATGATCGCCCGGGACGGCGAAGGCGCCACTAAGTTTGTAGAGATCAAGGTAACCGGGGCCGACTCCGAAGTCGATGCGGTACGAGCCGGTAAAGCCATTGCCACTTCAAATCTGGTTAAGACAGCTATTTTCGGTGAAGATGCCAATTGGGGACGGATATTGGCGGCGGTCGGATACTCCGGGATTGAGTTTGATCCATCCGGCGCCGATATTTATTTAGGGGATTTGTTAGTCTGTAAAGGCGGAATCGGCCTGGTTTTTGATGAATCCAAAGCTAAACGGATTTTAGCTCAAAAAGACCTGCTGATAACCGTTACGTTAAGTCCTGAAACAAAATGTGAAGCTAGTGTCTGGACTTGTGATTTAAGTTATGATTATATCAAAATCAACGGGAGTTACCGGACTTAATCGGCTCTACG
>DNPP01000015.1:972-2564 GCA_003501365.1 Bacillota bacterium
AAGAGTTGATCGCTAGGGCCGGGGTTTTAATTGAAGCGGTTCCTTATATCCGAACCTACCATGGCAAAACTTTTGTGATTAAATACGGCGGCAACGCCATGATTAATGAAGAACTGAAACAAGGCGTAATGCAGGATATCGTGTTGCTAAAGTTTTTGGGGATCAATCCGATTGTGATTCATGGAGGCGGGCCGGAGATCACCCAAATGTTGAAACGGGTCGGGAAACAATCCCAGTTTGTACAGGGGTTACGGGTCACCGATGCTGAAACCATGGAAATCGTCCAGATGGTATTGGCGGGAAAATTAAATAAAGAAATCGTGGCCCGTTTAAATTTAGTCGGAGCGAAAGCGGTAGGTTTATCCGGCCAGGACGCTAACCTCTTAGTGGCCCGGAAAACTCATCCCACCATGCCTGCGGATTTCCAGGGCGAAATACCCGATATCGGGTATGTGGGTGAAGTGGTAAAGGTCAATACCGGTATTGTGGAACAGTTAATCCGTGAAGATTATATTCCGGTAATCTCTTCGATCGGGGTTGGCAGCGATGGAGCGAGTTTCAACATCAATGCCGATACAGCAGCGGGAGAGCTGGCTGCGGCTTTGAAAGCCGAAAAGCTAATTATGTTAACGGATGTGGAAGGGATCTTCCAGGATTATCAAGATAAATCGAGTTTAATTTCCGCGCTTGAGATTGAACGGGCTCATCATATGATTGACCAGGGCAAAATCGAGGGTGGGATGATTCCTAAAGTAGAAGCTTGTATTACCGCCTTGCAAAGCGGAGTCAATCGCACTCATATCATTGATGGGCGGTTATTACATTCCATGTTGCTTGAAATATTAACGGATAAGGGAATCGGAACAATGGTGGTAAATAACTAGTTATCGGTTATTGGTTATTAGTGATTAGTTATTAGTAGATTGTTTACCCCTGAGGAAGAAAGGCAGGTGTTGAAGTATTATGGATAACAACGCTTATTTGAAAATCGGTCAGCAAGCGATGATGAAGAATGTGGGGCGGCTGCCGGTAGTAATCTCCCGTGGAGAGGGGTCCCGGGTCTGGGATGCGGATGACAAAGAATATATTGATTTTCTGATGGGGATTTCCGTCAATAATTTTGGTTATTGCAATCCGGAGATTACGGTGGCCCTTACAAAGCAGGCAGAGAAGATTATCCATGTTTCCAATTATTTTTATCTGGAAGAACAGGTCCGTTTGGCGGAACAATTAGTCAAGCTATCCGGATTTGATGCGGTGTTTTTCTCCAATAGTGGAGCCGAGGCCAATGAGGCTGCGCTTAAGTTGGCCCGCAAGCATGGTAAAGTGAAGCTTGGCGGTAAATATCAGATTGTCACCGCCAAAGGTTCTTTTCACGGCCGGACCTTTGGCGCACTCTCCGCTACCGGGCAGCCCAAATATCAGGAGAGTTTTCAACCGATCGTGCCTGGTTTTTCATATGCCGATTATAATGATTTGGGTTCCTGGCAAGCCGCGATAAATGATCAGACTTGCGCCGTGCTCCTGGAGCTGGTTTTGGGTGAAGGAGGAGTCATTCCCGCAACTCACGATTTTGTAAAAGGTTTATTTGA
>DNPP01000137.1 GCA_003501365.1 Bacillota bacterium
ATTTTTACTATATCCGCAGCGCGCAGGTAATTCTCTATTGTTTGAACCACTGCTGGATTGCGCATATAACGACCCACCGGTAAATTTTCGGGGAGTGCAAAAAAATTATCGTCAATTTCATAAATCAGTGGAATTTGAGCATTTTTCACCCTATCTAGGATGGCTCGGCCGTTTGGATGACAATTGCGATGAAAAACAACAATATCGGCCTGTTCAAGGATATCCGCTTGAAAAGAGACTTCTTTTACTAAAGTCCAGGATATCTCCCTATTTTTTTCCAAATAGGAAAAGGGTCTAATTATGGAAATTTCGGTGGATGGCACCGGCGTTTGCACGATACAAAGTATTTTTAGCATTTTATGCTCACCTTTTATCCGCTATCATCATCTGTAAACTAGCTTTATAAATATTGGGAGCAATTTCTGACTTTTCATTTAGTTGAACCATTTCTCCCCAATCCTGCCCTTTTATCTCGACAATATTCATAAAAACACATTCCTCACTTTTCCTAATGAAACTGAGATTTAATCCGGATTTAATTATACGGACAATTACAATCAATACCTCATCAGCATTTTTATATTATATTAATTTATCCGCGGTATTGTTATAGATGCAAATTTCATGCTTCCCCGCGATTCGGTTTCGGTTCGACATTCAAAGCTGTTCTATCAATAATTTGGTTACATGCTATTGTGAGAGTTACACCCGAGTGCCCACGGAAATATACTGTAGTAATAATCACCGCAGAGGAACCCCAACAATTATTCCTGCGAAATTGGAGGACCGATTGCTGAAAGACTATTTGGCCATAATTCCGGCTCGAAGCGGCTCTAAAAGGATTCTCCGCAAAAATACAGTTTTGTTGGCAGGGAAACCTTTGATTGCTTATACGATTGACGCCGCATTACAATCATTGAAACTAACCCGAGTGATCGTATCCACTGATGATCTGGAGATCGCGGAAATATCCCAAAAATATGGCGCTGAAATCCCCTTTTTGCGTCCGTCTGAATTTGCGCAGGACCAAAGCTCGATGTCGGCGGTGGTTTCTCATGCGTTGGAGAGTCTTGCAAAAGAAGCTGCCGATATGGATGGAGTAGTCATCCTGCAACCAACGGCCCCGTTTCGTACCGGAAAACATATTGATGAAGCGATTGATCTCTTTGAAAAATCTCTGGCCGATACCGTCACGGCAGTATGCCTAGCGGAACAACATCCTTTTTATGCCTGGACTTTGTCCAACGGAGAATTGGCACCGTTTTTTTCGCTTAAGCACCAGACCATATCTAGAAACGATCTGCCGTCCGTTTTTTATGAAAACGGTGCTATTTATGTAATCAATAAAGCAGTGTTGAATTCCGGGACGATATACGGAGAAAAGATCGTTGCTTATCCGATGAAACTCTCAGATTCCGTGGATATTGACACGCCGATGGATCTTCTGTGGGCCCAATTTATTATGAATTCCGAGCCCCGATATTTGGAGGAACCAAATGGCTAGGAAAATTCTCGGGATTACCGGCAGTAGGGCTGATTTTGGCCTAATGACTCCCGTCTTTGAAAAGATAATCCAAAATCCTGTCTTGGAGCTGGAGTTAATAATAACCGGAATGCACCTGCTGCCCGAATTTCAAGCGAGCCTAGAGCAAATCGCAAAAAGTAATTTTGACAAGACGCATCATGTCAGCATGGTTTTGGGAGAAGACACCGGCAAAGCGATGGCCCAGTCGCTGGGTTTGGCCGTATTTGGAATTGCGGAAGTTATGGCGTCGGCTAAGCCGGATATTCTGCTATTGCAGGGAGATCGTGGCGAGATGCTGGCAGGGGCAATTGCGGCCGCCCATACCAACACAGCGGTATGTCATATGTCCGGCGGTGATTACAGCGGGTCCATCGATGATTCAATCCGTAACGCCGTCAGCAAGTTCGCCCATGTTCATTTGACGACTTGTAAATCAAGTACTCAGAGACTATTGGCAATGGGTGAAAAAAACGGGCGAATATTTGAGGTTGGAGAGCCGGGATTGGATTTGATTAAACAGATGGAATATATTCCTTCCGCCGAATTGGCCGGGGAATTCCGGCTTGATTTAAGCCGTCCGTTGTTGCTGGCCACTCAACATCCGGTAACTACCGAATCGGCTCAAGCGGCCCGGCAGATAACTGAAACGCTGGAAGCACTGTCGGAGGTGGGAATTCAAACGATTTTTACTTATCCCAATACCGACGCCGGGGGACGGGAAATGGCCAAAGTACTCAGGCAATATCAAGAGCGAGATTTTTTGCGGGTTATTCCGCATCTGGGATCCACCAAATATTTGAGTCTGATGCGGATTGCTTCGGCATTGGTAGGCAATTCCAGCAGTGGAATTATTGAAGCGCCTTTTTTTAAATTACCGGTGGTCAATATCGGTACCCGGCAGTATGGCAGGATGAAGGCCTGCAATGTTATTGATACGGGCTATCACAAGGCCGAAATTTTGACGGCAATTCGCCGGTCTTTGGAAGATTCCTCTTTCAGGGATAAATTACAGCACGAATGTGTAAATCCATACGGGGACGGTACTGCGGCTTCCAAAACAATAGCGCTGTTAAACCGCTTGAAGTTAGGCCCGTCCTTGATTAATAAATGGATGGACGCAGATAATGAAAATCTAGTTGAAAAGGAATGACTATGCAATTTAAAATATTGCCTTCTTTGGGAAAAGCCAATCAAGAATGGCTGGACTTGATCAGGCGATTAAAACCTGAAGATCAGGATCTTCATTTCTTGCCCGAATATGGAAATGTTTATCAATTGACCTATGGATATCAACCGTTTCTGGCTTTTTACGGCAATGAAGATTGCTTTACGATGCAAGCTTTTGTCAAACGGCCTTTGAATGAATTGCTTTTTCTTACGGAACAAAAAGTAACGGAACCATTTTTTGATATTGCCAATCCATACGGATACGGCGGCCCGCTATGCCGCTGCCGCACTTTGCAAGAGGGGCAACAATTATTTAAGGAATTCAATGCAAATTTGACGGATTATTGCCGCCGGGATCAAATTGCCAGTGAATTTACAAGTTTTCATCCCTTGCTGGATAATCAGCGCTATGCCGCCGGAACCGGCCTGGTTGAAATAAATCCTCAAAAGGAAATCGTCTATTGGGATCTGACTTTAAGCGAAACGGAATTGTGGCAAAAAATGAGCCGCGGTCATAAGAGCGGAATCAACAAGGCCAAAAGAAATGCCGTTCGGGTTGAAAAAGTGATCATTAACCCCGTCAATTTGAAAGTTTTCAAGAATTTATATCATCAAACGATGATTAGGCATAGGGCAGCATCCAGATGGTTTTTTCCCGACGATTATTTTGAAAATCTATTTTTCCAGTTAGGGCCGACAAGAGTTTCCTTGTTTCTTGCCTGGTTGGATACCACACCGCTGGCCAGTTATTTTTTAATTCATGATTTTCAAACAGTATATTACCATTTTGGCGGCTCGGACCGGCAGTATTATACCCTGCGGCCAAGTAATTTATTGATGTGGGAAGCGGCTTTATGGGCTAAAAAAAGTGGCTTTTTACGATTTCATCTGGGAGGCGGAGTCAGCTCATCCGCCGTTGACAGTTTATTTCAATATAAGAGCGGTTTTACGGACCGCCGTGCCACACTTTACAGTTACCAACGAATTCACAACCGGGAAATATATGATTATTTATGTTCTTTAAAGCGAAGCCACGAGCGGATGAAGGGCGAAAACAGCACTTCCGATTATTTTCCGCTCTATCGAAGAAAATGATTATTAAATAGGAGTTAAAAGATGAATCTGGGATACCGAAATTTCGAGTTTAACCGGGCCGATCAGACGCTAGTCATTGCAGAAATCGGAGTCAACCATAATGGCGATCTCGAAACCGCCCGAAAATTAGTGGATGCCGCAGCACGGGCCGGTGTCGATGCCGTTAAGTTTCAAGCATTCCGGGCAGAGAAAGAAATTAGCCGGCATGCCGTTAAAGCGCCTTACCAAGAAAAATCGGTCGCATTAGGGGCTAACCAATTGGAAATGTGTAAGGCCCTTGAGTTGAGCGGTCCGGCTTTACTCGAAATGAAGAATTACTGCGCTTCGATTAAAATGTCTTTTCTTTGCACCGCATTCGACTTTGACAGTGTGGATCTATTGACGGATGAATTGAAAGTGGAGACTATCAAAATTCCTTCCGGAGAAATTACTAATTTTCCCTTATTGACATATATCGCTAATAAAAAGAAAGCCGTTATTTTATCCACCGGAGCCAGCAACTTAGCGGAAGTAGGAATGGCTGTCGAAACGTTGCAAAAAGCCGGATGTCCCGAATTAATTATTTTTCATTGTGTATCCAGTTATCCGGCACTTTTTGATTGTCTCAACTTGCGGGCGATGAAAGCTTTGCAGAAAGGATTTGGCCTTCCAGTAGGCTTCTCCGACCATAGCACCGGGATCTATGCGGCAATTACCGCTGCCGCCCTGGGAGCAGTGGCGGTTGAGAAACATTTTACTTTGGATCGCAAGATGGTGGGGCCGGATCATCAGGCCTCGATTGAGCCGGATGAAATGGCGGAGTTGGTCAAAGGGATTCAGATTGCCAATTCGGCATTGGGTAGTCCCTTGAAGAAACCGTCCCCGTGTGAAATTGCCAATTTACCATTTATTCGAAAGAGTCTGGTTGCCGCAGTTGACTTGCAGCAGGGGAGCGTACTATCGCGGGAGATGATTGAGATTAAACGCCCCTTGGGCGGTATTGAACCGGGAGATCTACCAAAAATCATCGGCCGTACTTTAAAGAATGCCGTTAGAGAGGACGCCCCGATCACTTGGGAGGATCTTGCATGAATAATCATCAGCCGACTGTAAAGATGTATGATGCCTTGGCCCCATACTACCGTGAATATGCTCGAAAAAAAGCTGCTTATTTAAATTCGGTGGACCGGTTTGTCCTGGACCATATCCCCGATGACGCCGAAAGTTTATTAGATATTGGAGCCGGTGATGGAATCCGCGGAATGGCTCTGGCGGCGCATAAAAATATCAATTATACCGTATTAAGTGATATTAGCCCGGAAATGATTGCCCGCTGTCGTGAATTGCGACCGTCGGACGTCTGGCAAGCAGCGATGGAGAATTTACCCTATACCGATAGACGTTTCGACGTCATTATTTGCTTGTGGAATGTTTTGGGCCATTTGGATGATCGTTCCAATCGGGTAGCGGCTTTGAAGGAAATGCGAAGACTGTTGTCCAAGCAAGGCAGTATTTTTTTGGATGTTAACAACCGCCATAATGCAAGCGCTTATGGTTGGTTGAGAGTATTCGGCCGAATTTTTCTGGATGCCCTGTATCCGGATGATAAACGGGGAGACAGCAGTTTTGATTGGGAAATCGGGAATGAATCAATCCCCGGGATGGGGCATCTTTTTACACCCGCCGAAATCGAAGCGATTATTAAGGCTAGCGGTCTATCGATTCAATCGAAAGTAGCGGTAGACTATCATAATGGTTCACAATCCGCTCTATTATTGAAAGGACAGTTATTATATCAATTAAAAACGCGAAGGGAGCAACAAAATGAGCTGGGACCCTGTTTGGGAAAGTATCTTTCGTGAAAGAGAACATTGGGGGATGTACCCTCCTTTGGAGTTGGTCCGATTCATCGCCGGAAATTATTATTCGGTTGCTGATCGGAGTAAGATAAAAATTTTAGAATTGGGCTGCGGTCCGGGAGGGGGTCCAAGTTGGTATATAGCGCGGGAAGGATTTTCTTATACCGGAATCGATGGTTCACCAACCGCTATTGAAAAAGCGAAACAAAGATTTGCGCAGGAAGATCTGCAAGGTGATTTTATCTTAGGCTATTTTCACCAGCTACCGTGGGATGCAGAAACCTTTGATTGCGTTATTGATGTGGCCAGCCTGCAACAAAATTCGGAAGCCGATGCCGCGCAAGTCTTAAAAGAGGTATACCGGGTAATCAAAACCGGGGGAAAACATTTTTCATTGCTTTCAAAAAGCGGTTGTTGGGGTGACGATGGAATTAGGATTGATCAGACCACTGTCAAAAATGTAACCGAAGGACCGTATGCCGACATGGGGGTAACCCGCTTTGCCACCAAAGAAAGTCTGGAAAAGCAGTATGCCGATTTTAAGAACGTACAATTTGAGTATTCGATACGCTCGATGAACAATGGTGGGCATGAAATATTGGACTGGATCGTTACTTGTCAGAAATGAGTCTTGAGGTTAAAACATGAGCAAAGATGAACTTAAAAAATTTATTGTCAAAGCCGATCAATCGATTCGGCAGGCCATGGAAACCATCACCAATAATTGGCATGAGGTAGCACTGGTTGAAAACGAAAACGGCCAGATTATCGGTGTTGTAACCGATGGAGATATCCGCCGCGGCCTATTGCGCGGTTTGTCTTTGGATTCACTGGTGGTTGAAATAATTAAAAAAGATTATATCGCCGTTGGGCCCAAAGAAGGCCGGGCTATAGTTTTAGATATGATGAAAGCACTTAGTATCCGTCATATCCCGATCATCGATCCGCAAAAAAGACTGTTAGGGATTCACTTTTTGCAGGACCTGATTGGAACGGCCGTTAAGCCCAATATTGCCGTGATAATGGCCGGTGGTAAAGGGACCCGTTTGTTGCCGCTCACTCAAAATTGCCCTAAACCAATGATTAAAGTAGCTGGACGGCCTATCCTAGAGCGTTTGATACTGCATTTGGTCGGATTCGGAATCACCAAGATATATATAGCCATTCATTACCATGGTGAAATGATTGAAAGTTATTTTGGCGACGGTTCTGCATTTGGTTGTACAATTGAATATTTACGGGAAAAAGAAATGTTGGGCACGGGCGGAGCTTTATCTTTGCTATCGGAACAACTGCAGCACCCTTTTATTGTGATGAATGGTGATTTGGTCACCCAAGTGAATATCGCCGATTTATTGGAATTTCACAACCAAATGAAGGTCGCAGCCACAATTACCGGGCGAACATACCAATTGGAAATTCCTTATGGCATAATCGAAACCGTTGCCCAAAAATTGGTAGATTTACAAGAGAAGCCCTTGGTTCATTATTTAATTAACGCCGGCATTTATGTGTTTAATCCGGAAATCCTTTCATTGATTCCTCATGATCAGTATTTCACAATAATTCGTCTTTTTGAAATCATGTTGGAGAAAAAGATTTCCGTTGGAGTGTATGCCATAAATGAAGAATGGATCGACATCGGAATGCATCATGAATTACAGCGAGCCAACGGCATATGGCGATAAATCTGTTATTTATTACGGCGTAATCCATTTTTTTTGTAAATATTCGGACATGCTTGCCAATGCAGAGAATCCCAGAATGTATTGGATGGATACGTTAATCTATTTGAGCTTTTTATCAAAATTATGCCACATTTGTGTCTTTGGAACAATCGCAAAGTTGCGGTTGGGATAATAGAATACATTAAAAAAATGGCCATATTTTCGAGTTGATTCATGCGATTCTTGAAAGGCGAGAACTGAAATGAACCAAACTTATGAATACCCTCCAATTGAACAGATAGTTACCGGCGATGGAACCAAACAACACGTTTTAGTCGTAGCGTCGGAAACATCCCCCGCCACTCGACTGATTTATGAAATACCCTTCCGGGTATTATCCGTATTATCCGTATCCTCCGGAATGGAGTTTTGTTGGCGTTCGATTCCGGAATATCGTCTGAAGCTGGAGGACTTGCAAGACATCAATATACTTATACTTTACCGTTGTATTCAGGACTCGACTCTTTCATTGGCCCGTTTCGCCCGTTTAATTCACATTAAAGTCATCTATGAGCTTGATGATGACTTGCTGGAACCTCCTGAAAATGAGAGTTGGGGGCAAAGATATCGAACCAGTCATTTATCACAAATTATTCAAATGTTTTTAGCAGAAGTAGATCTGGTAAAAGCAGGGTCTCCTGAATTGGCGGGACGGTTAAAGAAAAAAGGTTATCAGGCGGTTTATCAGCCCTATACGGCCAATATTTGCGATTTACCAATAGTTGATACAACCAAACTTCCCTATCGGGTCGGTTATTTTGGTTCGCCCCATCACCAGAACGATATTGAGCTAATTTTTTCCGACTTAATGGCATTAAAAGAGTTGTTCCAAGAAAAAATTGAATTTGAATTTATCGGGTGTTATCCCCGTGATTGGCAACAACTGGAGGCGGGTATTTTCCCCTACCAACCGGATTATGAACTATTTCTTAAATTTTTGGCCGGACGTTGTTGGAGCTTGGGATTGGCGCCGCTGCGCCGTACTTCATTCAATGAGGCCAAGAGCAACAGCAAATTTCGGGATTACACCGCTGCCGGTGTTTTGGGAATATATGCCGATTTGCCGCCATACCGTGATTCGATTCGGGATGGCCAAAACGGCTGGCTTGTCAAAGATTCTTCTGAATCTTGGTATGAAATAATTGAAAAGGCGCTTTTATGTGTTGAACGTTCTGCGATGCTGCAACGAGCAAGAGAATTGCTTCAAGCGGCATACAGCCCTGAAACAGTTGCCCTGAACTGGGTTACTCTGTTTAGGGATATTTAATAAGTAGAGGGGTGAAAAAATTGTCTTGTAATTGTTCTCAAATAGATTCCAGTAGTACTTGCGGGAATAGCACATCCACTATCACCATTCCCGCTAATGCAATAGCGGCGCCGATTACTTGCAGCCTTCCTTGTGTCAGGGAATTCAGTACATCGGTCGCCCGCTTTCAAAATCAGATTACCAGGCAGGTGCTCAATGCCTTATCAACGCGTTGTCAGGCTTCAGTACCACCGCCTTTGCCTCCTGGAACATTGGTTGTCTTAAGCAATACGACTACTTTCAATCAAAGTCTGCTTGCAACCGTTACTCTTGATATTGAGGCGACATCGATCATTTCCGTTAATGTGGCCTTACAAAATGTTCAATTCCAGATTGTCGGTTTTGCCTCGATTATTGTACAAGTGAGCGGTGATGCGGTAATCACTGTAACCTATCTTGGGGTTGATAATTTGATCCATACCCAGACGGCTACCATACCTTTTGTCTTTACCGAAATTATTCCCGGGACTTTTCCGGCGAATTCGGTTGTACAAGGAAATTTATCAGTCAATAATCAAACAGTGGTTAATGATATCGATCCCAGTACCTTAGCTATTACTGCAGTTACTGTCACACTATTCTTTGCCACCAATATCATTGTTTTAGCTCCAGTAGCCTAATCTTTACCCTGCAATCAAGAGTCGGCAATTAGGTAAGACCGTTAACTAAAATCATCGGCTGTCTCAATTTACTTTTGAGGCAGCCGCTTTTTCATTACCGCAAATATTCTTCTTCCATTGGTTTGGCGTAGGTGAGAAGCTGATATTTTTCCAAAAGTTGCCTCGTCTCTTCGGGCGTCATTAAACTATCCCCGGAGCTATAAGCATGACGTAGTGGATTGAGCAAGCCGGTAGATTTGGCGATTTCCGGCAACATCGGTTGAATTGAATAATAATCGCCCCGTTCATAAGTACGCCATGCTTCTTCTTCAGATACCAAAACCTCATGGATTTTTTCACCGGGACGAATACCGGTAATTTGAATTTCGAGATTGCGATCCGCGATCAAGGATTTGGCCACGTCGATGATTCGCGCCGCCGGAATTTTCGGAACATAGATTTCACCGGATTTGGCCTCTTCGATTGCTGCTAAAATTGTATCTACCGCCCGTTCAAGCGGCAAAAGGAAGCGGGTCATCTCCGGTGTTGTAATGGTCAGCGGACCTCCATTTTTAATCTGTTCATGAAATAAAGGGATTACTGAACCCCTGGAGGCTAGGACATTTCCATATCGGACACAAATAAAACGGGTTTTAGGAGCATAAATATTAGCAACAATTAAGATCCTTTCTTGAATCGCTTTGCTCATTCCCATGGTATTAACAGGTTTGCAGGCTTTATCGGTGGAGATCCCCACTACGGTTTCAACCGGTAAATTATTTTCTTGGATTGCACGCACGATGTTTTCCACTCCGATAATATTAGTTTGAACTGCTTCGAAGGGAAAATATTCGCAAGAAGGAACTTGTTTTAACGCAGCGGCATTCACAACCAAGTCTGCTTCTTTTAAAACTGAACATACCGAAGGATAATTTCGGAGATCGCCAATTCGAAACTGAATCATTCGTTCAAAATTATGATAAATTGCTTCATCGGCGACTTTAAACTTTTGTTGATATTCAACCCTCATCTGATGCTGTTTGGCTTCATCACGTGAGAAAATAATGATTTTTCGCGGTAAATCATGTTCATTTCGAAGTAAACGCCGGGTTAATACCTTACCTAAAGAACCGGTCCCACCAGTTATGACAATAACCTTATCTTTAAGTTGCGACATTTTTTGACCTCCTAGTCATTCTTAAGATACGGGGCTGTCAAATAATCCCGATACATTTCCTGAACTAGTTCCGGCCAGCTAGGAGGAGAATATCCGGAAATCTCCCTAAAACGGCTCGATATTAATGAACGGTCGATATGCAGCTGATTATCCGGTTCGATCTCAATCTCCCTTTGATAGACTTGGGCGATTAATTTGAGTAATTCATATTTAGAAATCGGATCCGCCGACACTTGATACAAACCGTGAAGCGCAGGGTTAATGATTATAAAGTCTTTCAGTATTGTGGCCAATTCAATAGTTGGGAATCCGCTAAAAATAACATTGGTATAGCCTTTCACCTGCTTTTTCTGGGAAAGAAACCAGTCAACCAGGCCATGGGTTTCATTTAATTCGTGACCAATCATTGAAGTTCGGACAGTGATACAATGCGGATAACATACTTCACCCAATAATTTCGTCCGTCCGTACAGATCGTTCGGATCAGGCAATTCATCTTCACCATAATTTCCTTTTGTTCCACTAAAAACGCAATCGCTACTGATTTGGATCAGTTTGGCGCCGATGCCCCTACAAATCATAGCCAGGCGATGCGGAAATAAAGCATTGACGGCAATGGTCTTGAGCGCATCTTGAGCTGATGGCAGTTGCTTGACAATGCCGATACAATTAATGACTATTTGTGGTTTGATTTCTATTAAAGAAAGCATAACGGATTCAAAATCTTCCGCGGATACCGGATGAATTATCCTTTTGAGCCAATCCTTCGGAAATCGGCGTTCCAGAATGCGGGAACCTCGTGAAGTGCCCCAAACTTCAAATTCGGGATCATCTATCCAGGTGCCGAATAGGGTATGACCTAACATACCGGTGACGCCAAGAATTAAAATTTTTATGGGAGACATGAAACTAACCTTTCGCGAGCAGTCTAAAAACACTGGATGCGGCTTCTACTCAACTCAGAAATATACTATGTTCGGCATTGGAAAACTGCGTTATGCCTTTTTTCATCTTCCTTGCAAAAAAATAAAGAGACTTTCAACAAAATGGCGAAAGGTCTCTTTATAATGAATGGTTAAGATTAAACAAAGGCTATTGGAGATACCTAAGCTCAAAATGGAATGCAAACAAATTGTCCGACCGGCAATGCTAAACCAAAATTAACATAAGGATTGGCGGCGATGACCGCATCCACCGAAATGCCGAAACGGGCAGCGATATTATAAAGATTATCCCCGGGTTCCACGGTATATGGCCTGGCGCCTGCGGGGCAAACACCCCCATAAGGATAATAAGGTCTATACGGTCTATAATATGGCGCATATGGTCTGTAGCGGTACGGCCGTCTGTTATAGGGCCTTCGCCGGTCCGGCCGACGCTGTGACGCAGAAAATTCCGCATCGGCTAATGTAATGACCTGCCCTACTTGTAAATTATCGGGCTCAATACCCGGATTGGCTTCGATAATTTCTGCGACAGAAATATCAAAATCGTTGGCTATTTCCCACAATGTATCACCGGATTGGATCGTATATTGATTTCCTCCGGGGCCGGGATTCATCGACATCTTTTTTCACCTCGTCTATTTTTTTAAGGGTTTTCGATACTATATCCTATGAATCAGTGCCAAAATCCGTTTTATGCCAATTGCATAAGATGAGCTTTACGTTGGGTTTAACTCTACAAATTCTCCCAACTATATAAGTTGAAATAAATATGGTAACCACGAAACACACGAAAAAGCACGAAAAAATAATTTGTGTTTAAATTTTCTTTCGTGTATTTCGTGATTTTCGTGGTTGATTTTGATGGTTGATAATTTACAGTACTTTTTTAATCTATATATTAACCTTATTTATTCAGCCAAAAGGTAGGCAAATCAGTTCACCGATGGCCAGCGGTGCTCCAAAATCTATATTTGGGTTAAACGCTGCAATATCTCCGGCGGAAATACCGAAACGATTTGCAATGCCATAAAGTGTATCTCCCGGCTGTACGATATAGGGTTGGGCGCCTGCCGGACAAGTATCATAAGGCTGCTCATAAGGGGGATAATATGGTTGATACGGATAATAGGGCCTATATCGATACGGAAGATAAGGTCGGTATCCTGGTCTACGACCCGATGGAAATCTCGGTCCCCGTTCGGGTCTTCGTTCCGGTCTCCGCTCCGGTCCTCTCGGTCCGGTTTCGGGACGTCCTTCCGGCCTCTCGGGTCGACGCTGTGGTCCGGTCTGACTAGCGCCGACAGGGAGGTCGTTGTGGATGGAAATATCTTGAGGATCATTATTTAAAGACATTACACTCACCTCATCTGCTTTTTTCGTAATGAGTTATAAGTAAGATACTTACTCAATCTTATCAGTTATCAAGGTATACATATAAATTGTCCTACTTGTAAAGGAAATCCAAAGTTGATATAGGGGTTGACTGCGATAATTGCTCTAACCGAGACGCCGAATCGCAACGCGATTCGATAAAGGGTGTCACCGGGTCGAACAACATAAGGCCTGCGGCAACCAAAGGGCCGTCTAAAAGGTGGTCTACGCTCAGGCCTGCGACGTTCGGGTCCTCGAGGACGTTGCGATACATCAACTTGCGAATCATCGGGTAAATATATCATTTGCCCCACATATAAATTATCGGGATCTAGATTGACATTGGCTGCTAAAATATCATCAACTGTTATATCGAAGTCTTCCGCCAAATCCCAAAGCGTGTCTTCGGGTTGGATGGTATATTCGAAAAATTCAG
>DNPP01000349.1:0-3851 GCA_003501365.1 Bacillota bacterium
CTGGAACAATTATCCAGTGAAGAAGTCAGAGTGAAGGTAATTCAGGGTGGGGTCGGCGGCATTGGCGAAGGCGACGTCATGCTGGCTTCCGCTTCGAATGCGATTATCATCGGTTTTAATGTTCGGCCTGATCCCAGCGCTAAACGAAGCGCCGAAAAGGAGAACGTTGATATCCGGCTCTATCGGGTCATTTATAACATTATCGAAGATGTCCAAAAGGCGATGGAAGGCATGCTGGAGCCGACCTTTAAAGAAGTGATTAACGGGAAAGCCGAGATTCGCCAGGTATATAAGGTTCCGAAAGCCGGAAATGTCGGTGGTTGTTATGTTCTGGAAGGAAAAATTTCCCGAAATAGCGATATCCGCTTGATCAGAGATAATATTGTTATTTGTGAAGGGAAAATTGAAACCTTAAAACGTTTTAAAGATGATGCCCGTGAAGTTTTAGAAGGCTTTGAGTGCGGGATTTGCATTGAAAAGTATAATGACATCAAAGAAGGGGACATCATCGAAGCTTTTTCGTTGGAAGAAGTGAAACGGACCATTGCTAAATGAGGTTTACGAGTAAAATGTAGGAGCCCGCGACTTGATACCGGACTTTCTGGGTAAACTAGCAAATCCGGTTCAAGTCCGGGGACGATGCTTCTTTCTGCATCGCTCCTGCACACCGGCGCCGGTCGCGCGCCGGAACCCTTTCCCAACTTCAATAAAGGGGGAATCATTGATGGCCGATCATCGTAATGAACGACTCAGAGAACTCGTTAAAAATGTATTTGGAGAGATGCTGCAACGCGATCTAAAGGATCCCCGAATTGGTTTTGTAAGTGTTATGGATGTTGAAGTTTCCAATGATTATAGTCATGTTAAGATTTTCGTCAGTATTATGGGCGATGAAGAAACCAAGCGCTTAACCATGGAAGGTTTGGAGAGCGCCAAGGGCTTTATCCGGACTGAGCTTGGACACCGCATCCGTTTGCGGCACACTCCGGAGGTACATATTATTGCCGATAATAGCATCGAAAATGGCTCCCGAATTTTTGAACTCTTGAATGAAGTTAAAAAAGAACAAAGAGGAGAATGACATTTGGATCTTCCATTCCAAGAGTTTTTTAGGTTTGTCAAACCATACCGGCGTTTTGTGGTAAGTTGCCATATCCACCCGGATGGTGATGCCATTGGTTCGACCTTGACAATCGGCGCCGCTCTCGCTCAAATGAATAAACAGGTAGTAATGGTATGCAATGAAGAAGTCCCCAATGTTTATAAGTTTTTGGAAGGCAGTTCCCAAATTAAGCGGGAACTTCCTTCCGATTTTATACCCGAAGTGTTGCTTTGCGTCGACTGCGCCGAGAAAGAACGGATTGCATTACCCGCTAACGTTTGGGAAATTCCCGGTTTGCAGGTTTTAAATATTGACCATCACATTACCAACACGAACTTTGGAGATTATAATCTGGTTTGGCCTAATGCCGCTGCTACTGGTGAAGTTATTTTTTCTCTATTGAGCGTTGGCCAAATCCCTTTAAACCATAATATGGCTACGGCTTTATATATCGCTATTGCCACCGATACCGGTTTTTTTAGGTATACCAATACTTCCGGCTATACTTTGGAAGTTGCCTCACAGCTGGTTAAGGAACATCAATTAGAATTGGCCAAAATTGCCGAGCAAGTTCATGAACAAAAAAGTTTCAACTCTATTCGTTTATTGGGTGAGGTCTTAAATACCATCCAAATTGGAATCGGAGGTAAAGTAGCTTGGGCGGTTCTCGATCAGCAAATGCTCGCTAAGTATTCGGTTGAAAATGAAGAAACCGAAAGTTACGTCAATTATCCTCGTTCCATTGAAGGAGTCGAGGTGGGGATTTTATTTAAAGAGCTGCGTCCGGGAGAAGTTAAATTAAGCTGGCGTTCGACTACGGCAGTGGATGTCAGCAAATTAGCTGCCAATTTTGGTGGCGGGGGTCATGCGCGGGCTGCCGGTTGTAATTTGAATGGTCCCTTGAAAACGGTTATCGCGGAAGTACTATCTTACATTGATGATTATTATCAACAACAATGCAACACGGAATAATCATCATTAATAAAGGACGGGGACTTACATCACACCAGGTGGTGGCCAACTTGCGGCGCATGGTAAAGCAGGCCGCCATTGGACATACCGGTACCTTAGATCCGGAAGCAACCGGAGTTTTGGTAGTGGGATTGGGCGAGGCTACCCGGTCTTTTTCATTTTTAGAGGAAAGTATTAAAATATACGATGCCGAGGTTATATTGGGTTGTAGCACCGATACTCAAGATGCGACCGGTAAAATCATTCAAGAACAACCCGATACTTTTGTGTGTTTAGCGGATCTGCAAAATGCCATCTCTGAATTAACCGGGACAATTAGTCAACTGCCGCCGATGTTTTCGGCGGTGAAAGTTCATGGCCGGAAACTATACGACCTGGCTCGCCAAGGGTTGGAGGTGGAACGGAATCCTCGTATAATCAACATTTCAAGCTGGAAATTGTTAACATCCAAGTCATCGTATGGGTTTCGGGACTCATTTTTAGTCCGGATTACTTGCTCTAAAGGCACCTATGTTCGTACTTTGATCCATGATCTGGGAGCCAAATTAGGAGTAGGCGCACATATGGGAAGTTTGGTAAGGATTCAGTCCGGTAATTTCAATTTGGATGATGCCCTAACCTTGGAACAAGTTCAAGAACAATTAGATGACGGGACTTTGGCTCAGCATCTGATCCCGTTACATAAGGCTCTAGGTCATTTGGACACGTTGCAGCCTTCCGATGAGGATCTAAAAAAGGTGCGCCACGGCGGGAAACTATCTTTTCAGAAATATGGTTGTGAGGCTCCTCCGGGGACTCTGGTCAAAGTTCTAAGTCCTTCTTTACAGGTTCTTGCGGTGCTGGAGTTGGCGGATGCCGGGGAATATTTGTATTGGCAACCTGTAAAAGTGTTCAATTATCTGTAATAATCGATGGTGGAATAACAACTGAGAATTTTTTCGGGGAGAAGCATGAGAATTTGGAAATCATTAGCCGAAGCCGCTGAAGAACTAACCGTCCTGAAAGCAGGCACTGCAGTTACAATCGGTAATTTTGACGGGGTCCATCGAGGTCATCAGAGGATCATCGGGCGTACTATCCAATTGGCACAAAAGATTGCCGGACAAGCAGTGGTAATCAGTTTTTCAAATCATAGCGATCTCTTTTTAGGTCGCCCAACATTGTTACTCAATCAGCCAAGCATTCGGCATAGGCTTTTAAATGAACTTGGAGTAGATGTTTTGTTGGAAGTGGAATTTAGTCACAGTTTGGCAAACTTAAGTCCGGAAAAATTCTTTAATACTTGGCTGATAGAGGGACTAAAAACTAAAGCCATTGTGATTGGACATGATTTTCATTTTGGAGCAGGGGGACGAGGAGATTTTGGCCTGCTTTTGAAAGAAGGCGCTGCCAAACAGATCATCGTAGAACAGATGCCGGCCATAACCGAGAAGGGTGAGGTTGTCTCCAGCTCAAAAATCCGTCAATTGATAGCCGACGGCGATATCAAGACTGCCAATGAAATGCTGGGGCATCCATTTGAGATTACCGGAAATGTAGTAACCGGTGAACAACGGGGCCGGAGCTTGGGTTTTCCTACTGCCAATATTCATTTAGAACCTCAATATATTTTGCCGGCGTACGGCGTCTATTGGGTGAGTTTTACTGTGGATGGAATGGTCCTTTATGGGGTAGCCAATGTGGGGGTAAAACCGACTTTTGGGGTTTATGCGCCCCTGATTGAGGTTTATCTCTTCGATACAAACTTAGATCTATACGGGAAAGAAGTCCGGGTCGC
>DNPP01000349.1:4117-7247 GCA_003501365.1 Bacillota bacterium
TTGCAATTTATTCGCCGGGAGCTCAAATTTATAAATTCAGATCAATTAAAACAGCAAATGGCTCAGGATGTTTGTTTAGCTCGAAAACTAATGGCGAATAAATAAGGAGAATGCCGATTAAGTAGGCATTCTCCCGGACTCTTGATGGTTATGACTTACCATTTTTAGCAGATTTGGCGGTCGATGTTTTAATGCGCTGTTGGGCCTCACGCTTCAATCTTGCCTTCTCGGCGACTACTTTTTCCGCTCTAGAAGCACCTATTCCAAATAGGCTAAAGATCACTAAAACTATGATTACAGTAATGATTCGAAACATATTGATTCCTCCAATGTTAATTCATATTATTTACTCAGTAATCAAGCGCGTAACATAACATGAATCTTCTTCGGAACCATTGCGGGAACTCAAATAAAAATGCGCGAACAGCATAATAACCATTAACGCGTTAAGAAGTAACGGATACTCAACTTGATTATAATTTATCGTCAGCGTGGGGAAAAGGGTTTGAGCTGCCTTTAAAAGCAGACGGGTTATAAATTTATAAATAAATAATATTTGTTGTTTATAATCGGCACTCACTACTAAATCCAGTTCACTTTTTAAACCTAAACCCGGTGTCAGGGGTGAATGATTCTGTAAATTCTTAGCTTGGGCCAAAGGGTTGACAAAACAGGCAAAGATGCTTATTGAAATAAGAATGACGATTACCAGCCAAAAGTAGTGTCGTTTCAAAGTAAGCCCCGCTTTTCTTCCCAAAATAAGAAAGCTGAAGATGTTTTATTAAGTATACCGGGTTTTCAAGGAAAGTGTCAATACAATTACAGCAGGTTAAATTATGGTTACATGGTAGATTTTTTGGAAAATAAAAGAGGATCTGAACCGGGAATCGCGAAAAATACTGTCAGGTATGGGTTAATCCATATATTTCCTCATTGATGATTTTTATTTATGTGTAAACTTAAGAGTGGTCATACTGGAAAGAGTAAATTATACAAAATACACTTTCCTGGATAATAAATAATAATACTAGGGGGTATTTTTGATGGCAAAGTATGTTTACCAGTTTAAAGAAGGTAATGCTTCTATGCGGAACCTTCTCGGCGGTAAAGGTGCTAACCTCGCCGAAATGACAGGTTTAGGCTTACCGGTTCCCAGAGGATTTACAGTTACTACTGAGGCATGTACCCGTTATTACACCGATGGTAAAACCATCGCCAAAGAAATTGAGCAAGAGATCTATGCCATGTTGGAGAAGACTGAAAAAGAAGTGGGTAAGAAGTTCGGCGATGCCGGCAATCCTTTCTTGGTTTCGGTACGTTCCGGAGCCCGTGCATCCATGCCTGGAATGATGGATACCATTTTGAACCTTGGTTTAAACGATGCCGTGGTTGAAGGTTTGACCAAATTGACCAACAACCCCCGTTTCGCATATGACAGTTATCGCCGTTTCATTCAAATGTTTAGCGATGTGGTGATGGAAGTTGAAAAACCGAAGTTTGAAAAGATTTTGGATGCCGTTAAACAAGAAAACCATGCCAAATTTGATACCGACCTAACCGCTGATAATCTTAAAGAAGTGGTTAAACGCTTTAAAGAATTATATAAGAAAGAAAAAGGCGCGGAGTTCCCGCAAGATCCGAAAGTACAATTGATGGAATCCATTAAAGCGGTTTTCCGTTCCTGGGATAATCCCCGTGCTAATGTTTACCGCCGTTTGAATGATATCCCCGGCGACTGGGGCACTGCGGTTAACGTTCAAGAGATGGTTTACGGCAATATGGGCGATGATTCCGGTACCGGTGTTGCCTTTACCCGTAATCCTTCCACCGGTGAGAAGAAACTGTATGGTGAGTTTTTGATGAATGCTCAAGGTGAAGACGTGGTGGCCGGTATCCGGACCCCGCAAACCATTGATCAGATGAAACAGATCAATCCGCAAGCTTACGATCAATTCGTGAAAATCGCCGATACCCTTGAGAAACACTATCGAGACATGCAAGACATGGAGTTCACCATTGAAAAAGGCAAACTCTTTATGTTGCAAACCCGTAATGGTAAGCGGACTGCCGCCGCTGCTTTGAAGGTCGCGGTCGACCTGGTTGCCGAAGGTATGGCCACCAAAGCTGAGGCAGTTATGAAAGTCGAACCCAAACAATTAGATGCTCTTTTACATCCGGGCTTTGAACCGAAAGCTTTGAAAGCCGCCGTCCCGATCGCCAAAGGTTTACCGGCATCCCCGGGCGCCGCAACCGGCAAGATTTATTTCATGGCTGAAGAAGCAGTAAACGCTGTGAAAAATGGCGAGAAGAAAGTAGTCTTGGTCAGACTGGAAACCTCTCCGGAGGATATCGAAGGAATGCACGTTTCCCAAGGTATTTTAACCGGCCGTGGCGGTATGACCTCCCACGCCGCCGTAGTTGCCCGTGGTATGGGAACCTGCTGCGTCGCCGGCTGTAGTGAAGTAAAGATCAATGATGAAGAGAAATATTTCATCGATAAAAACGGCAAGAAATATGTCGAGGGTGACTGGATCTCCCTGGACGGTTCCACCGGTAATGTTTACGGCAGTCAACTGCCGACCGTAGAAACAGAGATGACCGGCGACTTCGCTAAACTGATGGGTTGGGCCGATGAACTTCGTACCTTGAAAGTCCGGGCCAATGCGGATACTCCAAAAGATGCCGCCACCGCCATGAAATTCGGCGCCGAAGGTATCGGTCTCTGCCGTACTGAGCACATGTTCTTTGAACCGGATCGCATCCCGGCCATGCGCGAGATGATCGTAGCCCGGACTGAGGAACAACGCCGCAAGGCATTGGAAAAACTTTTGCCGATGCAACGCAGTGACTTTGAAGGCCTCTTCACTGAGATGAAGGGTAATCCGGTTACCATCCGCTTCCTGGATCCGCCTCTGCATGAATTCTTACCGCAAGAAGAAGAAGACATCAAGGCTCTTGCCAAAGAGATGGGTCTGAAGTATGAAGAATTAAAAGGAATTATCGCTGACTTGCACGAGTTCAACCCGATGATGGGTCATCGTGGTTGCCGTTTGTCCGTAACATACCCGGAGATCGCCGAGATGCAGACCCGTGCTGTTATCGAAGCCGCTATCAATGTAAATAAAAAAGG
>DNPP01000029.1:0-8471 GCA_003501365.1 Bacillota bacterium
ATTCTTCCAACGGCTCATGAGTTTTCCCATGTTGGTCTCATTTATTCTTCGGCTTGAATTTCCAATGCCCCCGTATACCTTTCCGGCTTGATCAGAACCCCCTGCGGAGTTGCCTGGCAAGTCCCTCCACCTGCAATCTTGGCATCTTGAATACCCCTTAACAATATAGTCCAAGGTTTTCCAGCTCCACGGGCCTGAACGAAAATGATTTTCCCGGTCCGCCTTAAATCAATCTCCAACTCAGCGGCACCCCCGCCATTATAAACCGTGGTTGAGGCTTCCCGGCCATCTTCAAGATTAAACACCTGCAAAACGACATTTTGAACAAAGTCATAGTCCGGACGATTATCGACATTACCCACGGCCAGGACCGTATTAGGCCGGACCAGCAGCGGAAGGCTCAAATAATCATGATGTTCTTCCCGCCAGCAGCCGCCCGATACTTTCTCACCGGTCAGATAATGGGTCCAACAACCCTCAGGAACATAGTAGTTAACCATGCCGTCTTCACTGAATACCGGAGCCACCAGTAACGAATCGCCCAACATGTACTGCCGGTCCAGATAATCGCAGGCCGGATCTTCGGGAAATTCCAGCATCATCGCCCGCATTACCGGTATCCCTTTTTGCTTGGCTTCACAGGCTTTGGCAAAAAGGTAAGGCATCAGGCTGCATTTCAGTTTGGTAAAGAGCCGCAAGACATCGACGGCTTCCTCATCAAACAGCCAGGGCACCCGGTAGGAGCTGCTGCCGTGCAACCGGCTATGGGAGGATAACAGCCCAAAGGCGACCCAGCGTTTATAAACCCCGGCCGAGGCCGTCTGTTCGAAACCACCAATATCGTGGCTCCAGAATCCGAACCCCGAAAGACCCAAAGATAACCCGGCCCGCAGACTTTCGGCCATGGACTCGAAATTGGCCCAGCAATCGCCGCCCCAGTGAACCGGGAATTGCTGGCCGCCCACAGTTGCCGAGCGGGCGAATACCACGGCTTTTCCCGGTCCTAGCTTCTTTTCCAAGAGTTCAAAGACGGTTTGATTATATAAATAGGTATAATAATTATGCATCTTCATGGGGTCCGAACCGTCGAAATAACTGACCCCATCGGTGGGAATGCGCTCGCCAAAGTCCGTCTTGAAACAATCCACTCCCATATCCAATAATTTTTCCAGATATCCGGTAAACCAGCGGCAAGCCTCCGGATTGGTGAAATCGACGATACCCATGCCGGCTTGCCAGCGATCCCATTGCCAGACATCTCCGTTGCTCTTTTTCAGTAAATATCCTTTGGCTTTCCCTTCGGTAAACAACCGGGAACGCTGGGCGATATAAGGATTGATCCAGACACATATCTTGAGCCCCTTGGCTTTTAAACGGGCCAGCATACCCTGAGGATCGGGGAAAACTTTGCCATCCCATTCAAAGTTACACCAGTGGTATTCTTTCATCCAGAAACAATCGAAATGGAAAACCGCCAGCGGCAAATCCCGCTTTTCCATCCCGTCGATAAAACTGTTGACGGTTGCTTCATCATACTCAGTCGTAAACGAAGTGGACAGCCAAAGCCCGAAGGACCAAGCCGGCGGCAAGGCGGGCCTCCCGGTCAAACGGGTATATTTCTCCAAAATCTCTTTCGGTGTGGGACCGTAAATAATATAATACTCAAGTTGTTCCCCGGGGACGCTGAACTGAACCTTAAAGACTTTCTCCGAGGCCACTTCGAAGGATACCTGTTCCGGGTGATTGACAAACACGCCGTAACCGCGGTTGGTAAGATAAAAGGGAATGTTTTTGTAAGCTTGTTCAGTGTCGGTTCCGCCATCCTCATTCCAGATATCCACCACTTGCCCGTTTTTCACAAACGAGGTGAAGCGCTCGCCGAGTCCGTAAACACACTCACCCACTTTTAAGTCGAGTTGCTCTTTCATATACACTTCATGCTGATCCGTGACCACAAATCCGGTGTTTCCAAAACTGCTGCCGGTGATCGTCCGGCCGTCGGCCGAAAAATCAACCGCCCATTTTTTGGTGGTCCCGGTATTCTTCTGAATCCCCACCGTCAAATTACCACTGGTTAAGGTCAACGCCTCCGGGCCATCCTCGATTTTCACCGGAGCACCCTCACGGCAAATCTCAAACTCGGGTCCACGCGATTCCTCACCCGTAAAATGAGCGATCCGCACGCCAATGACATCCGTCATGGGCGATGAATAGCTCACTGTAAACAACGCCCCGTCCAAAGTGGCCCCCCGGTTATCAATGGGTTTGCAGGGCGCATAGACCGTGATTGAATCTTGACCGATATCAAAATCGCGGACTTCCGCCGGATTAGAAATGGATAATCCATCGCGAATAAGCCACTGTCCGTTGGAAAATTTCATCATTTCACCCCTTCTTCAGTGATTGAACTAAAACCTATGATATAATTATACTGACTTTGAATTTGCTTTTCTTGCAGAATTCGAACCATTATTGTCAAAATAATGACCTTTCAATTCCGCTTTACCCTGAAAATATGGAGTATTCTACTGGAAGGAGATAGATTGCCATGAATAATGATTTTTTAAAAGAAAAAAAGGTCCACGGTGACGCCGTGTTCCCTTTGAGCATTTATTCCTTGACCTATCACCGCACCGAGACCATTATCGATTGCCACTGGCATGACGAATGGGAATTCATTATACTCACCGAAGGCCGGGCGGTTTTTCAAATCGATACCGAATGTTTTGCGTTGGAAAAAGGGCAGGCCATCTTTGTGGGAAGCGGCCAAATTCATACCGGCCTCGCCCAAGCCGAAACCTGCGCTTTTAGCGCTATCGTCTTCCATCCGGACCTGCTGGGCAGTTCCACCCTGGATGCGGTTCAATATAAATTTCTCGATCCTCTCATGCAAAAAAAATTTCAGCCCCCAGCACATATTACAGATACTTCCCCCTGGGGACGGAAAATTATAGAGCAGCTTCAAGAGATTATGGACAATTATGAGCGGAAGTCACCAACCTATGAACTAGTCACCAAAGGCGCTCTTTATCTGATATTGGCGGCGCTGATCGCCGGCAGTAGCGCCTCCAATCCATCAGTTCCCCCCGACAATTACAAAACCGAAAAGCTCAAACAGGTTATCCATTACATTCAACAGAATTACGACCAAAAGATTACCATCCGCGACCTCGCCGGGATCGTCCATATGAGTGAAGGTTATTTTTACCGTTTCTTCCGAAGCCTCACCCGGCAGACGCCCGTTGAATACATCAATTATTACCGGGTGCAGAAAGCCGCCGGACTTTTAAAAAGCGGCGACCAGAAAATTGCCGAAATCGCACTGGATTTGGGATTCGACAATTTCAGTTATTTTAGCGCCCTCTTTAAAAAATACATGAACCAAACACCCTGGGAATACCGGACCAACCTCCGGAAAGAATCCCAGACCTAATTCAAAAATTCATTTAGCCTAAAACGACTTCTACCTCGTGTTCCCGTCCATCATTGTAAATAGGCAGCACCTGGTGTTCCACCCTCTTGCCATCGGCGATGATTGACTTTACTCCTTTGGAGACCTTCTCCGGATTCTTCACCCGGATGTTATAAAACGCTCCCCGGTAGTAACGGCGGACTTTAAATTCATCCCAGGTTCGGGGGATACAAGGGTTAACGATTAATCCATGAAAATCCGGCTGGATGCCTAAAATATATTGAGATACGGCCACAAAATTCCAGGCCGCCGTGCCGGTTAACCAGGAATTCTTTGCTTCCCCATGGCGTTTGGCGTCCTTGCCAGCGATCATCTGGGCGTAAACATAAGGTTCGGTCCGGTGAATTTCGCTGATATCTTCCAGGTAGGCGGGAGCAATCTTGGAATAGTACTCAAAAGCCAGTTCACCACGGCCCAAAACAGTTTCGGCAATCATGATCCAAGCGTTGTTATGACAGAAAATACCGGCATTTTCTTTATATCCGGGCGGATAGGACGATATTTCCCCCAAATGAAGCTGATACTCGGTATAGGCAGGATTAACGAGCACCAGACCATAGGGAGTATCTAGATATTTCTTCACCGAATCCAAAGCTTTTAGAGCTTCCCCGGAATCAATTCCCAGTCCCGCCATCACACAAAAACCCTGGGACTCGATAAATATTTTTCCCTCGGTGTTGTCTCTACTCCCAACCTTGCGGCTAAAATCATCATAAGCCCGTAGGAACCACTCTCCGTCATAACCATATTTCATGATGGTTGTCCTCATTTGTTCGACGGACTGCTCAAATGCCTTATGCCTCGTTTTCACGGCCGATCGCTTGATAAAGCCGGATTAATTCTAAACCGTAATAAACAAACATCCCGGCGATAAATATGGATTCGGCAACCTTACCGTCTTTGCCGGCAGTCGTCTGATAGGACTCGTCGGGAACAGCCGAAAAACAATTTAGATTCAAACAATCATTCCAATCGGCCCGCCCAATCAAAGGGAGGCCATGAGGGCCCAAATTAGCCGCTGTATAATTGAAGGAGCGATGGAGATGTTCCAGCAAACTCTCTGCATTTTGGGAGGGATTATTATTAAAAGGAACCCGCTTCGTCTAAAATAACGAAATCTCCGGTTTCTTTAATATACGCAACCGTCGAGGCAATCAGCCATAACGGATCATCATTAAAATTGGAACCTGCGTCGTGATTGCCCTTTTTGGTCAAGGGTTGATACTGATGATAAGCTCCACCGTTCGCTAACTGAGTGGCGGCAATATCCAGAATTCTTTCCCGGGCCCTCTGCGGTATCTGATGCACAAATCCCAAAATATCCTGGTTGGAATCCCGAAAGCCCATCCCTCTGCCAATCCCTGCTTCATAATAGGATGCGCTGCGGGACATATTAAAAGTGACCATACATTGATATTGATTCCAAATATTGACCATCCGGTTAAGCTTGTCGTCCCGGCTATCCAATGTGAATCGTGATAAAAGATCATCCCAATATTTTTTAAGTTCCGCCAAAGCCTCTTCGACCTGGGAAACATCGGAGAATTGAGCGATCATTTGATGAGCTTTCGTCTTATTGATAACATTTTTAGCTTGCCATTTTTCTTCGGTTGCATTTTCAACATAGCCCAAAATAAAAACGAATTCTTTTTCCTCACCGGGCGACAAGGGAATTTCAATACCATGGGAAGCTATCGGACTCCATCCGTCGGCTACCGAATTGTTGGATTTACCGTTTATAACAACTTGGGGAGCTTCAAAGCCGTTATAAGGTCCGATAAAACTTTCCCGGTCCGTATCAAACCCGGCAATTTCAGTATTCACCGCATAGAAGGCATAATGGTTTCTGCGCTCCCGGTACTCGGTTTTGTGATAGATCACCGCTCCCTCTATCTCGACTTCAGCTGTATTGAAGTTCCGCTGGAAATTCGTCATATCGTCATAGGCATTCCACAAGCAAAACTCAATCATCGAATACAACTTGATACTCTTCATTAATCCAGAAGTATTTTTAACGCGAACCTTTTGAATTTCCCCATTATAATGCAACGGCACGAAAAATAAACATTCAACCGCAATACCGCTTTTTTCGCCTTTAATAAGCGTATACCCAAGGCCGTGCCGGCATTCATAAGATTCCAATTCCTTTTTCACCGGCTGCCAACCCGGAGACCAAACACTTCCAGAATCGTTAATATAGAAATACCGGCCGCCGTTATCCGTTGGAACATTATTATAACGATAACGGGTCAGTCGCCGCAAACGGGCGTCTTCATAAAAGCTGTAACCACCCGCAGTATTTGAAATTAAGGAAAAAAACTTTTCAGTCCCTAAATAATTAATCCAGGGCAGCGGTGTAGCCGGAGTAGTGATAACATATTCCTTTCCGGCATCATCAAAATATCCATATTTCATCTCATTCTGTCTCCCAATTTACGAATTCCCAACATTTAACCCTTTACCGCTCCGGCCGTCACCCCCGAAACAATATAACGTTGCCCCAGTAAATAAACAATAATAACCGGTACGCTGGTGAGCACGATATCGGCGCAAACTAAATTCCATTGACGTTGAGCCTGCATACTGGCACCGAAAAAATTATAGACCGTAAGCGACATTGGCCATTTCTCCGAGTTATTCAGATAATACAAAGGCATCATAAAATCATTCCAAGCCGCCATAAAGCCTAGTACTCCGACCGTAACGGCGATTGGTTTGAGGAGAGGGAGAATTACTTTAAAAAATAAGCTCCAAGGTCCGCAGCCATCAATAATCGCCGCTTCATCCAAGTCCCTCGGAATTGTATTGACGAAGCCGGTGGAAATAAACAGACTGATCGGAATATTCATCGCCGCAAACAGAAGACTGATTCCGAGGCGGGTATTATTGAGCAGCGTAACTTGCATCACTTTCATCAGCGCTACATAATTGACAGGCAAAACAATTCCGGTGATAATCAAATAATAAATAAATTTATGCAGACCGGATTCATTTCGGGAAATTACAAACGCAGCCATTGAACAAGTAAGAACTATTACCACAACGCAAATAGTGGCGTACATAAAACTGTTAAAAAAAGATGAAACAATATTCCCCTGTTCAATAACAGTCCAATAATTATGAAACTGAAAAACCGCCGGCAATTTCAAGGTCATTGAGTAGGACTCTTCTTTAGTCTTGAAGGAATTGACCACCATAACAACAAAAGGAATCAACACAACGATACTGATAACCCAGGCAAATCCGTTTTTTAAAAGTACGCGAAAAAATTTAGCCATCAGTATTCAACCTCTTTTCTGGTTAATGCCTTCAATAGAAAATAACAAATTCCGCAAACGAAAATCAATAATATTGTAGATAATGCACTACCTACTGCGTAAGTGCCCTTGGAAAATTCTTTGAATACGATTGTATTGATAACCCCGGTAGCAAACCCGGGCCCGCCATTGGTTAAAACATAAACCGAATCAAAAACCCTAAGTCCGTATGTAATATTCAGTATTAACGTAATCGTTATTACCGGCATCAACAGCGGAAGTGTTACATTGGTAAATCGTTGCCAATAGCTGGCCCCGTCTATCTGGGCAGCTTCATAATACATATCCGGCACCGATTTTAAACCGGCAATAAATAAAACCATCAGATACCCGGCGCCTTTCCAAGTATCGACCGCCACAATCGAGGCAAAAGCCCATTTTATATCTCCAAGCCAGTTTTGACCCAAATCGCCCATGCCGACCATTTTTAAAGTCTCATTCAAAAAGCCTTCGGTTGGATTTAATAGACTACGAAAAATAAGTCCGACAATGACAAATGACAATACCTGAGGGGAAAACATCACCATCCGGTGAAAATTAACCCCTTTTATACTTTTAATCAGCAATAAAGCCGCCCCAAATCCAATAATCATTTTTAACACTGTTGTATAAATCGTAAACTTAATGGTATTGAAGATATAAAATCCATATAACTCATCCTGGGAAAAAACCTTTTTAAAATTATCGAATCCTACAAAATGAATGGCCGGATCGAAACTGTTCCAATCGGTAAAGGAATAATAAATACCCACTAGACTGGGAAACAGCACTAATACAAAATAAATAATCAATGCGCCAATTAAAAAATAACTGGGATAGATTTTTTCTTTCGTGTAGGCGCGCATTCCTGGCAACTCCTTTCGAACAACCAAGTTGATCAAATCTATGTTTTTTAAGAGGGCACTTTACCCAATTATCAGGGAAAAGTGCCCTGCCTAGGCAGCCAATTGAATCGATATGCCTTCAAAACAACCTTACTTTAATCCGATACTTTTATTTTTTTACCCAATACGGATCTTTTTGAAGGGTTGCTTGCTCAATCCGGCGTTTTTGAATATTGTTCACCACTTGTTTGGGTGTTAAAGCACCGGCGTACATGGCCTCAATGTCTTTCCCTACATCCATCCACTGGGAGTCGATATATTTAACTCCATATTGCATCACGGTACCCTGTTTGGAGTTCTTAAACAAAGCTTGAATATCTGTCGGATACCTAGAAGGGATCTCCGGCCAATTCAAAATAAGTGTCAACGGATCTTGGTCTTGGCGCATTTGCAGGATATCATGACGGGTGAGAAAGCGGAAGTACTGTAAAATTTCCTTTACGTGTTTGCTTTTTTTGTTGCCGAATCTGGCGTTTCCAGCCGGATTTACATTTAAAATCTGATTGTCATCCCAGGGCATAATGAAAAAACCTATATTAGACCCTTTTCCCGGATAAAGCTGATCCATCTGTTCACGCCAACCAAGACCTGCCATGAACATAGCCGCTTTGCCTTCGGCCATGACTTTATATCCATCATCATAATTTGCTGTCATAAAATCTTTATTATAAAAACCTAAGTCGGCAAATTCTTTCAGTTCCTCAAGAGTCCGAAGCAGTCCGGGAATATCGGTCACCTGATATTTATTGGCGTTCAACTCGTCATACAGTTTAGGATGGGCTTTTTCATAAGTCGCCC
>DNPP01000029.1:8714-10022 GCA_003501365.1 Bacillota bacterium
GGCTTTTTCATAAGTCGCCCCAATTTCAAATAAAGGCAAAACCTGGTGCCAACCATTGGCCAGGGATTCGTATACCGGGACTACTCCGGCATCCTTAATCGTCTGACAAACCTTTTTAAACTCCACATAATTCTTGGGGGGTTCCAAATTTAGCTTTTTAAATAATTCCTTATTATAATAGTAAATCCAAATTTTCACACCAGGAAAAATGGATAGCCCATATACTTTTCCTTTATAAGAGAGACTGGGTAAAAACACCGGGTCCATCCGGGAAATGAATTTTTCTTTGGAAAGGTCGATGCAATTCTCGGCGGGGTGAATCCGGTCATTGAGACTAAACGGATCGGCATCGATCAAAAAAATATCGGGCGCTTCACCGGAAGCTAATTTCACTTTCAATAAATCGCGCCATTGGGCGTCAGGGACAATCTGAAAATCAATCTTAATTCCGGTTTCTTTCTCAAAAACTTTGGCGATCTTTTGGTCAATACCGGAAATCGGAACTCCGGCCTGATGAGCCCCAAAGGTAAGGGTAACATTACTCTTAGCCCCATATGCAATACCAAACGTACCGATGACAACAACCAGAACCAATAAGACCAACAATAACTTTTTCATACTGTACCTCCCCTTTTTTATTTTCTTTACCATTTCGTATCAAAACCAATTATTTATTGCCGGCTGGTAGAAAATTGACACCTCCTTCCAAATTGGTTAAAATATGATTACATATTGACTACCTATAGATTACTAAAGAGCCGACTTTTTTAACATGTACGAAACAGATTTTTTCTTTGCACTTTTTTGCCACTTGTAGCTATCGCAAGTAACATCAATTTGCTACCAGTCTTTAAGGAATGGTGCTTTCACATGAAAATTCGACTCCGGACAATCCAGGCCAATTTATTTTTCTCATACTCGGCTCTGATTATTGTCAGCCTTTTGATATTTGCAGTCTCGTTTTATTACTATACTTCATCCCTTTTAAAAAATCGAGCCTCCCAATCCCACCAAAGTATTTGCGAGTCGATTTGTGAAAAATTGGATCTGGAACTTCAAAAAATAAATACGGTTTCGATGAATATCTGTTATTCCAATCTGGTCAAAGAGCATTTCTACAAACATCTGTCCTATAACATCAACCCGGATAGTGAAAGCAACGAATTAAAGGTAGCAAAATATTACAACGCCAAGGAATCGATGGATATTTTTATGGCCATCATCGGCCCCTCCCAAATGGTCAGTCAGATAAATTTATATGATTTTAGCGGCGAAATGGTGGGTGCTGGAGTATCCAATACTGACACA
>DNPP01000469.1 GCA_003501365.1 Bacillota bacterium
TGGTCCGAAACTACTAAACGCCGTAATGATCTCCTTCCCAAGCTTCCTGCCGTAGCCACTATTAAAATCCAGCAGTTGCAAGGTCGATTGTTGCGCTTGCTTGAGCTCGATCCTGGCGATCCGGCTGTGTTGCTGATAACCGGTAATTACCATTATTTTTACCGTCAGAAGCAGACCGCTCTCTGGTATTACCAGCAGGCTCAGAAGTTTGCGCCGGATTCCGAATCGGTTAAACTGGCCTTGGCTGACTTTTATCTGGATCAGTGGCAATCGGAACAGGCTAAAGAAACACTGGCAGGGTTGAAAAGTCCGGCAGTCTCCTTGCGAATGGGTGCGGCCTGTCTACAATTGGGAGAATACGATTTGGCTTTGGATTATCTACTTAATGCCGATCCTTTACCAGAAGAGTGGCAGGTGATCCGTGCCAAAGATTTGTGTAGGACCTATTTGGCTTTGGGTGAGCCTAAGCAGGCTGATGTGTGGATCAGACCGGAATACCTTGAATCATCATCAATACTTTGCGGGACTCTTTTCTGGGAATTGAAGGGCTGGTCGGCATGGCAAACGGGCGATTTGAAGGCGGCTTTAGGTGATTGGCTAGCCGGTCAGAGATTGAATAGTGATTATAAGCTTTGGGAGAGTAATATCCAATGGGTACGGCCGGATCACAACGTTAGTTTGGCCAACGCAACCAAGGATTTTCACGACTCGGATTTAAATGCGGCTTTTGAGATTACTCAAGGACAAGCCTTGTTCAAGGACGGCCAATGGAGTCTCGCCTATGAACAATATCTGGCTGCGATTCACCATGATCATCGCTCACTAGTAGGTTTTCTAGGAGCTTGCACCGTGAAGTTGCGCAAACAGGAATATGCTGAAGCACTGGATTTAGCCAAACAAGGGTTGGCGGTAAATCAAGACTTTGAGCCACTGTTAGCTATCCGGGCTCAAGCTTATCAAAAACTTGGACAGGGACAGGGGCAGGGGCAACGAAACGGAGCCGCCAAAGAACAGACTGCTGGTAAAACATCAACCCTGAATACGGAAAAATCTCTTCTGAAAGTTAGTTTGAATAACATAGCGGGTAGGTTGGTTATATTACCCCAGGATGAAACCAAAAACTTGGTTGGCTTTTGGGTGAGTGCCCAAGGGAAAGAATGGCAGTGGTATCCGTGGTGGGGTTCACCACCTACGTTACCTGAAACAGTAAGCAAAGTCTGGGTAGTTCCAACCGGTTCCGGGATATCAGGCATGGCATTTTACCTAGAGAAACCCAAAACTATCGTGGAGCCATTGCAAATGGTCCCACCCCCTTATCAGTATCAGGGCACCGATAGCCCTCTCGTCAACCAACCTCAAATTCAATTCGATACGGCGCCTCCGGTTATAACATTGCTGGGAGAAAGTATGGATGAGCCGGGGATTTTGCATTTACACTGGTCTGTCTCTGAAGATGCCAATTGCTGGTTACAGCTATTAACTAGTGATGGTTCCTGGAGGGAACTAGCGGTCTCGGCTGCTTCCGATGGAACCTATATAGGGGATGTGCCGCTTGATGCCACGGCTTTTTGTCGGATTGCAGCCCGGGATCAAGCCGGAAATGTATCGGTAATCACTGATAAAGCTGTGAATAACCGGTTACGAGCTTCCGCGACGGTATCTTTTAATGTAAATAACGGGGAGGCAAAGAGCGCTTCCCGTTGGATTACGATAAAACCCGGTATTTCAACACTCGATCTCCGGTGGGCGGTGAGTAATGATCAATTGGCATGGTCCAGTTGGCAGCCGGGAGATACGGCGATGACATGGCGCTTGAATCCCGGTGTCGGGGCCCATCTGGTATTTATCCGATATCAAATCGCAGGTACTGCCCAAGTTTGTTATCAGGTCATCGAGGTAGTGAGTGCAGTTCCGGATATACAGTCTGAAGTAGGGACAAAATAAAATTATATTATATGTATATTTTCAAGGGATATTTTGCTATAATCTATCCGATTGAATAACCATTAACATAAAATGAGGTGACGACGTCAATGGAACTTTGGTATACCGAAAAGCAAACTCCCAATTTGAGTTTTTCTTGTAAAATCACCCGTACTTTGCATACCGAACAAACCGAGTATCAGGATTTGGCGGTCATTGATACGGTCCAGTACGGTAAGATGCTGGTATTGGATGGAATGGTCATGACCACTGAGGTTGATGAATTTGTTTATCATGAGATGATTACCCATGTGGCACTAAATACTCATCCAAATCCTAAAAGAGTTTTGGTGGTTGGCGGTGGGGACGGCGGGGTGATCCGTGAGGTTTTGAAACATCAAACAGTGGAACAAGCAGTGTTGGCAGAGATCGACAACCGGGTGGTCGAAGTCAGTCAGCAATACTTGCCTAGTATCGCCGGTTCACTTACCAACCCCAGAGTCACCTTGGCAATAGGCGATGGAGTGGCGCATGTCCGCCAAAACAAAAATCGTTACGATATAATCATCATCGACTCCACCGAACCTATCGGACCGGCAGTCGGACTTTTCAGCCGGGAGTTTTACCAAGATGTTTACCAGGCTTTGACTGAAGACGGAATTATGGTGGCCCAGAGCGAATCGCCATTTGTCGATCAAAATGTGATTCAAATGATTCATACCAACTTAAAGGGAGTCTTCCCGATAAAGTATTTATATACTGCCAGTATTCCTACTTATCCATCGGGTTTGTGGAGTTTTACGATTGCCAGTAAAAAATTCGATCCGATTAAAGCGGATCCTAGCAAGTTTGCCATCCTGGATACTAAATATTATACTCCGGAGTTGCATTTTGGGGCCTTTAAATTACCGCGCTTTGTGGAGCAGATGGTGAATGGAAAATAATCAAAACTCTTGGTGGATAGAGAACGACCTTAAGTCGCGTTATATGGCTGCGTCAACCACATATGATTCAACCCGGGTAGTCCTCTTTGGAGCGCCGATGGATTATACTGTTTCATTTCGGCCTGGTTCGCGCTTCGGTCCCAAAGCGGTAAGGGAAGTCTCCGAGGCGGTGGAGGAGTATAGCTTTTATCAGGAGAAAGACTTGCGGGACATGAAGTTTTTTGATGCCGGCGACTTGTACTTACCGATTGGCAATGTGCTGAAGTCTCTAGAAATGATTCGAGCCGCCGTAACCAGTATTTATTTAGACGGTAAGATCCCGCTGATGCTTGGCGGCGAACATCTAGTCACTTGGCCGGCGATTGAATATTTGGCGGAGCAGTACCCGGATTTGCGGGTTATCCATCTGGATGCCCATACCGATCTCCGGGCCGCCTATTTGGGTGAGGCTTATTCTCATGCGTCAGTGATGCGTTTGGTGGCTGATAAGTTGGGACCGGGCCGGGTTTACCAGTTTGGCATTCGCTCCGGGGATCGACTCGATTTTGATTACGCGAAAACTAATACCCGGCTTTATCCTGAAGAGCTTCTGGCTCCATTTAGTTCCTGTTTGCAAGAGTTACGGGATTATCCGCTTTATGTAACAATTGATATTGACATTTTGGATCCGGCTTTTGCGCCGGGGACCGGCACTCCGGAGTCCGGTGGTATTTTTCCCAAGGAACTCTTCGGCTTTATAAAGCAAATGGCTTCATTAAAGGTAATCGGAACCGACCTGGTCGAGATCGCTCCTGCCTATGATCCGACCGGAGCGACTCAGGTTTTGGGAGCAAAGCTGGTGCGGGAGTTGATTTTGAGTTTGAGCAGATAATGACCATTAAAAGAACAAAATATTTAAAAAACCAGCTGATAGCTGGTTTTTTTAGCACAACCTGGAGATTACGGTGATATCCGTATGATAAGTTACAATTTTAATTTTTGTAAGTTTATTTAAATGAAACAATCGAACTAATAATATTATGGAGAGTTCTGACTATTGTTGAGCTCACAACATTAGCAACAATTAAAAATTCTTTTAAAAAAAGGTAACAATTAAGAAGGAGTTTTTCAAAAGACGAAGTAATATTTATATAAAGTTGTTGAAAACGTTTACGGATAATTCCAAAAGTAAACCTCCTGGTACTCAAAAATAATGATTACAACGCCCATTTTGGCTTTTTTAAAGGCGATGTAAAAACCATGGAGCAACTTCACAAATCTATACATGCCTATGTTTTGGTTCTACAATTGATACATTAGATTTAAGATTCTAAGGTTGAAAGGAGAAAGCGCCAGTATTTTTTAAACGTTTACGAAACAAATTTGTAAATAGCGCTTTAACTTTATCGGGTGATTCATGGTGACCCTCGAGAAATAATGAAGCTTTAAATAAGCCTGAACAGATAATACAGTTTTACATTATAAACTTAATAAATATTTCTAATGCAGGAGTGACGGCAACTATGGATTTGCGTGTAGGCGTAATTGGAACGGGAGCCATCGGGGAAGATCATATCCGTAGACTTACGAATGTTATTACTGGGGTAAAGGTTGCGGCAATATCAGATATTAATGCGGTAAAAGCAAAAAGAATAGCGGACAAATTCGGGGCAAAATTTTATAATACCGGAGAGGAAGTCATTGAGGCGCCAGAGGTCGATGCAATTGTCATTGCATCATGGGACCCAACTCATGCGCAATATGTTATTGAATCCATCAAAGCCGGAAAATTTGTATTTTGCGAGAAGCCGTTGGCTACCTCGGCAGACGATTGCAAAAGAATTGTCCAAGCTGAAATCGTGGGCGGAAAACAGTTGGTACAGGTGGGTTTTATGAGACGCTATGATAGAGGCTACGGACAGATTAAATCGGTAATTGAAAATGGAGAAATAGGTGCGCCATTGATACTTCATTGCGTACATAGAAACCGCATCCCCGGCCCCAAGCACACTACTGAAATGAACATCAAGAATTCGGTTATTCATGAAATCGACGTACTTCGTTGGCTTTTGGGGGAGGACTATAAAACCGCTCAAGTATTGATGCCGAAATGCTCTAGCCTGTCTGAAAATGGTTTGCAAGATCCTCAGATAGTACTATTAGAAACACAGAGCGGTATACGCATAGATATAGAATCCTTCGTCAATTGTCAGTATGGATATGATGTTCAATGCGAAGTTGTGGGTGAAACCGGAACAGTACGTCTTCCCGACCCTGCCAATGTTGTCATGCGTTCTTCGGGAGCACGTTCCTATGAAATTTTCCCCGACTGGATGGATAGATTTGTTGAAGCCTATGATGCTGAACTCAGGCAGTGGGTAGATGCCGTAAAGGAAGGCGCCTTAAAAGGGCCGACAGCATGGGATGGATATGTTGCGTGCATTACATCGGATGCTTGCAGCGAGGCAAGAGAAAAAGGCACAATTGTTTCCATTTTTATACCTGAATGTCCAGCATTTTATAAGTAAGAAAGGAGCATTTTCGATGAAATTATCTTACATACCAGATTCATTAGGATATTTACCATTTGAGAAAATGCTGGACGTGGTCCAGAGCCTTGGGATTCGTGCCTTGGAAATTCCAACCGGCAACTGGTCAAAGGCCCCACATTTAAACCTTGAGGAGCTTGTTTCAAGTAAAGTTGCCAGGGACAAATATATGGATGAATTAAAAAAGCGTGGCATTGAGCTGATTGCACTCAATTGCTCGGGCAATCCGCTTGCATATGAAAAGGATATGGTTGTTACCAGAAAGACTTTTTTCCTTGCTGAAATGCTGGGAATAAAAAAAATCGTAATGATGAGCGGCTTACCAATGGGATGTAAAGATGATAATACTCCTGTATGGGTTACAACAAGCTGGCCCCCTGAAACACAAAATGTACTGAAATACCAATGGGAGGATGTGGCTATTCCTGTATGGCGGAGACTGGTGAAGGAAGCTGAAAATTGTGGCATTCAACGTATTGCTTTAGAAAATCATGGTTATCAGTTGGTATATAATCCCGAGACTTTACTTAGACTTCGTGGAGAGGTCGGCGATATGATTGGTATGAATATGGATCCGGGGCATAGCTTTTGGATGGGCGGAGACCCTATTGAGGCTGTACGTGTATTGGGTGAAGCACTTTATCATATTCATGGCAAGGATTCCAGATTGGAACACAGAATGGCGGGCGTAAACGGCGTATTAGATACTAAAGCTATTGACAGTTTTGCGGAGCGTTCTTGGAATTATGTAGCTGTAGGATACGGTCATGACTTACAGTGGTGGAAAGAATTTTTTTCTGTATGCCGCATGGTTGGCTATAATGACTACGTTTCTCTTGAGATGGAGGACATGACCATGACACCTCTTGAAGGAGTGAAGACCTCAATTGATGTATTGAGGCAAGCTATTAGGTAAAAGGGAAATAGTCATCCACTCCTGTTAGGGTGGAGTTCTTAGAGGATTATTATTACTATACTCTCTAATTTGGAAAATGGAGGCATGATATGCTTGAACTATTTGACAAGTTATTAGATAAATGCCGCAAGATAGCCATTTTTTTTACCAAGCTAAAGGTTTTTTATCAAATCTTGATTATTATTGCACTACTGATTGCTTTTCTTGGAATTCAGGGGTATACAAGTATTAAGATTATCAACAATATGCAGGATACAACCGAAACAGCGTTTAATGACAACAATAATAAATTAAAAGAAAACTTCACTCTCAAGCAGAATTTAAAACAAATATCTATCCTTTATTTAGAAATTTGTTTAAATCCATCAATAGAGAAGGCAAATTCCTTTGGGAATTTAGCACAGATAGATGAAATCGAAAGTAAAATTTCTTTTGCGCAAGGCCTTGATGAGCAAAGTAAAAAAGAGATTATAAAAAAACTTGATTTCGTTAAGACAATTGTTATAATGCCCGTAAATATTGATAATTATGAACTTCTGCAAAAGGAACTAAAAGATATCAATTCACATTTAGATAAAGCATCTATTTTAATTTCACATTCTGTCTTAAATTATATTCATCATGGCTATATTTTCGCTATTCAATCGAAAAGGACCACTGCAATTATCATGATAATAAGCGTTTTGCTCTCTATAGCGATTGGGATGATCATTGCAAAATCGTTGTCAAAGCCCTTAATAAAAATGATAGATGCTACTAAATTGTTGGCGGTGGGCGATTTATCAAGAAATGTCAGCATTTCAGGATGCCCGGAAGTGTCGCTTGCAGCAAAAGAACTAAATAAAGCTATCGTTGATTTGAGAGAAATGGTGAGAAGCATCAATGAGCAGTCGGATTATTTATTTTCCGCCAGTAAGGAACTAAAGGCCGCATCAAATGAAAATGGGCATTCGGCGGCAGAAGTTGCGACAACGATGGATGAGTTAGCCAAAGCGTCGTCGGAACAGGTAACCCAAATAAATCAGGCAGTTGAAACCAATCAATTATTATCAGAATTTGTTCAAAGAGTTTCAACCGATGTTCAAAGTATTACATTTGCATCAGAAAAAGTAGCACAATCAGCAAAACTTGGTCAACAGGCTGCTTTTGACGTTACCAATGAGATTGATATGTTGTTTAATTATACCAAAGAGATGAGCCAGGTAATTAATACTCTTGATGAATCGTCTGAGGAAATTAATCAGATTATATCGGTAATTGAAGGCATTGCAGAGCAGACCACATTATTGGCTTTAAACGCTTCAATTGAAGCGGCCAGAGCCGGAGATTACGGTAAAGGTTTTGGCGTTGTAGCTAAAGAAACCGGGAAATTAGCTGATCAATCCAAACAAGCCGTTAAGTTAATCTCGGATTTGATAGTGACGATGAGAACTCGTTCTTCCCGCGCAGTTGAAATAATGCAAAACGGAGTTCAGAGGGCGGAGTCAGGGAAAAAATTGATAAATGAAACCAATATAACCTTTGAAACAATTTTTCAGACTTTAACCAATATTTTGAACCAAATTGATTTAGTTGCGCAATCCACAAAACAGATGACTATACGAAATGGAAATATGACTGAGGCGATTTCGGCAATTGCAGCAATTAGTGAAGAAAATATGGCTAATACGCAAGAGGTTTCGGCAATTGCCGAAGAACAGAGCGCATCAGTCGAGGAAGTTACGGCACAAGCTGAAAGCTTGGCTCAAATTGCCGAAAATTTACGACAATTTATGGCCATTTTCAAATTGGAACATTCCAATTGAGTTTGAAAATAAGAAAAACCAGTGTTTATACACTTCTTTTAGAAAATCACCTGTGTGTTAAATAAAAATTAACTTTAGCTAAAAATTTTATTAATAAAGAGGATATTTTAAGAAGGAATTTTGTCCTAAGACAAGAAATAATATATTATCTTAAAACGTTTACAAAGAATTATTGGATGATTATAGGGCTTTTTAATCAAATACTTAAAGCTTTTAAAAAAATTACAAATAAATACGGATTAAATTTTACCATCTATGCTATAAATGGTAAATGCGATTTAAAACGTTTACGATAATTACAGTAGCTATTTTCTAATTTACATATCGAATTTTTTGACCCGCAAAATAAAGGGAATTATTCTGGAATGGGGGTGACAGTTAGAGACGATAGTTAAGAGCGATTAAATGATTTTGTCTTCAAAATTTAAAAAAGGGAGTGTTGGATGTGAAAGTACGTGCAAGGTTTTTAATGGTTTTGAGTGTGTTATTGGTTCTTTGCTTGGCAATGACGTCTTTTAATGGAGTTTCAGCTGCAAAACAGTATAAAATTTCTGTCGTCCTAAAAGCTTTAAACAGTGATTATTGGAAAACTGTAGCAGCCGGGGTAAACGCCGCTGCAACTAAATACGGCGTAGAAGTTTCGATCATTGGGCCTTCAGCAGAGACTCAGGTTATGGAGCAGTTCAACATGTTGCAAGACCAAGTTACCAAGAACATCAATGCATTGGTAGTAGCCCCGCTACGGCCGCAAGCGACTATTCCAGTATTTGACCAAGCGAAAAAGGCCAATATTCCTGTTCTTTTAATTGATACCAACGCCGCATGGGATGATAAGGTTACTTTCATTGGGACTGGTAATTATAATGCAGGGAAAAAAGCCGGGGAATATTTCTTGCAAAAAATGCCGAAAGGCGGCAATGTAATTATTATTAGAGGTGCCATGGGCGATGCTACCCATGATGAACGTGCCAATGGATTTACTGATGCGGTAAAAAGCAGTAAAATAAAAATCCTTGAAATTCAACCCGCTGATAGTGAACGGGGTAAAGGCATGGATGTAATGCAGAACTTGTTACAATCTCATCCGGACAAGATTGATGGCGTTTATTGCACTAATGATGAAATGGCTTTAGGAGCATTACGCGCTGTCACTACTGCCAATATCAAAAAGAAAATTATGATTGTCGGTTTTGATGGTTCGCCGGACGCTCTAAAATCGATCAGGGATGGTGGTTTGACAGGTACCATCAAACAAGATGCATACGGAATTGGTTATGAAGGAATTGAATACGCAGTAAAGTGCTTGAACGGTGAAAAAATTGAGAAAGCCATCGATGTTCCTACCGTAGTGGTTGATAAAGCAAACGTCAAACAAAATATCACAGCGGCTGAAAAAATTGTCGGTCATAAACTATAATACCTAATTCCCGGTGAGACGTTCCTTAGTTATTCTAGGGAAGTCTCACCGTATTTTGGAGGTGTTCAGGTGAGTACTTCTTTTTTGCAAATTAAGAATGTCAGTAAAATCTTTCCTGGAGTGAAAGCGCTTGATAATGTCAGCCTGGAGATTGAAAAAGGCGAGATTCATGTCTTGGTTGGAGAAAATGGGGCGGGGAAATCCACTCTGATTAAAATTCTTACCGGCTTGTATCATCCCGATGCCGGCGAAATTTATATAAACGGCCGGAAAGTTGAAGATAATAATCCGCAAAAGGCTTTGAAAAAGTTGGGCATTGTTCCGATTTATCAAGAATTAAATTTAATATCGCTGCTGGATGTAACTGAAAATCTATTTTTAGGACATGAAATTAAGAAAGATCAACGAACGGGAATCTTTTTAAACCGGAAAGCGATGATCGCAAAAACTCAGGAAATTTTGGGCAAATTAAACCAGAAAATTGATCCGCTTGCCTTGGTTGGCAGCTTGGGAGTCGGGAAGCAGCAAATGGTTGAAATTGCCAAGGCTTTATCAATCCATGCCAATTTGATTATTTTAGACGAACCGACAGCGGCTTTGGGAAATGAAGAAATTGTGGAATTATTCCGGATCATGCGGCAGTTAAAAAATGAAGGCGTAACCATTATTTTTATCTCCCACAAGTTGGAAGAAGTGGCCGAAATAGGTGACCGCTTAACGGTGTTGCGCGATGGAAAACTGGTTATTACCGAAGACGTTTCTAAAGTATCGATCGATGATATGATTCGTCATATGGTCGGTCGGGAAATCGTAAATAAATTCCCCAAAATTGAAACCCATCGGGCTGCTGAGGCGTTACGGGTTGAGAATCTAAATCAAGCCGGCGTCCTTCAAAATATTTCGTTTCACGCTTATCAGGGTGAAATCCTAGGGATAGCCGGTTTGGTAGGCGCCGGCCGGACGGAATTGGCTAGGGCCATTATTGGGGGTGATCCAATCGACAGTGGAGATATTTATATTCAAGGAGAAAAAATAGCAGTAAAATCCCCTCAAGATGCCCTAAACCATGGCTTGGTACTATTGACCGAAGATCGCAAAAATCAGGGTTTGTTTCTTGATGAAACGGTTATGTTTAACAGTTCCATTGCTAATCTAAAGAAATATAAAAAGTTAATTTTACTCAACCTTAAGAGGATTAAAGAAGAGGTTATCAATTTAGTTCATCATTTAAAAGTGAAGACCCCGGATTTAAATACTAAGGTTGGCCAACTGAGCGGAGGAAACCAGCAGAAGGTGGTTATCTCTAAATGGCTTAATACCAATGCAAAGATATTTATTTTTGATGAACCAACCAGAGGTATTGATGTAGGAGCCAAGGTAGAAGTATACAATATTATGAACCAGTTAGTAAGGGATAATGCGGCAATTATCATGATTTCTTCGGAGTTACCGGAGATTTTGGGACTTAGCGATCGAATTATCGTGATCCATGATGGCAAAATTACCGGGGAATTTAATAGGGCTGATGCAACACAGGAAAAAATTATGAAAGCAGCTACAGGAGGTATGGAATATGCAAGCTGAAGCAAAACAGGTTTTAAATAATATTAATTGGCGGAATATATTTAATAAATTAGGTACACTACTTGGTTTAGTTATTTTGATGATCATTTTATCGATTGCAACACCTTATTTTTTTACCGTAAAAAATTTGATGAATGTAGCTCAGCAATCGGCAATCAATGCATTGGTATCGGCCGGAATGCTGCTAACCATTTTATCTGCAGGTATCGATCTGTCGGTTGGATCGGTTTTAGCCCTATCAATTTGTGTAACCGGTCTTGCAATTAATAATTTTCATGTCAATCCGGTAGTGGGATTTATTTTTGGTATTGCTTGCGGGGCCTTGTTTGGATTAGTCAACGGGCTGCTTTTAACCAAATTGCATTTGCCGCATCCATTTATCTCAACGATGGGTACCCAAAACATTGCGCGTGGTTTGGCATTGTTTATAACCGGGGCATCGCCGATTTCGGGATTTCCAAATTGGATTCAATTTATAGGAGCCGGTTATATCTGGGGTATTCCTTTTAGTTTTCTGTTGGTGGCTGTTATGGTTGTTGTTTTTCATATTTTTCTTACCCGTACTACTTTGGGCCGTCAGATTTATGCTGTGGGAGGTAACAAAGAAGCCGCTCGGCTTTCTGGTATCAATACAGATCGGGTGTTAATTTGGATTTATGCAATTAGCGGCTTAATGGCAGCAATAGCAGGTATGGTGCTTTTGGGGCGGGTTAACGCTGCATACCCTCTGGCTGGACTGCAATATGAGTCGGATGCCATTGCTGCAGTTATTATAGGTGGGGCCAGCTTTATGGGCGGAATTGGTACTATCTGGGGAACATTGATTGGCGCCATGATTATTGCCGTCATTCGAAACGGTCTAAATTTACTGGGAGTAGCTCCCGATATGCAGACGGTGGTTGTCGGAGCGGTGATTATCGGAGCCGTTTTTATCGATGTGCTGCGCCGGAGAGGCAACAAAAGGTAAATAACGTTCAATTGAATGCAAAGAAGATCTGTCGCTGCTTTTATTGACAAATGGGGATTTATTTGGTAATATTTGTGTAAACGTTTGCAAGATAAGGTGATGCCATGCCTACAATCAAAGATGTTGCTAAAAAAGCCGGTGTTTCTTATGCAACAGTCTCCCGGGCCCTGAATAATCATCCCGAAATCAATGAAGAAACGCGAAAGAAAATCGTCAAAATTTCTTCCGAAATGGGTTATCAACCCAATGCAATTGCCCAGGGGCTGGTTAAAAAGGAAACTAAGACTATTGGCCTACTGATACCGGATATTACTAATCCATTCTTTCCGGAGGTAGCCCGGGGAGTGGAAGACGCCGCCAATATGGAAGGGTATTCCGTCTTTCTTTGTAATACCAATTGGAGTGAGGAACAAGAAGAAAGATATTTGGAAGTTCTGATGCAAAAACAAGTTGATGGGATAATAATTGGTCCCAGTTCGGAAAGAACAGGCCATATTAAAAAAGTTTTTCATTTGGGTATCAAACCGGCGGTTTTTATCAGCCGGATTGACTATCCCAACAGTACATCCATATTAATTGATAATATTAGCGGCGCCCGAATAGCGGTGGAATATTTGATTAGTAAAGGTCATAAAAAGATAGCTTTTATCGGTGGTCTCAAAGATGCATTTTCCAATCAAGATCGGTTGCTAGGTTATAAAAATGCCCTTGAAATGAATGGAATTCCGATTAATCAAGACTATATTTTAAATGGTGATTTTAAAAGAGAGAGCGGCCATCAAGCAACCCAAAAAGTGCTTCAAGTGAACCTAAGGCCTACCGCGATTTTTGCGGCTAATGACATGTTGGCGTTGGGAGCTATTCAGGCTATTAAAGAAGAAGGTTTGGTGATTCCCGGGGATATTTCAGTAGTCGGCTTCGATGATATTGGATTTGCCGCTTTGCCGGAAATTCAATTAACCACGATTGCTCAGCCGAAATATGACATGGGTAGGTTGGCTTTTTTGACGCTTCTGGATCAGATAAAAGGTGGGGATAGTGTTATTAATAAAAGAATTTTATTGAACCCGGAATTGATAATCAGGAAAACTAGTTAGTGGTGGTAGTAGATATTATGTGCACCATTTTTCGGTCCTTAAATAAAGGATTCATGACAATCATTAGGGGCTAATATTTGCAATTGTAAATTGCAAACGTTTCCGGAAAAATCAATACCAACAGTTTTATAACGTTAATTCCTTAATTAGAATCAGTAATCATTTAAACCGTATTAATAGTATTAGACAGGCGAAAACCTTATTATTACTTGCGTAGCTTATAATTATCAAATTTTCATATCAACGATTAACCAAAGCAGGGAATAGTAAGGAAAAATGAATATCAATTCGTAAACGTTTTAAATTAATTTTAGGAGGTGCTTGTTAATGGTAAGAGTCGGAGTAGCGGGCTATGGAGTAATTGGACAAAGACTGGCGGACGGAGTAGCGTTGCAGAAGGATATGGAACTAGTGGGAGTTGCTGATGTAGCGCCAACTCTTGCAGTTAGAGCTCTTAAAGAAAAAGGGATGCCGTATAAATTTTACAATGCTCTGCCTGAAAACGGCGAACTGCTTAAAAATGCCGGAATCCCCGTTTCCGGAACCCTGATGGATCTGATCCAACAATGTGACATCATCATGGATGCCACCAGCGCAGGCGTAGGCGCCAAGAATAAAGAACTGTATCAGAAATATAACAAGAAAGCAATTTTTCAGGGTGGCGAGAAGAACAGTGTAGCCGATGTATTCTTCCACGGCTATGCCAACTATGAAAAGGGCCTGGGCAAACAGTTCTTAAAACTTACTTCTTGTAATACCACCGGCTTGATCCGATCGGTCGATTGCATCGACCGCAAAGTGGGAGTGGAGAAAGTGGCCATTACCATCATCCGCCGGGTAGCCGATCCGGGCGATTATCATCGCGGATTAACCAATGCATTGCAGGTCGATAAAGCCCCCAGTCATCAAGCGTTAGATCTAATGACTATTATGCCGCATGTGGATGCTACCGGGATTTTGGTCCACACGCCGGTAACCCACGGCCATATCATCACTGTTGTCGCCAAAACCAAAAAGAAGATATCCAAAGACAACGTATTGGAATTCTTTCAGGAACATCCCCGAATCCGGGTGG
>DNPP01000232.1 GCA_003501365.1 Bacillota bacterium
AATGGGCAAATTGCCATTAATAAGGATCGGGGTCATCGGGTATGTTTACAATGTTTACGACAACCTTATCAGTATGGATGTTTTAAATAAATTGCGTCAACTGGGCGCGTGCCCAGTCACGTTTGAAATGTTGACTCCCAAGGAGATCGATGAACAATTAAGCCGGTTCCCCAAGACGCTGTTTTGGACTTTCTCCAATAAATTGTTAGCCGGGGCTTATCACTTTTTTGAGGATTCAAGCTTTGATGGAGTAATCCATGTTACCGCTTTCGGATGCGGTCCTGATTCATTCTTGGGCAAAATCTTGGAATTGGATTCGCTGAAATATCAGAAACCTTTTATGACGGTCAGGATAGACGAGCATACCGGAGAAAATCATTTGCAGACAAGGGTTGAGGCCTTTATCGATATGATTGTCAAGAAGAAATCAAAAATGGAGTGCGCTTAGATGAAAATAACCTTTCCATATATGGGCTCGACAATCGTCTATTACAAGATTTTCGAACTATTAGGGCATCAGGTGATTGAGCCTCCCCGCCCTAGTCAGCATACAATTAATCTTGGGGTTAAATATAGTCCGGAATTTGCCTGTTTTCCCTATAAAGTGATTTTAGGCTCGTACATCGAGGCATTGGAATTGGGGGCCGATACCATTGTTACTTCCGGAGGAAATGGTCCATGCCGGGCCGGATATTATAATGAAGTACACCGCCGCACGCTTCAAAGCCTGGGGTATGAAGTAAATATTATCGTTTTCAATAGTATTTTTGAAGATATCGGTCAATTTTGGCGTAATCTTTGGTTGTTAAAAGGGAAAAATTCTTGGGCTAAATTGGCCGGAGTGCTTTTTACGGTTTACCGGCTAGCCCATGCCGTTGATCATCTGCAAACGATCGTGGAACAGAAAAGAGCCTATGAATTAAAGCGCGGGTCCTTTACCAAGGTTTTCGAAGAAATTACGGAGCGTTTCCATAAAGAGGCTAAAACTTTAGCCGATGTAGATCGAATTTACCGGGAAGGGTTGGCTATGCTTACGGCAGTCCCTCGTAAAGATGTGCCGGAAGCTCAGAAGCTGCGCATTGGTATTGTGGGGGAAATTTTTGTAGTGATGGAATCCTCCATCAATATGAATATTGCTGAAGTGATGGGTAATCTAGGTTGTGAGGTAACTCGATCCATGTGTATTTCAAAATGGGTTGACCATAACTTGCCGAATTTCTTTGGGAAATCCAATTCAAAGATCATCAAAGCCAGTAGGCAATATATGGAGATCGAAATCGGCGGCCATGAAAATGAAAATGTCGGAAGCATCATCGAATACAAGTATCTGGGCTTTGACGGGATTATTCATTTAATGCCTTTCGCTTGTCTGCCGGAGCTGGTCACCCAAAGTATCACCCCTCAAATATCCCGTGATCACAATATTCCTGTTTTGACGCTGGCACTCGATGAACAATCCGGGATTGCCAATAATCTAACCCGCTTGGAAGCGTTTGTGGAATTGCTGCGGAGCAAGAAATTACATAAGGAGATTGCCTAGGAGGAATACGATGAAGGCGTTTTTAGGAGTCGATGTGGGTTCGGTCAGTACCAATATCGTTGCTTTAGGTCCGGAAGGGAAGGTTTTACATCAACAATACATTCGGACCAATGGGCAACCTTTGGAATGCATCAAAAAAGGGCTTACACAATTAAAGATTGGAAATCCGGGGCTCGAGATCATTGGAGTCGGTACCACCGGTAGCGGCAGGCAATTGGCCGGGATCGTTCTGGGAGCGGATATCGTAAAAAATGAGATTACTGCGCATGCCAGTGCGGTGATCCAGAATTATCCCGATGTAAGAACGATTTTTGAGATTGGCGGCCAAGATTCGAAAGTTATATTACTTAGGGACCAGATGGTTACGGACTTTGCTATGAATACCGTCTGCGCGGCCGGCACCGGGTCTTTCCTGGATCATCAAGCGGAACGGCTTAAAATTCCCATTGAGCAATTTGGGGATCTCGCGCTTTCCTCTACCGAAAATATTCGGATTGCCGGGAGATGTACGGTTTTTGCAGAGTCAGACATGATCGCCAAGCAACAATATGGGTTTTCCAAGGCTGATATCATTAAGGGGCTTTGTGAAGCATTGATCCGTAATTATCTTACCAACCTCTGCCGTGGCAAGGTCTTAGAACCGCCCTATGTATTCCAGGGTGGAGTAGCGGCCAATAAGGGAATTGTAGCGGCCTTGGAGAAGGAATTGCAACATGAAGTGATAATACCCCAGTATTTCAATGTAATGGGAGCGATCGGCGCGGCCTTGCTGGCCGAGGATTATATCAAGAAAACCGGTTTTCAAACCAGATTTGCGGGTTTTAATACCGCCGATTTGCAATTTGTACCGAAAACTTTTAATTGTAACGGTTGCCCCAACGTTTGTGAAGTCATTCAAGTCGATCTAAATGGACGTCCCATTGCCCGCTGGGGCGATAAATGCGGTAAGTGGGCCAATGCAATTGTCAGTGAACCCTGCCCGGACCGGGAGGCGCTGGACGTTAGAGAGCAGCAGAAAGTTTTAGCCTAAATAATAAAGGTGACGGTTAGGATTCTTTAGCGGAAATCTCCAATCCCAACGCACCCTGCCGCACTTGCCGGTCTTCATCTTTTAAATAGCAGCCGATGGCCGGGATATTCTTGGTGCGGTAATAATCAGGGTCACTCAAATTCACTTCGGTGAGGTTTTTTAATTCAACCATCCGGCTGCCTTTCTTGGATGCCAAGACTTGAACCCCTTGCGAATCACGGGTGGTTTTGGGGCTAATCGCTTCAGTATTAAAAATTAAAACTTTTTGGATGTTGCTGAAAGCGACCAACTCCAAATCTTGTTCCAAAAGCATCATCCTGAGCAATGGCGCCATATCGGAATAGGCATTGGCCAATTTGCGGCGGTTGGTCTTGGTGGCGTAACTTGCCAGATCGACTTTGGCGATTTTGCCGTTTTCGAACGCAAAGAGCAGATAACCCCGGTAATCATCGGTAGCCACCAGGTATACGATTCGTTCATCATTATCCAATTCCAGGATATTCGCCAGATATTCGCCAAGACTGCTTGCTTTGCCGTCGTTGATATCATAAATCTTTAACTTATAGACCGTATGTTTGTTGGAGAAGAGCAGTAGATCAGCCTTGTTATGGGTCTCAATTTCCTGGATGATCCGATCGTCATCCTTAAGCTTCTGTTCCGGATTGGCCCTTAGCGAGGTTAGAGCGACTTTCTTCAAATAGTTTTGTTCGCTAAGAAAAATTTTTAAATTATAATCCTCGATCAGATGCTCAGTAGTCACTTCCGCGATATGTTCTTCCCCAATCAGCTCGGTTCGGCGGGGCCCGCCGTATTTTTTGGCAATCTCCCGTAATTGATTAGCGATTAGCTGCTTAAGTTTGGCTTCGTCGCCATGTAAATCCTTTAAGACCGCAATTTCTTGCTGTAATCCCTTGATCTCGGCCACCCGGTTTAGGATATATTCCTGGTTCAGATTGCGCAGTTTGATCTCGGCGATAAACTCCGCTTGCGGTTGATCAATGGCGAAACCCTGCATTAAGTTGGGAATTACGGCAATTTCCTGCTCAGTCTCACGGACAATCCGGATGGCTTTATCAATATCCAGCAAAATTCTTTCCAATCCCAACAACAAATGGAGCTTTTCCGATTTCTTCTGAATATCAAAGGCGGTTTGTCGCTTGATGCATTCAATCCGGAAATTGGTCCATTCCTCTAAAATACTACGAATTCCCATAACCCGCGGCCGGCCATGAATCAGGATATTGAAATTGCAACTAAACGAATCCTGGAGTGGAGTCAGTTTGAATAATTTATTCATCAAAGACTCCGGATCGATGTTTTTCCGAAGATCCAGCGTGATTTTTAAACCGTTTAAATCGGTTTCATCACGGACATCGACGACCTCTTTAATTTTACCGTTTTTCACTAAATCGATAATCCCATCGATGATCGCCTCGGATGTGGTGGTGAAAGGAATTTGGTAAATTTCCAAACAGTTATTACTCTGATCAAAACGGTATTTGGCCCGCAGTTTGAAGCTACCGCGACCGGTCTCGTAAATCTCCCGGATATCGTTTTCGTTATATATTAATTGGCCGCCGGAGGCTAAATCCGGCGCTTTCAAATGGCTAAGCAGATCGACCTGCGGATCTTTCAAGTATTCCATAGTGATCTGGCAAACTTCTTTCAGGTTAAAACTGCAAATGTTGCTGGCCATACCCACCGCAATTCCCTGATTGGAATTGACTAGAATATTGGGAAAGGTGGTGGGAAGCAGGGTGGGTTCCTTGAGAGTGCCGTCGTAATTATCAATAAAATCCACGGTATCTTTATCCAGATCTTTAAAAATTTCTTCACAGAGCTTGTCCAGTTTGGCCTCGGTATAGCGAGGGGCGGCAAAATGCATATCGCGGGAGTATTGTTTGCCAAAATTACCTTTAGAGTCGACGAATGGATGGAGAAGCGCATCGTAACCCCGAGTCAGGCGTACCATTGTCTCATAAATGGCCATATCGCCATGGGGGTTAAGTTTCATTGTTTGACCGACGATGTTTGCGGATTTGGTACGTCCCCCGGTGAGCAGACCCATCTTGTACATGGTAAAGAGCAGTTTGCGATGGGAAGGTTTAAAGCCATCGATCTCCGGGATCGCCCGGGAAACGATCACGCTCATCGCGTAGGGCATATAGTTCTCTTCCAGAGTGGTGATGATCTTTTGTTCGGTAAAATTGGCTGTAGCCACAATAAAGCCTCCGATCGGTAATTGGTTATTAGTTATTGGTTATTTCTTGAAAGGTCGGTCTCCCCAAGAAGATAATTTTATAAGTTTTTCAGGTGGAAGAATCCGAATGCTTCGACGACTAATGGCACCTAACCCTTGCCTTTCCCCCGGGGAGATGATTTGTTTAACCTTCTCAGGTGGAAGGGTAACCTGAATGCTTCGCGCCTAAGGCAAGTTTATGGGGTAAAAAATTTTGGGTTTAAGAGCTGCAAAGACCAGGGTTACCCTTCCACTCGAATAAACGCTTTGAATTGCATCTAAGGGGAAGGGCAAGGGTTAGGTCGATAGGCATCGCGGTTAGCTAATTTTCATTTTTGCTCCAATTATTTATTTCAACTAATTTTCTGGAATATTTGGCGGTTCAACTAATAACTGATAACGAATAACAAATAACTAATCTCAGCTCACATCCAGCATATCCAGATACTTATAGCCGTTTTCCTCGATGAAGTCTTTGCGGCCTTGCAGGTTATCGCCCAAGAGTAGATCAAAGACCTGCTCGGTGCGGACTACATCATCGGGTAACACCTGAATCAAGCGGCGGGTGGCTGGATTCATAGTGGTTTCCCACATCATTTCCGGTTCATTTTCGCCTAGGCCTTTGGAGCGCTGGATACTGAATTTTCCGGTTAATTTAGCGATGATTTCTTGTTTTTCCTTTTCACTGTATGCAAAAAGGGACTTATCCTTAGTGATAACCTCAAATAAAGGGGATTCTGCGATATAAACCTTACCGGACCCGACCAGAGTCGGTGTCAAGTGGTAAAGCATCGCCAGAATCAAGGTGCGGATTTGAAATCCGTCCACATCGGCATCGGTACAGATAATAACCTTGTTCCAACGGAGGTTATTCATATCAAAGGTATTCAAATCTTTGTTATGTTTGGACTTGATCTCCACGCCACAACCCAGCACTTTCAAGAGATCAACAATGATTTCATTCTTAAAAATATTTTCATACTCAGCCTTCAGGCAATTTAAAATTTTCCCGCGCACCGGCATGATGGCTTGAAATTCGGCGTCACGTCCCATTTTACAGGAGCCGAGAGCAGAGTCACCTTCTACAATGTATAGCTCCCGCTTGTTCAAGTCTTTGGTCCGGCAGTCCACAAATTTCTTGACCCGGTTCGAAATATCCACGCTGCCGCTAAGTTTCTTTTTAATATTGATGCGGGTTTTCTCGGCCGTCTCCCGGCTGCGTTTATTGACCAGAATCTGTTCTAAAATCTTTTCACTGTCAAGTTTATTCTCAATAAAATAAATCTCCAGTTGCTGTTTGAGAAAATCGGTCATGGCCTCCTGGATGAACTTGTTGGTAATTGATTTCTTGGTCTGATTTTCATAACTGGTCTCAGTGGAAAAGGAGTTGCTGACCAGAATCAAACTGTCTTGGATATCGGCGAATGTCAATTTTGCCTCGTCCTTATTGTATTTATTGCGGGACTTTAAACATTTGTCGATTTCGTAGATAAAGGCCGTTTTGACTGCTTTATCGGGCGAACCGCCGTACTCTAGGAAACTGGAATTATGATAATATTCCAATAGATTGATTTCATTATTGAAACAAAAACCAATTTGCAGTTTGACCCGGTATTCGGGCTTGTCCTCCCGGTCACGGCCCCGGGTTTGGGTTTCATAAAACTGAATTTCGGTAAACCCTTTATCCTGATTTAATTCTTTTATATAATCAATGATGCCGTCGGCGTAACAGTAGGTATAGGTCTCAGTCGAAGCCTCGTCATACAGTTTGAAGGTCAGTCCCGAATTGACTACCGCTTGTTTCTTCATGGTATTTTGGTAATATTCCAAAGGGATGGCAATATCCGTAAAAACTTTAAGATCGGGTTTCCAGTGAATGAGGGTCCCGGTGTGTTCATATTTGGATTTTTCTTTTTGTAATCCGCCGACATTCTCGCCATTTTCAAAGTGCAAGGCGAATTGGCAGCCATCCCGGTATACCGTTACATCCATGAATTCCGAACTGTATTGTGTGGCACAACTGCCTAAACCATTGAGGCCCAGGCTGAATTCATAGTTTTCACCGCTATTGTTTTTGTATTTACCGCCGGCATATAACTCACAGAAGACTAACTCCCAGTTATAGCGGTTTTCTCTGGGATTGAAGTCCAGCGGTATACCGCGTCCCTGATCCTTCACAGTAATCGAATGATCAAGATGCCGGGTTACTTCAATTAAATCGCCAAAACCTTCGCGGGCTTCGTCAATGGCGTTGGAGAGAATCTCGAAGCAAGAGTGTTCACAACCCTCAATACCGTCGGAACCAAAGATAACTCCCGGCCGGAGACGGACCCGGTCGGCGCCTTTTAGCGACGAGATACTATTGTTATCGTAGACAGTGCTGTTTTTTGATATCGCCATAGAGAAAGCTCCTTTAAAATTAGGCTTAAGGCAAATATATTTTTATCTTATACCGAACTTGTGTTCGTGTCAAGCATATTACCCAGTTTAAGATATCATATTCCGCTTCGAAAGGCGAGAGGGAAAATTGGTTTCGGGTTCTGAGAGTTGATAAAAACGCCGATGCCTTATATCGATACGAAGGAATAATGTAATTGCTCATCGAAATGATAATACCTAAATAATTGATATTTTAAGAATTTTGAGGAGCCGTTTTGATGAGTATTTCATCCATAAAAAAGCACTTGCATAAACACCCCGGCATCAAATTAATGGCCTTGGACTTTGTAAAATACATCGGGCCGGGTTTATTGGTTACCGTCGGTTTTATCGATCCCGGCAATTGGGCCACCAATATTGCGGCGGGTTCTATTTTTGGCTACTCGATGTTGTGGGTGATCACACTGGGGACCTTGATGCTGATTGTTTTACAGCATAACGCGGCTCATCTGGGTATCGCAACCGGTTATTGCCTGTCGGAGGCAGCCACTTTTTTCCTTAAGCCTTGGCTTGGTCGAAGCATTTTAATATCAGCAATGATAGCAGCCAATGCCACTGCCTTGGCCGAGATTTTGGGCGGAGCGATTGCGCTGAAGATGTTGATGGGTTTGCCGATAAAGTTCGGGGCGATATTGGTGACGCTATTGGTCTGTTGGATGGTGTTTTCCAATTCATATCAAAAATTGGAACGGTGGGTCATTGGTTTTGTCTCTCTCATCGGACTTTCTTTCATCTTCGAACTGAGCTTGGTTCATCTCCATTGGCATCAAGCCGCAGTGGGATGGATTACGCCCGGTTTTCCGAGCGGTTCCATGATCCTGGTGATGAGTGTATTGGGAGCGATCGTCATGCCGCATA
>DNPP01000298.1:0-6236 GCA_003501365.1 Bacillota bacterium
TGAATCGCTCAACCGGAATTATGCTTCGACCCAAAAATTTTTCCGGATTTGGTTGGATGGGGGCTCCAATCAAAGAATTACTTGAAGAGGCGTTGAAATTGCCGGTAACAATTGATAATGGGGCAAATACGGCAATTTTGGCAGAATATAATTTTGGGGCCGGTAAAGGATACCGGAATATCGCTTATTTCAATTGTAGTACCGGGATTCGTACCGGAGCAATATCGGCTGGTACAATCATTCGAACGATTAATGATACCGAGGATGCCTTCGGACACATGGTGATCAATGTTGACGGGGAAGCTTGCAGTTGTGGAAATTATGGTTGCATCGATTGCTATTCATCGATCTATGCAATTGTTCAAAAATATAATACAGCCCTAAAACAAGGACGCTCCTCGGTAATTGCCAAATCAATTGATTTCATTGATTATGCTGATATCTGTCAAGCCGCCGATAATCACGAAGTATTAGCTCAGGAGATTATTAATAATGCAGCTACTATCTTCGGCGCCGGACTTGCCAACTACATCAATTTGTTGAATCCAGGCTTAGTAATTTTAAGTGGTCCCTTGATTAGCCAATCGGAATTGTTTTATCAAATTTCAATTGATATTGCTTCTAAAAGAATTTATGACAAAGAATCCAATCAGATTGTCTTTAGCAAGGGTGGCAAGTTCGGCAATGATGCCATTGCCTTGGGAGCGGCAGTAATGGTGGTTGAAAGTTATCTTTAGTTAAATTGAATTTATCGTGATTTTTGATTTCCATTTTTAGTATTAAAAGGATACGATTATTGTCAATACTTTTTATCATAAAGTCAAGAAGTGTGGGCCTCCAAAAACTAAATAGAAACTTTTTAGCACCTTATGGATTGCTATGGCTAAAACAGCATTATTTTTTTGAAAAGGAGGGAGCATTCGTTAAATTGATTTATGCTTTCATTAAAATTTTTTCTTTTTTAATGTTTACGAAATGATTTTAAAAGTCAAAGTTTAAAAAGAAAGGTGGAAATCTGATGAAATTATATTCTAAATTAGCATTAGTATTGATTATAGCAATGTTAATTTTTGTCGCTGGTTGTTCCGGTAATGAGAAGGCGATGTTTGATGCAGTTAAAAAAGGGGATACCGCCAAAGTAGAAAGCCTTTTGGATAAAGGAGTAAGCCCTGATTTAAAACTTGAAGACGGACGCTCCATCCTAATGCTGGCAGCCTATCTAGGTCATAGCGATATTGCCGAATTATTGATTGACAAAGGCGCTGATGTCAACGTCAAAGACAAAGACGGAAAAACGGCTCTCATGTATACCGCTGAAACGGGCAATATTGAGATGGCTCGCCTTCTTTTAGAAAAAGGCGCAGATCTTAATGCAGTCGATAATACCGGAAAAACCGCCTTACAAATTGCTCAAGAAAACTATCAGTCGACAATGGTTGAATTTTTAAGCAATTGGGGTAAAGCGGTTTCTAGTCCAACGTCGGCTGATACTTCAACTCCAGCGGTTACAGAGACAATCGCTCCTAAAGAAACGCCCAAGTCGATGCCGGAAATAAAAACCATCACTCCCAATGAAGGATTTAATAATGGATCCGTTTTGGTTAGCATTGAAGGAAGCAATTTTGTTGATGGTCTTCAAGTAAAACTAATGGGAGCAACGGGAGATATTTCCGGAATCAATGTAAAAGTGGAAACTGCCACTAAAGTTAGTTGCTTTTTTGATTTAAATAATAAAACAGACGGTCAATATAAAATTGTATTAACCAATCCCAATGGACAAGTTGCTTCCTTCAAAGATGTTTTTATGGTGAAGGCATTTGTTCCGGCTCAGGCTAACCGGGTTTTAAAACCACTCTTTTTTAATTTTGACAGTTGGAACATACGAGAGGATCAAAAAACAATACTCCATGATAATCTAACTCTTTTAAAAGAAAACCCTCAACTACATGTGATCTTAGGTGGTCATGCCGATGAACGGGGCTCCCGTAAATATAATTTGGAGCTCACTGCCAAACGCGCCCAAGCAGTCAAAGATTATCTAATGGCGAATGACATAGCGGCAGACCAAATTTTAATTTATGCCTTTGGTAAAGATCATCCGGCTAAATTAGGACATGATGAATCGGCATGGCAGTATAACCGCCGTGTAGATTGCTTGGAATGGGAGACCGTTCTTACAAAAGAGCAAGTGATTGATGAAACAATAAAATAATTATTACTAAATATTTATCAATACTAAGCTAGTTATTAGTTACTCACTGCCTTTTTCATAACCTCCCAATATATACAAACAAGCCAGATGAAAAATCCGGCTTGTTTGTATATAGGAGTAAAAAGCCAACCTTTCCTTGTGGTTTTCGTCCAACTGGATAAAATGCGGAGGATATCCAAATAGACATAACGGTCATATTAAAGAAACATAAATATTCGGCGCAAAAATGAGAATAATCAATGTTAAGTATAGTTATTGTAATTTCCAAACAAGGTTTAGGTGATTATTTTAGATGGATAGGGAATATATTTTCCTTTTTAAAGCCGTTTTTTTTGGTCTGGGGGCACTAATTCTGATCCCTAAGGAGCAGTACCGTAAGTTTATGCTTTATGGATTCGCTCTGGGGGCAATCCCCCAAATCCTGGTGGTCATCATTTTTAGCGGATTATTTCATTGGTACCGTTATCAAAATATGGGAGTATTTAATGTTGGTGGATTAAGCTCTTTTTGGAGCCCGCTGGCCTGGATGTTTGCATTGATGTTCTTTTTATATTTGCTGCCCCGTAGGCGAATATTTTTTTATTTATACATCGCTGCTTTCTCGCTGTTTGGATACATGGTGGGTATAGTCCTGGAAAACTTCCGGGTTTTTAAGTATATTGGGGTATTCAAATACCTAGCGTTGCTGGCATATATATGTTGGTTCAGCTTGGCGGCATTGATATACATGCGTCAAGAACATATTGAGTTGAAATAGCTGAAAAAGAATGAGCTAAGAATATTATATTAAGCTGAACCGGTTCGGAGGAGAAAATACGAAATGCATTTTGAAAATTTGATGGGATTGATTATTTTTGCAGGATCATTATTGTTGATGGTATTGACAGTACCTTGGCCGGAAATTAAAAAATTTAGCCTCTTTGGAATTCTCAGTGGACTAGGGTTAGCCATCGTCTTACTTGTAGTCATGCAAAACTTGTTGGGAGTATGGATTTATCATCAGGTAGATTTTCTTTATCTGGGCAGAATTCCATTAATCCTTTCGGCGGCTTGGATTCCGGCGGAGATCTTTTTTGCTTATTTTTTAAGCTGCTACCAGCAACCCCTGCATCGGTTGTTATTAATTCTTTTTCTTCCAGCAGTTGCAGTTGGAATCCATTTTATTCAAATCTGGAACCATATGTTAACTTACCATTATTGGAATTACTGGGGGACTTATATTGTTTCCTTAGGTATCCACGCGGGGTTGGCTCTTTATTTAAAGCGAGTTTATAAAATTCCCTTGTTTTGAAAATTAAAGTTATTATTTGTTTCATACGATACAAATAATAAAGAGTAACCTATGGATAATAAACCAACCAACGAAACCTATACCGAATTTCAAACCGCCTACGATTTTTTCAACCGGGAACTATTTAATAATCAATTGCCCGACTGCCTGATTACTTATCAACGCAAGGCTAAAACCAAGGGCTATTTTGCTGACGGTAGGTTTGAAAATACCGAGAACGGGCAAATCATCGATGAAATTGCGATGAATCCCGACTATTTCAGCGGAGAAAACATTTCGCCCAAAACAATACTTTCCACCCTGGTCCATGAAATGTGTCATTTATGGCAAAAATATCACGGTAACCCGGGCCGAAACCGTTATCACAATCAGGAATGGGCCGACATGATGGTAAGGGTGGGCCTGCACCCTACCGATGACGGGACCTTAAACGGAAAAATGACCGGTGATAGAGTAAGCCATTTAATTATTATGAGTGGCGCCTTTGAGCAAGTTTGCGATCAATTGCTTGAAAAGATTAAGATTGCCTGGGTAGATCGCTGGACCGGGGTAGCTTTACAATCAGGTTTAAAACCAAAAAATAAAGCCAAATATGTTTGCCCGGTATGCCGCTTGAATGTATGGGGTAAATCGGGAATTTCTATTTTATGTGGAAATTGTAAGTGTAAGTTGGTTGAGATAAAGCTAAAATAAAAAACGGTATGCAACTTATCTTTAGAGCAAATTGACGCACTTTTTAAAATATCAATCGATGAAGTATTTAATGCTTGGTTCATCGGAGAGTATGGGTATCATGGCGATTTATTTACTTTACTTGATAAAAAGCATAAAATTTAGCTATGATGGATAATATCGCAGCAAATCAGGAAAAGACTAAAAAAAAGCCATTACGTCAACTGGCATGGCTACCCATTCCATTTTTTCTGGTGCTAATGATTATATTGTGGGTTTTACACTTAAAAGGCGAATACGAGTTGCCGGCGCTGATGATAATCGTGAACTTTCTCGTCCGGACGCTCGCATGCCTGTTGATCATGTACTTGGTTGGAAGAAGTTTTCTGGTCAACGGCGCGCCATACCTGCTGATGATCGGTTGTGGCATGGCAATCTGGATGGCCTCCGGTTTTGTTTCGACAGCATCTTTGAGTCGAGAAGCCAATTTCGGCGTGACGATTAGTAATGTAGGCATTTGGATGGCAGCTCTCTGCCATCTATCGGGTGTGATCCTCTCAATCCGTTCCAAGCGGACGATTCGTCCGGCCAGACTCTGGCTGGGTGTGGCTTATACTCTTGCCCTGGGGGCTGCGGGACTGGTTGTGCTGGCGACCTTAGCGGGCTGGTTGCCAGTCTTCTTTATCGACGGGCAGGGCGGGACGCCAGTGCGGTATATCATACTCGCCTCTGCCTTCACCATGTTTACGCTCGCGACTATCTTGCTGTGGAAAGCGAATCGTCCATCATTGTCTTCGTTCGTTTATTGGTATATGCTTGCCCTGCTGCTAATCGCAATTGGGCTGTTAGGTATGATGGTCCAGTCGTACCGGGCCAGCCTGCTCGACTGGGTATGCCGCACCTCTCAATACCTCAGTGGCATCTATATGTTCATTGCGGCCATCGCATCCAGGCGGGAGCTGAAAGTGCACGGAATCACGCTGACCCAGGCCATCAACGAGCCGATCTACCGATTTGGTTTGACCATTACGGTCATCGCCGCTGCCACTGCTGTAAGATTAGCATTTACGCCGATACTGAGAATGCACGTCCCATTCCTAACATTTTATCCCGCTGTGATGGTTGCAGCCCTTTATGGAGGCTTGTGGACGGGATTACTGGCAACTGTTCTTTCCACTCTTACAGTTAACTGCTTTTTCATTGAGCCGATCGGTAGCTCCGTTATCAATCAGCCGGCTGTTTGGCTGGAAATAGTAGCCTTTTGCGTAAGCTGTATGATGCTCTCATTTGTTACCGAGGCAATGCATCGAGCGCAGGCGAAATTGCTCTCCCATCAGGAATATTTAGAAGAGTTGGTGAAAGCTCGCACCCTGGAATTGGAACGAGAAATCATCGAACGCAAGCGGGTGGAAAAAGATTTGCAGGCAAAGCAGCAGGAAATAACGGTTGCTAATGAAGAACTGCAGGCCCAGTGGGAGAAACTGATCGCCGCTAATGAAGAACTGCACGCACAAACCGAGGAATTAAATTTCACTTACCAGGAGCTGCAATGCCAGACGGAAGAGATCCGAAAACATGAGAAAGTCACAGCACGGGCCCGCGATGAGGCCGAGCAGCGGGCGGCAGAGTTAGATGCTACGATATCCTCGATCGCTGCGGGTGTAATAATTTATGATAATATGGGGAATGTCATCCGGGTTAATGATTACGCCCATGTTTTATACAAGCTTACCAGCGAGGACTACCAGCTGTCGTACCAGGAATGTCTTACCGGCTTACAAATGCATAAATCAGACGGTATTGCTTATGCAACAGAGGAAGCGCCGTTAAAGCGAGCTTTACGGGGAGAAGTCATCCGTGATGAAGAGATGATGATGGTCACGATTTCTGAAAAGCCGCTATGGTTATCCAGCACATGGGCGCCGATTTATAGCAATAGCGGCAATTTAATGGGTGTCATATTTATTTTTACAGATATTACTGAAAGTAAACGTAAAGCCGAGGATCGCCTAGCTTCTGAAAGGGAATTGTTAAAAGTCACCTTAAATTCCCTTGGCGAAG
>DNPP01000298.1:6378-10323 GCA_003501365.1 Bacillota bacterium
CGCTTGATAATATCTCATCTCAAGCAGCACCCGGCAATCCAATTTTAGTAACTCACGATTTAAAAGAAGTTGTGGTCGCTATGAACAGCACACCTATTAAGGATAACGATGGTCAGGTCATCGGAACGGTTATTGTCCTGCAGGATATCACCGAAAAGCAAAAAATCGAGCAGGAACTGTTGAAAGCGGCCAAGCTTGATTCATTAGGTATTTTAGCCGGAGGAGTGGCCCATGATTTTAATAATATTCTGGCCGGGATTTTAGCCAATTTGCAACTGGCAGCGGTTAAGTTAAAAAAACACCAAGATATTTCAAAATATATGGAGAGTAGTATTGCAATTACCCGCAAAGCAAGTAACCTCACTAAACAGCTGTTAACTTTCGCCAAAGGCGGCGATCCTGTTAAAAAGTCAGCTGATATTGCCAAATTGATAAGGGAGACAGTCCAGTTTGCTTTGAGTGGCTCCAACGTAAAAGCGGAGTTTCATCTTCCGGAGGATCTCTGGGTAGTGGATATCGATGAAGGCCAAATTGCGCAAGTGATCAACAATTTAACCATCAACGCTGAACAAGCGATGCTCACCGGTGGCATCCTCGAATTTTACGGCGAAAATATTATTTTTGAGACTGCAGACCAATATACTCCCAATCATTATGTAAAAATTACTATAAAAGACCATGGCATCGGGATTCCCGCTGAAATCATCCATAAAATTTTTGATCCGTTTTTTACAACCAAAAAGACAGGTAATGGCCTAGGTTTGTCAACCTCTCATTCCATTATAAAAAAACACAATGGGTATTTCGAAGTAGAATCCGCGCCGGGTATCGGCACTACTTTTTATATCATACTTCCGGCATCCATGAATGAAGTGACCTTGATTGAATCTCAAAAGGAGATTGCCGCCAGTGGGGAAGCAAAAATATTGCTGATGGATGATGAAGATAGTATTCGCAATGTCGGCGGTGAAATGCTATCTTATTTTGGTTATCAAGTTACTTTGGCCAGAGGCGGACAGGAAGCGATCGATTTATATAAAAGAGCCAAAGAAATCGGGGAGCCATTTGACATGGTGATCATGGATTTAACTGTTCCAGGCGGTTTGGGCGGTATTGAAACCATGGCCGTGCTGCGGCAGATTGATCCGGATATTAAGGCCATCATCTCAAGTGGTTATGCCAGCGACCCGGTGATGTCCGATTATGAAAGATATGGTTTTAGTGGAGTCGTAATTAAGCCTTATAAATATGAAGAGCTAATCGAGGTTTTAAATAAAGTGATTGACAAAAAGCAGCTACCATTGGATTTTATATATTAAATGCCCGAGAGCGTTCCCGAAATGCCTCTTGCCAGCTGACCGGATTAGGCCAAAAAATAACAGTGTGACTGTAAAAAGCGAATTAGCCTGCAATAGTTCTGGAGGAGCCATGTTTATGTTTTAAGTTATCATGTTCATAGCCCAAAATCCTCCTCTACATCAACCGATATCCTACCCCCGGTTCCGTGATAAGGTGAATGGGCTCTGAAGGGCTTTTTTCGATTTTACGGCGCAATTGCCCGACAAATACTCGTAGATAATGGGTTTCATGTTCATAAGTCGGGCCCCAGATAACTTTTAATAATTGCGTGTTGGTAAACACCCGCCCCGGATTTGAACCTAAAGTTTTTATGAGATTATATTCAGTAGGGGTTAATTTGATTGGATGTTCATCGACGGTTACGATACGTTTAGCCCGATCAATGCGAAGGTCGCCTAACTCTAAAATCGGCTCGTCGGCCTCTTTCGACGAGCGCCGCAAAGCCGCCCGAATCCTGGCTAAAAGTTCCCCCATTCCAAAGGGTTTGGTAACGTAGTCTACCGCTCCGGCATCTAACATAGCGATTTTAGTGCTTTCTTGTTCTCGAACGGAAAGGATAATCACCGGCACCAGCGACCATTCCCGTAATTGTTTAAGGACTTTCAAGCCGTCCATATCCGGTAATCCCATATCCAGAATAATTAGGTCCGGTTTAGACATGACTGCTTCATTAAGACCGTCTTGTCCTAATGAAGCTTCAATCATCTCAAACCCATGAGCCGTCAAAGCAACTTTCAGAAAGCGGCGGATTTGGGGTTCGTCATCAATAACCAGAATCCGTGCCTGGATGTCGGAATTATTATCATTCATGATTCATCAACTCGTTTCCCTCCGGAATCGCTTTCGGAGAATTGGCGGAGAGCGGTAAGGTGAAAGTAATGGTTGTACCATGATCCATTTCGCTCTCTGCCCAAATTCTTCCTCCATGGGCATTGATGATTTCTTTACAAATCGTCAAACCCAAGCCGGTTCCTTTAACTGCTTGAGAAGTTTTCCCCCGGTAGAACTGGTCAAAGATTGCGCTAATTTCGCTTTGGGGGATTCCTTCTCCTTGGTCAATCACCGAAACCCAAAGCTCGTTATTGATGCGCCGAGCTTTTAGAGAAAATCCGGTTTCAATGGGTGAGTATTTAATGGCATTATCGAATAAATTGACGAGAACTTGTTCAATGAGCCCCATGTCGGCTTGAATTAAAGGGAGATCCGCTTCAATCTCGACGCCAATGGGGCGTTTGCCCAGCGAACGACGGATATCACTCAGAGCAATTCCCACAATCTCCTCAATATCACACCATTCTTTTTTTAATTGGAGCATGCCCCTTTGCAAGCGAGCCATATCAAAAAGGTTACCCACTAACCGGTTCATTCTCAAAGCCTCTTGTTCGATAGTGCGCAACAATTCATTGCGGGCGGTTCCGTCAAATAATTCTCCTTCTTCCAGAAGTCCGGTAATTGCGCCAATGATGGAAGCCAGGGGGGTGCGTAAATCGTGAGATAAAGAATTGAACATGGTCAGCCATAGGCGCTCCGATTCTTGCAATAAATAGGTTTGCTTTGAAGCTTCTGCTAAAGTTATTCGTTTGATCGCAAGCACTATCAGATTGGCAAAAGCTTCAATAAGATGGTGCTTATCGGGATCGACGATTTTATCGCGATTATTAAAATGAGTTGCAATGACACCGAAGGATTGTTCATCCGAGGCTAAGGGCATATAAAGTCCTTTAGCTCCATTTAATGTTTCGGTACCGTGTCCGGCAAACTGACCATGATGATAGACCCAAGTGGCCACTGCCAATTCATTTTCATTTAAAAAGTCTGCGCCAGTCTTATCTTGTGAATTTGAATAAGCCTTAATTTGCAAATTTCCTGATTCATCAGCGAACAGTATTGCTACTGTAGCATCGACGGATTCAGCGATACGTTGCACTGCCATGTCCAGCACTTTATCCAGGCCTTCAGTGCCGGCGATATATTTACTTAAGGCATAAAGGGCCGAGATTCGTACTTCGCGTTTCCGCGCTTCATGAGCGTGGTGACGCAACCGTCCGGCTAATGTGCCGGTGACAAAAGCTACCGCATGAAACATGATAAAGCTGAATAAATACCGGATATCGGAAACAGTGAAATGAAAAATCGGGGGGATAAACAAAAAGTCAAAACAGATCGCGGCTAGAAATGCCCCTAATAATGCCGTATAACGTCCCCATAAAATGCCGGTAATCATTACCGGCAATAAGAACCCCAAAGCAATATTAACTAATCCGAAAGCCGGTTCGACAACTTTGCCTAAAGCCGTGATCAGTGCCACCATTCCAATGGTAAAGACGGCGGGCAGCAGTCTGATCTTAGATGGCGCCCGGCGCGGGATCAAACGAGGCGTCGGATTTTTTGAGGGTTCGGAGATGATATGAACACTGATCCCTTTGCTTTGTTTCAATATTTTACTAAAGATTGAACCGCGAAAAATTTGGCGAATATTGGACAAGGCAGGTTTACCAATGAGCAGATGAGTGACATTACGCCGCCGGGCGAGTCGTAAGATTTCGGTCGCAACATCATCACCGACCACTGTGACAAGCTCAGCCC
>DNPP01000035.1:0-1804 GCA_003501365.1 Bacillota bacterium
TATGTGCCGGCTTAAACTAAGACTTCCATGCTTCTGCCCAATCTTCTTCGTGAACCTGCTTTAACTCAAAAACCGGCGGATGGACCAAAATTTGGCCAATCTTATCCTTCAGGCGCTCAACTCGTTCTCCCAGCCGGTCATCCACCGGGTAATAAACCCTGAGCCCAAACTGTTCCGGGATGGTTCCATCCAACTCCTTGCCAAAATATTCGTCATCCTGCAAAACCACCTTCTGTCGGATTAAAGGGTCATCATAGACGACTCCGCCGGCCCCTTCATCTTGAAAAATCTCGGCAATAATCTCACCATACTCCACCGGGACTTCGATCCTAATCTCGCTCCAAAACGATCCGCTGCTCAAGCTGCAATCTCCCCTTTACATATGACAGGATGTGTTCACCATTTTTATTCATTATACGTATATAAGGGGAGAAAATCAATGACTATGGAATTGAAAGGATTTTAAAATAAAACGGGATATCCTGCAATTTTAAATATCCAATTAAAAATGACCAGGGGAGCTTCATAAAGGCCCCCTGGTCATTTTTTGTAATATCAAGCGACTCGGATGATTTATTTCCCGAATGCATCCTTCACCTTACCCATAAATCCTTTATCTTCTTCAACTTCTTCTCCGAATGAAAGAGCTAACTTTCGCAATAACTCGCGCTGCTCGCCACTGAGCCTGGTAGGGATCATAATTTTCACCCGCACATGGTGATCGCCCCGTCCATGGCCACGCAACGAAGCAATTCCATGACCGCGCATTCGAAAGGAAGTACCGTTTTGAGTGCCTTCCGGAATCCGTAGCTCAACTTTACCATCCAACGTATCAACCATCACGGTGGTCCCGATGGTTGCCTGGGTAATGCTGAGTTTGATTTCACTCACCACATCATTACCCTGTCGTTCAAAATTAGAATGCGGTTTCACATAAATATAAATATATAAGTCACCCGGCGAGCCACCGCGTTGACCGGCTTCGCCCTCTCCGGAGATTCGTAAACGCGAACCGCTTTCGACCCCGCTGGGGATTTTAATGTCGATTTTCCGGGTTTTACGCACCCGTCCAGCGCCGGCGCATTCACTGCAAGGTGTCTCAATGGTCTTCCCGGCTCCTTGACATTTGTCACAGGTCCGTACATTCACAAATCTTCCAAAGGCAGTGTTCTGCGTCACCTGAACCTGACCTGAACCGTTACAAGCGGAGCAAGTCTTGATCGGAGTTCCCGGTTTGGCGCAATTTCCTTTGCATGTCGGACAGGTTTCCGTCCGAGGAATCTCCACTGTAGCATCCTTACCGAAAGCCGCCTCTTCAAAGGCAATTTCCATATCATAACGCAAGTCATTACCGCGTTGCGGACCATTTTTGCGGCGCTGGGAACCTCCTTGACCGCCGAAAAACATATCAAAGATGTCGCCAAACCCTTCAAAGCCGCCAAAATCACCAAAGCCTCCGCCGCCACCCGCTCCAAAATTAGGATCACTTGCGGCATGACCAAACTGGTCGTAAGCGGCCCGTTTTTGGGGATCGCTTAACACACTATAGGCTTCATTGATCTCTTTAAACTTAGCTTCGGCTTCTTTGGGATTATCTTTATTCACATCCGGGTGGAATTGACGGGCCAGCTTCCGATAGGATTTTTTTAACTCCTCTTCGGAAGCTCCCTTGTCAACCCCTAGTACCTCATAATAATCACGTTTTGCCATTAAGCATTTCCTTTGCTTTCAATTGAAAATTAGTTAAGAATTGTTGGTTAAAAATTGAGAATTAAATCATCAAATCATTACTATTATCCTTGAT
>DNPP01000035.1:2153-3133 GCA_003501365.1 Bacillota bacterium
GTAAGCATTCTCAATTAAATATGCCTTCTCCTACCCCTACTCCACTCTTACTTAATTATCAATTGTTATTTATCATCCTGAACCTTATAATCGGCATCCACCGTGGGGCCTTCATTTTGCGGGCCGTAACCGGTCGGACCTTGATCGCCTTCCGGAGTTGTACCCGGCCCTGCCTGATTAGCATTGGCCTGACTGTAAATTGTTGCCGACAGATCGTGTAAGGTCTTCTCTAACGCATCCTTCTTGGCCTTGATGCTTTCCAAGTCCTTGGCGGTAACCGCTTTTTGGAGTTCCTCCTTGGCTTGCTGCACCTTCTCTACGTGAGATTTATCCGCCTTATCGCCAATATCTTTTAAGGTTTTCTCCGTGGTATAGATCAAGGAATCAGCTTCGTTCGTTAAATCGGCTTCTTCGCGGCGTCTCTTATCTTCATCGGCATGGGACTCGGCTTCCTTCATCATCCGGTTGATCTGATCCTCTTTTAAGCCGCTGGTGGTTGTAATGGTAACTTTCTGTTCTTTACCGGTGCCTTTATCCTTAGCGGAGACATGAACGATACCGTTGGCATCAATATCAAAGGTAACTTCAATCTGTGGGATACCGCGCGGAGCTGGCGGGATACCGTCCAAGCGGAATTGTCCCAACGTAATATTATCAGCCGCCATCGGCCTTTCCCCTTGCAACACATGAATATCCACTGCAGTCTGACTATCGGCGGCAGTAGAGAACACCTGGGTCTTGGAAGTCGGAATGGTGGTGTTACGATCAATAATTCGGGTAAATACGCCGCCTAACGTCTCCAAACCCAAAGACAACGGAGTTACATCCAATAAGACGATGTCCTTGACTTCCCCGGTCAGCACCCCGGCTTGAATCGCCGCACCGACGGCTACCACTTCATCAGGGTTAACGCCTTTATAAGGTTCTTTACCGGTAATCTTTTTAACCACATCCTGAACGGCCGGGATACGGGTAGAACC
>DNPP01000035.1:3451-4390 GCA_003501365.1 Bacillota bacterium
AGAGCCCGTTTAGTAGGTCCGGCAGTAGCCTCAACAAGATCCCCGGTCAGTTCATCAAATTTAGCCCGGGTTAAGGTTAAGTCCAAGTGCTTGGGCTCGCCATTAACCGCGGTAATAAACGGTAGATTGATTCCGGTAGACGCCAGGCCCGAGAGTTCGATTTTGGCTTTTTCAGCCGCTTCTTTCAAACGTTGCAGCGCCATTCGGTCATTACGAAGGTCGATACCGTTTTCCTTTTTAAATTGTTCCGCCATCCAGGTTACGACCCGTTCGTCAAAATCATCGCCACCTAAGCGGGTATTTCCACCGGTAGCTTTGACTTCAAAAACGCCGTCCCCTAATTCCAGGATGGAGACGTCAAAAGTACCGCCGCCCAAATCATAAACCAGGATGGTGTGATCTTCACCCTTTTCAAGCCCGTATGCCAATGCCGCCGCGGTAGGTTCATTGACGATCCGGAGTACTTCCAGCCCGGCAATGCGTCCGGCATCTTTCGTCGCCTGTCTCTGTGCATCCGAAAAGTATGCAGGAACAGTGATAACCGCTTGTTGGATTTTTTCACCCAAATAGCCCTCAGCGTCCGCTTTCATTTTTTGCAAGATCATCGCGGAAATTTCCGGCGGAGTATATTGTTTATCATCGATCCCAACTTTGTAGTCGGTCCCCATCCGCCTTTTGATCGAAACCACAGTACGATCGGGATTGGCAACTGCCTGACGCTTGGCCACTTGGCCTATCATACGCTCACCGGTTTTGGAAAAACCAACAACCGACGGAGTGGTACGGCCTCCTTCAGCATTTGGTATTACTACCGATTCGCCACCTTCCATTACTGCCATACATGAGTTGGTGGTGCCCAAATCAATTCCTAAAACTTTAGCCATTTCGATAACCCCCATTTATTTATAGATTCAAAAATTGCCAACTAACTATTAATTA
>DNPP01000035.1:4686-7086 GCA_003501365.1 Bacillota bacterium
CGCAATAATTTTTCTTTATAACGGTACCCTTTTTGCATTTCTTCTATTACGATGGGCTCCGTCACTTCTGCTTGCGGTTCCTGAAGAACCGCTTCATGCAGTTGCGGATTAAAGGGTCCATTCAATGACGGAACAACCTCCAACCCTTCATTCTTCAGGATAGCCTGAAATTGTTTTAAGGTAAGATCGACGCCCTCTTGCCAACTGGAAGTGTTATTTTTATCAGAAAAGCAACTGATAGCTCGTTCTAAACTATCTAAAACCGGCAAGATCTTTTTCATCAAATCTTCGCCTGCATACATGGTAAGCTGTTCAACCTCTTGTCTGCTGCGGCGACGAAAATTTTCCAGATCGGCCTGAGTTCTCAACATCCGATTATAGTATTCATTTTTGTCCTGCTTCACTTGTTGTAATTCCGCTTCCAAAGCGGAGATACGCTCCTGTTCATTCGAAGTCTGCCCTGATTCTGGATTTTCAGAGACCGATGCCTCGGCAGTTAAATCCATTTCTTCCACATTTTCTTGGGTTGCAGCAATGGTGTTAACCGCATCGCTATCAGCATTGCTGACTGCACTTGTACCGTCATGTTTCTTGGTCATGATCAATCGTTGCCTCTTTCATTTTAATAATCATATGAATTCGTAAAATTGCTTCCCCAACTTCACCTGCAGTTTGAATCGCCTGAAGTTTGACCAGATACGGGTCCCAGATACCCAGCTCGGCTAAATCCGCCGCAACTCCGGTTTCACAATTGATTCCGATCGAGTTAAGATCTTGTTGTTCCTGACTGCCTATAACCTCGGCAACCTTCTCTAAAGGATTGAATCCGGCGTTGGCACATATTTGAATCAAAGGCTTTTTTAAGGCCTCAATTACACATTGGTATCCATAACAAGTCATATCTCTAACCGGCAGATTACTCAACTTACGAGCGATGCTCATCTCCATACTGCCTCCACCGGGTACTACTCCGCCACGCCAAGCTGCTTGCAGAGCCGCAGCGGCATCTTTGGTGATACGTTCTTTTTCACTTACCACCTCTTTTGTATAGGCTCCCACCATAATCGTTACATACTTCTGATCCGGTCGGCCCAGGATTCGAATTTGTTTAAACTTGTCATCCACGATAATTTCATTAACGGTACCGGTCATCTTCTGCAGCTCTTCGGTAGTTTTTGACAAACTGCCTCTTTTGAGCGGCCTAGCCCCTGTCATCTCAGCCAATCGTCGCCATTCATCGGCTGCCACTCCTTGAACCCCAATCATTCCTAAATCAGTCAGCAACTCTTCAGCCAAATCACAGATAACCCGGTCGGTAAAGAGTGCCTTAACTCCAAAAGCGGCAATTTTGCGGATATTGACGATTAATTCTTCTTCCATACGCAAGTGATGATTAAAACCGGCCTCCGTTGTTAAGGCTTCATTATCTATTTTTAGAGGTTCCAGGGCATCATCGATAATCATAATCTTGACTCCGGAAAACCTCCGGGGCATCTCCCGGTTGATGGGCAATCGGTTCACAATTGTTCCCTGGATGAGAGCGCTCTGCGTACCTTCCACTGCCACCACTTGATCGGAAAGTTTAAACCAATCTTCCGTGAGCCGTTCCGATCCGACAATTTGAGCGGCCCGCACGATTAATTCAGCCAAATCATTATGTTCTCTGGCAGCAATCAGTGCAATTCTATACAAAATAGGGCTGGTTAAATCTTCAACCGGGGTTACCGCCTCGGCTAAAAATTGTAAGGCCCGTTGTACACCCAATCGAATGCCTTCAATTACTTTAATTACCGGCACTCCTTTGATAATCTGGTTCACACCTTCATTCACCAAAGTCCCGGCAATGATTGTTGCGGTGGTAGTTCCGTCGCCTACTTGTTCTTCTTGATGTTCAGCGGCATTAATCAGGATTTGAGCGGCCGGATGACTGGCATCCATGGCTCTTAAAATCGTGACTCCATCATTGGTAACCATTACTCCGCCGAAAGCATCGACCAACATACAATCTAACCCTTTCGGTCCTAACGTGCCCTGAACCGCCTCGGTTACCGCCCGGATAGCACCGCAGTTGGTAACTAAAGCAGCTAAATATCCATCTACTTCGGAACCCTCATTCAACTCTTTAAGCGCCATTTTGGGACCTCCATGATTCATATCAAGCTTATTATACACAACCTGGAGGTTTTTAACGTGAATCCGGCAAGTAACCCTAAAAACTTCAGTCCCATTTAAACTTGCCGGGTCGAGGTTTAAATTAACGGCCGCTCCTTTTACTGATGATGGTCAATAATTCACTAAGTATTGAAGAGGTATATTCCACAATCGGTAAAACCTTGGCATAATCCATACGCGTGGGACCGAGTACCCCGATAACCCCTACGGTCCTACCGCCGATCTCAT
>DNPP01000407.1 GCA_003501365.1 Bacillota bacterium
TTGTTCCGATAAAAAATACCGGAGTCAGAATACCACCGCTCCCCCCCATACTTAAGGTAATTGATGTAAAAAGGACCTTCCAAACAAAGGCAAGGGCCGGGACATGGCCGCCATGAATGGCCGATTCAATGGTATTAAGACCCAATCCCAGATAACGGGGTGAGAGGAACAACGCCAAAACCACTAAAAGTGAACCGCCAAGTAATCCCTTGAGCGGTTTCCAAATTTTAATTTTTTTGACTAATTTTTCAGCGATCTTCAATGTCTCAACCAATAAAAGCGCAACTAACCCAAAATAAAGCCCGCTTAACAACACTTCCATGAAAAGCGCCTGGGAAAACTGGCTCAAATGAATCGATTGATGAAAGTAAGTCAAACCGAAAAATTTGGCAATTTGGACACTAAGAATGGCGGATACCAATGAAGGGAAAAGCACATCTTGCATGATCTTCCCCAGGACTAAAACTTCCACAGCAAATAATGCTCCGGCAACGGGAGTACCGAAAACAGCGGCAAAACCGGCGCTGATACCACAGATAACTAATTTTTTCCGGTCTTCCTTAGTTAATTTCAGTAAATCCGCCAGGGCTGAGGCCATCCCCGCTCCGATCTGGGCGCTAGGGCCCTCTTTTCCTGCAGAACCGCCGGCAGTTATCGTAACGATGGTTGCCACCAATTTTACCGGAACTACCGCCAACTTAATCTTGCCCCAGTGTTTATGGATGGCTTCAATAACTTTTTCGGTCCCATGTCCCTCAGCATCCGGGGCCAAGTATTTAATCATCAGGCTGCTTAAAAACAAGGCAATCGGAAGCAATAAAAAATAATAATGATAAGACTGGGCCCAGAGCGTACTCCATCCCAGTGCTTTCAAAAACACCGTAGTGGATAACCCCACTATAATACCTGTTAATATAGCCAAGACGGCCCATTTAATGATGCTGATAAATAGTACCGTTTCCTCGACAAAAGTCTTTCGCAAGTCCTTCCCACCCTCTCCAAATGATGTTTAATTAACGAACACCACGGTCTATTTCACTGTGGATATACATAAATTATACTATTAACTTTATAACATTATGTCAATAAGTAAAGAGGTTTTACTTTGCAATTTTATTACAAATAATTAAATCATTTCACAGAGGTAATCGCGAATGGGAAAAACTGCTTTTGAATCGTTACTTATTATTTGTATCATTGCGTTTATATTGCCCATACTAATTAATAAAATTAAAAAAATGCAAATTCCGGTGGTTGTTGCCGAGATTATTTTCGGAATGTTAATTGGCAACCATGGGCTCCATCTTGTCAAGACTGATCCCATCCTTGAATTCTTATCCTTATTGGGGTTTGCTTATTTAATGTTTTTGAGCGGACTGGAAATTGATTTTTCATCCCTAAAGCAAAAAAATTTACCTCCGCTGAACACCAATCCCTTTTATACCGGAATAAAAATATTTCTATGTACAATTGCCTTATCTTTCTTATTTGCAAATATCCTTAAAAATATTGGTATGACCGGCAATGCTCTTTTCCTAACACTAATCTTCGCCACCACTTCCTTGGGAATCGTAATTCCCTCTCTTAGGGCCAAAGGTATTCTTCAAAAGCCCATCGGCCAAACTATTTTAATGGCAGCGTTAATTGCAGATTTTGGCACTATGTTTTTAATACCGGTAGTCATGTTCTTTACTACCGGCGAAAAAAGTGTCGATTTGATTTATGGTGGAATCATTCTCATCGGAGCTATTCTTATATATTTTCTCAGCAAAAAGCATCTGTTTCGAAATACCGCCAACCCTATGTTGGAAACATCCCAAATGATGGTCCGGGCATCTTTTGCATTAATGCTAACGTTTGTCGCCTTAGCCGAAATGGCCAATATTGAAATAATTTTAGGCGCTTTTATTGCAGGAATATTATATGCTTTTTTATTCAAAGACTATCGGCATGAAATACAGCCTAAACTTGAAGCCATCGGTTATGGATTTCTTATCCCGATATTTTTTATCACGCTGGGAGTTTCATTTGATTTTAAAGTATTGTTGGCCACCAAGATACTTCCGTTGTTTTTTTTATTACTTTATATCACTTATATAGTGAAAATACTTCCCGCATTACTGCTCCGAAAATATTTTGGCTGGCGCGAGACACTGGGAACGGGGATTCTACTATCTTCCCGATTAAGTCTGATCATTGCCATTTCTTTTATCGCCTTTAAGGAAGGAATAATCAATCAATCAATTCATTCAACTTTGATTTTAATAGCAATGGTTACTTGCTTAGTTTCACCTTTGATTTTCATACAAATTTTCCCCAATTATTAACCTTTTGCTATTAGTAATCGTAGGATTTAGCAGGTTTCGATACAATAGCCATCCTATGAGGCCAAAAGCAATTCTCAAAGATTTATTGCTTTAAGATATATATTATCTTGCTCATCTGCTTTTGTACTAATCACCCCTTTTTTCTCCATCTCTTTAATCCTCGCGATAATTGTTTCTTTGGGTAAATCCAAATATTTACTTATTTTCAAACAAGTCATTTTCCCGCCATGCCAAATCAATACGGCAATAATTTTATGATCCACAATGTTCTTAGCCTCTGAACGCTTTTTTAATATCGTTTTCAGCTCTTTGCTCAGTATAATGAACAATCCAATCAATAATAAAATAATAACAAAAAAATCTTGAACAATGAACATGATGCATAATCAGCCTCCTCTATTTAATATTGATATATGTTATTCGAGCTTTAATATCTGTGACGCATTCATGATCTTCATTTTAAAATCCTTCCAAGGCGATCCGGCGAATTTGTTTATGAGATAGATCGGATAATCCCATTTTGGCAACTGTTCGTCCCTCAATCCAATAATCACAGTTATTCATCAAACCGGCCAGATGAATGATAAGTTTGATAGTTGGAGTAAATACTCCTAATAAATCGCCTAAAGAGGCGATAGGTACCAGGCTCATCGGCACATCTTCCCATA
>DNPP01000393.1 GCA_003501365.1 Bacillota bacterium
GCGGAGTCTATTCATGGCGATAAGTCCCAGAACAGCCGGCAACGGGCTTTAAATGATTTTAAATCCCGGCAAATCAGAGTATTAGTAGCGACCGATATCGCTGCCCGCGGCATTGATGTTGAGGAATTATCCCATGTGATTAATTTTGAATTACCCAATGTACCCGAGACTTACGTTCACCGGATCGGCCGGACCGGCAGGGCAGGGCAAAGTGGAATCGCTATCTCTTTCTGTGATACAGAGGAAAAGGACTACCTCAAAAGTATTCATAAACTAATCGCCAAATCAATACCGGTTATTGAAGATCATCCTTATGCAATGAACCACGCCAGGCCATTGCCGCTTCAAGATCCGCCAAAGCGGGATCCCCAAAAAACCGGCCCGGTTGGTTATTTTAGACGAGGCGGGAAACGATACTAACAGCCTATCCCCTGATCTCACTCCCGCTGCCGTCTTCCCCGGCAGCTGTTACTTCCAAATACCTTGGCAACCGCTCTTTGAGTTCCCGCACATGGCTGATGACGCCCACCATCCGGTTTTTGTCATGCAGCTTCTCGAGAGCGTTCATCACCTTGTCCAATTTTTCTTCGTCTAACGTGCCGAACCCTTCATCCAGGAAGAAAAACCCCAAAGGATACTTGCCCCGCAGTTGTATCTTGGAGGAAAGCGCCAAGGCTAAGGCTAAAGAGGTCATAAAAATTTCGCCGCCCGAAAGTGAACTAATGGTGCGCCGGTTACCACCGTTGTAATCATCCCGGATCATAAAGTCACAATCCTTGCCGGCGGTAAGTTCCAAAGCATAGCGCTGCCCGGTCAACCGCCCCAGTTGATACGAGGCCTCTAAGGTCATATCCCGCAAATGTTCTCCGGCCAAAAAGGAGACAAATTTTCGTCCCCGTAATAAGTTCGCCAAATCTTCGGCTAGTTGCTTCCGCTTTTCCGCCGCCGTCTTTTGCCGCTTTAGTTCATTCCAACGTTCCTGCTTTTCCCGGAGTTCATTCACTTTATTTTGAGCAAGCGTTGTTTCAGCCTTTAGCCGTTCCGCCTCTTGGAACAAGCTATCCCGCCGGCTGTTTAATTCTGCAAACATCTTTTCCTCAAAGGGCCGGTTATTGATCTCCCGCTCAAGATTGTCCATTTCATTACGGGCCACTGCCACCTCTTGCCGGTGTTGCTCGAGTTGTTGACTGATCAGTTGCCGTTCCGCCGCCTCCAGTAAAACAGCTTCAACCTCTGCCACGGTTTTGAAAGCAGCCTTTTCCAGTCCGATACTCAAATGGTCTTCGAGCCCCTCAAGTTCGCTGCGGTTTGCGGTGATAGTTGCCTCCAAGACAGTAATTTCGCGGGCGAAATTTTCTTCGATAGCCCGCGTTTCCGCTTCTTTTTGTTTGGTAAGCTCTACTGTCGCTTGTAACCGGTTATAGGTTTGGACCATATCCCGGATCAAATCATCCAAATCTTTGCCATCGGTAATTTGATTGAGTTCTCTTGCAACATCATTCAATTGCGATGTAAGGCTTTTCAAGGCTTCCTGAAGGGATACGGCGGTTATTTTATCCGCGTGATCTAAATCATACAATTTTTGCAGTTCGCCATTCAACTCTGCCTGGGTTTTTCGCATTGATTCTTGTTTCTGATCGATGAAATGCAACTGCTTTTCAAAATCAAGAACCTCCTGTTTGCGAATTCGTAATTGATCCCGCTCAAACTTTCCCCGGATTTTTTCAAACTCAGCCGAAGCAGCTTGGAGATCTTTTTGGTTTTTCTCCAGTAGTTGCTGCGCTTCAGCGATGAGAACTTGATTGGTATTCCAATCATGCCACAATTTAAGGAGCTCGCCATCCCAAATTCTGGTCGCTCTTACCCTATCTTCCGCGGCCTTAATTATGACTTCATTTTTTTCAGTCTCGCGGTTGGACTCAACCGGTAAAGGATGTTCCCGTGAGCCGCAAACGGGACATGGGTCCCCCTCATGTAATTCCTTGACCAATTCCGCTGCTAAGTTAATAATCATCGTTTGTTGTTGGGCTTTGCGGGCATCATCAAGGCTCTTTTCGGCCTTCTCCAGCAATGATTTCGAGTATTCCTCAATGTCGTCCCCTGCCAAAACCGGCTGATTGGGCAGCATTTCATGAACCTGTTCAATTATAGCGCCCCACTTCGTATCGCTCTGCAATTTGCGCTGGGTATAATTCTCTTCAGTTTCTTGACAACGTTTTTCACTTTCTTCCAAGTGAAATAAAGCAGGTAGGGCGGACTCTATTAATGCCTTCTCATCAAGATTTACAACGAATTGGACTCTCTCCTGCTGTAAGCTTTCCAGCGCTAATCGGGTATCCTCTACTAAACTTTTACCAGCAACTATTTTCTTGGCGCTATTGGCAAGCTGGCATTCCAACTTGGTCAGTTCCTGTTGTTTTTCATCAATATTCTTTTGAAGCGCTTCGCTTTTTTTCTGTTTTTCTTGGGCTCCTTGATACCGGGCTTTTCTCTCTTGTAACTGCGGTAACTGTTCGTTATATTCTTTTTCGGCAATTTCCAAGGCTTTTTGGCAATTTCTATGTTGAGTAAGCGCATCGGAATGAGCGCCGCTCTTATTTTGGCAGATCGTACTTTCCATGGCCACTTTTTGCTGTAATTCTTTTTGACGGGTAAGCAATCCCCGCAGCGGTTCGGCCCGCTCGGCGGCATTGAGGCGAGACTGTTTTTCGGCGATTGTTTCTTGCTCCTGAGTCAACTGATTAAACTTTTCCACGATCAGCCTTCGCTTTAAAAACAATTCCCGGACCACTTCGGCCTCTTTATATGACTTATCGGCCGTTTCAAAATCCTTCTGAGCACCCCGATATTCATCAGTCTTGGTCTGCAAATCCGAATCGGCTTGATTGACAGCCTCCTGTGAACAATCCCCCAATCCTTGCTCCTCGCCTTCGATTCTTTGCAACTGTTCGCTAAGGACACCCGTCTGATTTTTGACTTTGATGATCAATCCCTCGCCGAATTGTTCCAGATTGAAAAGATGCTCCATCATAGCTGCCCGGTCACCGCCGGTTAGGCGTAGAAACTGGTCAAACTTACCTTGGGGGAGTATTACTGCCCGTGAAAATTCATCCCTGCCGATTCCCAGCGTTTCTTCAAGCTTGATGGTGACCTCCTGCGGTTTAGAGGCCAGAACTGTTTCCCCTTCCGGATTCAACCTTCGGAGACGGGCCTGTTTGGCCACAACTGCTTCAGGGTCTTTGGGGTTGCGTTCATAATGGCGTTCCACCAAATAACGAATCCCACCCAATTCAAACTCAAAGGAAACTTCCAATGTTCTTTCAAGCTGATGGATAATCCCCCGAGTGTTATTACTTGCCCGATCCACTCCACCATATAGGGCTAACGTAATCGCATCCAAAATCGACGACTTACCGCTGCCGGTCGGTCCGAAAATCCCGAATAACCCTTCCGCGCCTAAAACTTCAAAGTTAACGACCTGCTCCGTACGATAGCTATTTAGTCCCGTAAACCGGAGTTTAATTGGCTTCATGTTATCCCACCTCACTTCCGGTAGACTGAATATGAATACCAATGCTACCCTCCACATCGGACTCCCGATCAGTCACCGGCTGATTAACCATTTCCAAAAAAAAGCGGACCAATTCCTCCTGCGGAGCGACACCGCGCTCCCTTTGAAAAAATAGCGTAAAACGTTCTTCCAAAGACATTTGGGCTAATTGGTGCATATTCAAGGCGTCATCGGCCAACTCCGGGAAGATGGGACGAATAGTAATAATCCCGGAGTGAGCCTTGCGGAGCTCCGCCAATTCCGATATTTCAATCGATTTATCCGCTATGATCTCCAGCTCTACCCAACATGATTGATTTTGGGGTTCTACGCACCAGGAGCGAGCCTGAGCAATGCTATTAGCCCGCCACCGTTTCAGTGCTTTACCGCATGTCAGACCAATCTGCTGTATCCGGGCCTTACTGCCCGGAGTCACATCGATCAAGACTACCTCTTTTTGCTGGTCTGCCTCGGAAAAGCTGAAAGAGAGGGGTGAACCCGAATAACGGCAAGGCTGTGGTGTATTGTTGAGTTGTTGGGGCCGATGCAAATGACCCAATGCGATGTATTGAGCCTGTTTCGGCATTGACTGCGGGGTAACCGCCAGCGCTCCACCCAGTTGTCGCTCCGACTCGCTCTCCACCCCGCCGAAGGCAAACAGATGGGCCATGACCAAGTTCACTGTATCCGGCCGAAACACTCGGTCGCCCTCTGCAAAGAGTCTACCAACCCGCTCTGAATAAGCAATTTGTTGCATCCGTTCATCCAAGTCTTCGGTCAACACTTCGTTCAGTCTAGACTCCGATGGATAGGGCAAAGCATATACCAGCGCTTTCTCTTCACACCCCGGTACTATCAATTCCAACCAACCGGGACCGCTGGAAATCCTTTGAACTCCCCCAAAGGGGGTTTCATGGATTGGTAATTGCTCTCCGGGATAGCCCAACAATGAAATTCCATGTTTCACCGCCAAGGGATTGGCAGCCTGGATTCTTTCCGGACTGTCATGGTTTCCGGCGATGGTTACCACCGCCCGTTTCCCATTATCGGAAAGCCGTTCCACGGCATCGAAAAATAATTTTTCGGCATCCGCCGACGGATTGTACGTATCGAAGACATCGCCCGCAATCAAGATTAACTGAGCATCTTCACTGTTTGCGATGGTCGCCAATTCATCAATAAATTGCTCCTGTTCGGGGAGTCTGGTCCGCCCTTCCAGGCTGCGGCCAAGATGCCAATCGGAAGTATGGATGATGCGCACGGCTAACCTCCTGAAATATCAATCATAACTCATCTAATTATCTCATAACATTTCATGCAGTCAATCTTTCTTATCTTTCATTCCAAAAATAAAAAACCCGGCGTAGCCATGGGGATACTGGACTTTGGATTTAAAACCAGCAGCATCACCTATTGAAATGATAACTTCATTCTATACCTTTGAGCTAACTAGAAGTCAGTATACTTGAAACGCCAATTCTTGATGGTTTTGTAATGCTTTTTCTATTGATCTAGAGTATACTCTAGGGTATAAAATAAAAATA
>DNPP01000043.1 GCA_003501365.1 Bacillota bacterium
AAAATGGCATTATCGATTGTAAAAGCAAATGAACTGCCGTTGGGACGACGCAACCTTTTTTACGGTTGTAATGGAAACGATGTAAAAGAATTACAATATAGTTTGAAACTGGCCGGATTTTATTTTGGCGAAATGGACGGCAGGTTCGGTATGTTAACCGGAGAAGCAGTAGCACTGTTTCAACAAACCTTTCACCTCAAAATAGATGGGGTGGCGGGCCGGCAAGTGTTCAATATCCTGAATCACGATATTGCTAAAAAAGGGCGGATCATATACACAGTTAAGAAAAACGAAGCGCTGGATAATATCTCCAAGCGATTTACAGTAAACAAAACAGCTTGGCAGCGGATTCCCGGGCAAGGTAATCCGCAGCTTAAAATTTACCCGGGGATGAAAATGCTCCTATATGAAAAATCATTCTACGGCTGGGATATGCCGGATGGTATACCGCTGCCGTTTTCATTGACCGGTATGCTTAGTTCCGATTATCGCATCGGAGCGGATGGGAGACTTGAATATTTAGGTGTTCATGGCGCTAACCTTAATATATGTCATTTAATCAGCGCTGAAAAAGAGGTTTGGACTAAAGTCCTGGGAGCTAAAAAGAGCTGGAGGAAACTGGTTCATGAAATTGGCGATATCCAAGTCGGTAAATATGGACTCGATTTGAGGCAAGCGCCTGCGAATAAGTTAATCCATTGGAGAGAATTTTTAAAATTTTTATGTTGGGAGCTAACACTTCCCAATATTAAGCTTTTGGTGCTACCGTTTTTGGTAGCCAATCGCAAACTTGAGAATCAGCTTTTTTGGCTAAACCTTCCTTTATTCGGTAGCTTGACCAAGAACATCCTGTTGGAACCGGTTTACGATCTAAGCACTCCTTTGGCATTTGAAGTATCGGCAGTGCAGATGGTAAAAGATTTAAGACGGCTGACGAAAATGGGTTTAGCCGGGAAAACACTGCTGGTCGCTGAGATTGCCGGCTGGGATTGGGATATCGAGCAGAATCAATGGGAAAAACTACCTTTCAAAGTAGCCCGATTGATTCGGGCTCAATATAATCAGCCCGTTCAATCGGGTGCTGCTATCGTCAGCAAATTTTATTATCTAAAACATAATGTGCGCCATTGCCTGATTTACCAAGATGAAGAAGATTTATGGGAGCTTTTTAGTAAAATTATTAAATTAAACCTGGCCGGAGTGGTGATCCGTGGTTTTGAAGACTTGGGTGAGGCTGGTCCGGCACTGGTCGCCGGTTCTTTTACGGTGCTTCAGGATGATGGTAATTAGTTAGTAGCTATGGGTAAATAGATAAAGCCATTAAAAATTGCGCCATAGCTCAAAATTCCAATTGTTTTCCTTGGTGTCAAGATTGGAATCGCCGCCCACTGAGAGGGACCAAGAAGGATTAACAGCCCAATTGGTATCCAATCCCAGATTGGGTGAATGGACATCCCAGGCATTCATACCCAGTGAAAAGCGCGATGAAACCGGTACATCCAACCCCAAACCAAATTGGTTTTTATAGATACCAACCCGGCTTATATAATTGGGTGATTTAAAGGCCCACTGTAAAGAAGCGGCATTTTGTCGGCCAATATCATCCCAGCCGATAACGATCGAGTTTTGGGGGTCTACATGTAAATCAAGTTTATAGTCCATTATCAAGCTGGAGTTGCTTTGATAATTGGCCCCGATACTGTTTTTTAATGATAACTGTTCAAAAGCTGTCATGTATTTATTGACTGTAACCATAGCCTGGCCGGCCTTGGAAATGGTCTGTTTGACCTGGGATAAATCCTGATCATTGGATGTTAATTGGCCGAGCGCTTTATTTATACTATCAGCTGCGGCTTTGATGGCTTGCATGGTCTCATGGGCATCGTCAAGCAACTGCTCGATATTCCCTTGTTTATCGGCGAGGATAGTAGTAAATTTATCCAGATCAGCCGTAACTTTTTCGGCATTGGCGATGGTCTGTTTTAAATCAGCCGCTGTTTGACCATTAGCGTCGATTTCCTTTAAAAAGCGGTTGGCGGTGGTTGTGGTTTCCGCTAATTGGACCGATATTTTTGTAATATTTGAAACAAATTCATTCAATTGGGAATCATTGGTTTCGACTATCTTTTCGAGCATGACGGCAATATGGCTAATCCGATCAAAAAGCTGTACCATATCGATTTGCCGCAATTGGCCGGTTATATCGCTGAGAGCGGCGGTGATAGTGTCGAGCCGGCTAACGGTATTTCTCAACGAAGCAGTGACCTCCGGGTCGGTTACAAAGGCCTTCAATGATTCGGCGACAGTGCGTAAAGAATCTAATACGTCAAAGGCGGTAGCATAAAATTGCTCCATGGTCACCGGATTGACACCCAGTAAACGGTTGCCTGCCGGCAGTCTTTCACTTGGTTTGGCAGGGATAATTTCTAAAAATTTATCCCCGATAATACTGGAACTGGCGATTAATACTTTGGCCGGATGAGGAAGGGTCACTCCTGACTTAATCCGCATCACGACTATCACGTGGAATCCGTCTAAATAGATACGGGAAACTCTACCGATATCGACTCCGGCAAATTGGACCGTAGCACCCGGTTTTAAACCCTCAATATGCTCAAATACCACTTCGATATTGGTCCCTCTTTGAAAGATTTGCGTCCCGCTAAGCCACAAAAATAGCGATATAATTGCCAGTAAGGCGAAAATTGTAAAGAGACCAACTTTGGTTTCGGAGTTGGCTAAATTTATCAAAAAAATCCCCTCCATGAACTTATAAGCGATAATTCTTAAAAAACTCACGCATCAGTGGATGCTGGGCTGCGGCAATTTCGGAGCGGTCTCTTACCTCCGCCAGCTTCCCTTGATATAATAAGCCGATCCGGTCGGCTACCTTTAGCGTGCTGACGATATCATGAGTTACTACGATTGAAGTAATCCCTAGGTTTTTTTGCAAATCGAGAATTAATTGATTAATGGT
>DNPP01000477.1 GCA_003501365.1 Bacillota bacterium
CGATCGGTTACCCCACTGATCACCCCGAAGCGTTTCCGATCAATATTGACAAAACGTCCGGAAAGGCCCTCGGCCGGTGTGGCGAGCAAGGTATAATTAAGGTCGTATTCATCGGCAAATCCGTCAGCCAGTTTTCTCATATAATTTACAATCTCCAAACCAAGCCGTTGGGAAGAAGCATCTTCGCCATGATGCTGACCGGTTAAACTGGTCAAAGCCTCCGCCAAGCCGATAAATCCAATCGACAAGGTACCGTGTTTAATAACCGGCGCAATGACATCATCCGGTTTTAGTAGGTTGGAACCCAGATACAACCCTTGTCCCATTAAAAAAGGCATATCTTTAACTTTTAAATGGGCTTGCACTCGATAGCGGTGATATAACTGTCTAGCCGCCAAAGTCATTACTCGCTCCAACTCCTGATAGAAAACCTCAATATCGCCGTTTGAATTAATAGCGATGCGCGGAAGATTGATAGTGGTAAAAGAAAGATTACCCCTCCCGTCTGAGATTGGTTCGCCGTGACGATCAGCGATTACCCGGGTCCGGCAGCCCATATAGGCAACCTCGGCGCCGTATTCCCGGTTAAAACTGGAGTCCATAAATGAGAAAGTAGGATTGAGCCGTTGGGCGGAGACCCGGATGGCTAACTGAAACAGGTCATAATTAGGATCCCCTGTTTCAAAGTTGATCCCCTTTTTGAGCTTAAAAATAATATTTGGAAAGATAGGGGTCTCGCCATGTCCCAAACCTTTCTCATAAGCCAACAACAAATTTTTGGTCACCAGCCGTCCGTTGGCCGTGGTGTCACAACCCAGATTGATACTGCTAAACGGCACCTGGGCGCCGGCCCGACTGTGCATGGAATTTAGATTATAGATCAAGGCCTCCATCGATTGAAAAACTTCATCATCCGATGCTCCAGCCACAAATTTGGCCATATCCCGATCGAAAAAGGCAAACGACTGGCCACCATGCATGTCGTTCTGGGAACTCTGCAAAATAATGGCCGCAAGCGCGGTAGCGGAAGACGGCCGCTTGGGGGGTCTGATAAACCCATGACCATTATTAAATCCCGTTTCCAATAATTGACCCAAAGGTATTTGAACACAGGTTAAGGTCTTAGCATAAAAATCCAGATCATGAATATGATAATCGCCGTCAATATGAGCCTGAGCCATTTCATCCGGGAGCAACCGCGATAAATAATAACGTTTGCTGGCTGCCGAAGCGATTTGTAACATTTTAGCGGAAGGCGAGTTACTGACATTGGCATTCTCCCGGTTGGTCTCAACCAGGATATCCTGCACCAGATCCATCAGTTCGGATTTGGACTCCCGCAGTCTAGTCCGACGGTCTCTGTAAATGATATAGGCCTTGGCTGTCTTGGCATGTCCGGTCTCTATCAAGACCTTCTCGACTGCATCCTGCACTTCTTCCACCGAAGGGATACCGGACCCCAATTGTTTATGTAAGTATTGATTAACAATCTCCGCCAACTCATCCGCCAATTGCTGATCGGCACCACCTACTGCTTTGGCGGCCTTGAAGATCGCCGCTGCAATCTTGTTGTTGTTAAACTCCACGATCCGGCCATCCCGTTTGCGAATCGACCGAAACATTTTATCTGAGTTGCGGTTAAGCAGATTGATAACATTCGAAGCTTCAGCTGTCCCTTGTTTATCAATATCTACAGAATTTTTTGCCATTAATCCTCGTCCCCCTGTGTTTTTTTCTCTAAATTCTGCAATTCCCGCATCCAGTCCTGTCTATCTTTAAACTGCCGATAGACTGAGGCAAAACGTACATAAGCCACTTCATCAATTGCTTTAAGCCCTTCCATTACCAATTCCCCAACCTCGGAGCTCTTGACTTCTTGTTCCATCCGGTTACGCAGCTCACGTTCAACGGCATCAGCAAGCTCTTCCAGTCTGGCATAGGGAACCGGCCTTTTTTCGCATGCCTTTAAAAGACCGCTCATCACTTTTTGGCGATCAAAAGGTTCCCGGCTGCCGTCTTTCTTAATCAGCACCAGTGGAATCTCTTCAATCCGCTCATAGGTTGTAAAACGTTTCTGACAGGCAAGGCATTCCCGGCGTCTCCGAATGGCATTGGCCTCGTCGGATGAACGCGAATCCACGACTTTGCTGTCAAAAAAGCCACAAAATGGACAAAACAAAGGCATCCTTCCAGTACTAGATATAGTATCTTTTTATATTATATAACCCAACATTTGGGGTGTCCAGATTTTCTTTGGCGAATATTTACGAAATATCTCAGATTAACATGATTTTTGACCAAAATACTCACTGGTTTGAATTGGGACAAGTTTCCTAGAAATTAACAAAGCAGAATCATTCAAATATATTCCAAATTAAAAAGGTTGTCCCAAAAATCTTGGAACAACCTTCGCAAGTACTGATATCTTCCCGTGCCGGTTTCATTTATTTCGTTATAGCTACTCCTCAACAATATTTCCCTCGGTTGAAATCGTTACCACATTCCACGGAATCATTTTACCGCTGTTTTGCAAAGTGTTTTTAAAAGCATGAACGATACCGCCGCAGCAAGGGACCTCCATTCGCAAAATAGTGACACTTTTAATTTCATGTTGCTCCAGGATGGCGGTCAGTTTATCGGAATAGTCGATATCATCCAGTTTGGGACAGCCGATCATGG
>DNPP01000326.1:0-4903 GCA_003501365.1 Bacillota bacterium
AATGGTAGCGCCCGGCGGACACCAATTGCCTCCCCTGCCTTATCCCTATAATGCGCTGGAACCGGTAATCAGTGCCGCCACCCTCAGGTTTCACCATGATAACCATCATAAATCCTATGTCGAAGGACTAAACAAAGCCGAACATAAATTAGTGGAAGCCCGTCAAAAAAGAGATTTTGCTCTAATAAAGCACTGGGAACGGGAATTGGCTTTTCATGGTTCCGGTCATATCTTGCATAGTATTTATTGGACTGTCATGTCTCCCATTGGTAGTGGAGGACAGCCCGGTTCCTTAACACAACAGTTGATAAATAGCTATTTTGGCAGCATTTCAGCATTTCAGGAACAGTTTACCCAAGCCGCGATCAATGTTGAAGCCTCCGGCTGGGCAATGCTGGTCTGGCAGCCGGCCTGGAACCGGTTGGAGTTACTCAATGCGGAAAAACATCAAAACTTGACCCAATGGGGTAACATTCCGATAGTAGTCATCGATCTGTGGGAGCATGCTTATTACCTGGATTATCAATACCGGCGCCCTGATTACATAAAATCTTGGTGGAATATTGTCAACTGGCGTGAGGTTGAAGACCGACTTGCCTTGGCATTCCAGGGGAAAATGCCGCTGACTGTTTAAATTGAACTGTTTCGTCTGCCAAAGCAGCCCAAATCTGGGCTGCTTTATTAAAATCATTAATAAAGAATATCACTCTCCCACTTACCTTTTCATGCTATTTTCAGATTTCTTGGTTATACTGATATTAAATTTTTGAATATACCAGGTGACTAGTCAATGAAATATCTTATTGTCAATGCAGACGATTACGGGTTGAATGAAAATATCAATCGAGGAATTATCCGCGCTTACTCTGAAGGAATTGTCACCAGTACATCAATTTTAGCCAATGGGGAAGCCTTTCTCTCCGGAGTGGAGGCCCTAAAGGAAAACCCCGGACTTGGAGTGGGGGTTCATTTAACTTTGGTAAACGGCCATCCGCTGAGTCCTGTTGCGGAAATACCATCGCTGCTAAACAAGGACGGCGACTTTATGGCTGATTATCATCAATTTTTCAGCCACTTTTTACGAGGGAAAATCAAGCCGGCAGAGATTTATGCGGAGTGGGCAAAACAGATTTTATATGTCAAAAATCAAGGTATCAAGATCACTCATTTAGATAGTCATCAACATTTACACATTTTTCCGGGTATCAACAATATTGTGGTTACCCTCGCCACCGAATTCGATATTCACAAAGTTCGCTTACCTGCTGAAAATATATTTTTCGGTGAGACCTTGCCTTCCCTCAGCCGCTCATTCGCGCGTGACATGCTCACCGGGATCAGTGCTATGTCAAAATTTAATTTTCATAAAAAGCACTTAATTACGCCTAACCATTTTTATGGAATGCTCTGGGGCGGACACTTAAACGAAAACCGTTTAACAACCATTATCCGGCAATTGCCTTCGGGAATTTCCGAAATCATGACTCACCCCGGAACCAATAATCAGGCTTTGGAAGCAAAATTTGCCTGGGGTTACAATTGGACGGAAGAGTTAACTGCTTTAACCTCTGTCAAATTACGGGATCTGGTCCAACAATTGAATGTCCAGTTAATCAATTATCAAGATCTCATGATGTAACGGAACTTACTTTCGGTTTGTTAGGAGCTGTTACCGAAAATAATGAAAAATTACCCTAAAATTTTATTTTTATTGCTGCTAGTCAGCTTCTATCTGTTTTTTGCTTTTAATAGCTATTTATGCATCACCGATACGGTGGAGTCCAATTATGCTCTAACCGCCAAAGAAATGACGCTTTCAAGCAATTGGCTGTCACCCCAAATCTACGGCAAGTATTGGTATGACAAGCCGATCTTCTTTTATTGGCAAACGGCGGCCGCTTTTAAACTATTTGGGTTTAGCGAGTTTGCCGCTCGCTTCTTCCCTGCCCTAATGGGAATACTTTCAATTTTACTGATGTTCTGGTTTAGTAAAAAATTATCTCCTGCCAATTCAATGGGACTGATTAGCGGCTTGATTTTAGCTACCTGTTTTGAATTTTGGGGCATTGCCAAAATGGTCATTACCGATATGACACTATTTTTCTTTTTTAACGGGGCTCTTGCTTGCTTTTTCTTGGCTTATCGCGGAGAGGCAAAACAAAAAAATTATTATTATCTATTCTACCTTTTTTGCGGTTTCGCTACCTTAACCAAAGGTCCTATTGGCTTCCTGCTTCCAGGCTTAATTATACTGCTCTTTTTAGGGTGGTCGAAAAATTGGTCCGAATTAAAAAACATGCGCCTATTGCCGGGTATCATTCTTTTTTTAGTCACTGCAATACCCTGGTATTATATGATGTATCTTAAACACGGTCGGGATTTTCTGATGAATTTTTTCGGAGTTCACAATTATCTGCGGGCTACTGTCGCGGAACACCCCCGCGATAATGTCTTTTATTACTATTTTACCATTTTATTACTGGGCTTTTTCCCGTGGATTGCTTTTTTACCGCAAACTATCAAAAACTGGTGGTCAACCACAAAAACCTGGAAAAACCCTGATCCCGAAACCAAATTTCTAATCCTTTGGATAGCCATTGTTTTTCTTTTCTTTCAGTTGATTGCAACCAAGTATATTACCTATACTTTTCCGATTCTCTTTCCCCTTGCATTATTAACGGCAAAGTTTTGGGTCACCAACCAAAAAGCGGCGACTCAAGGATCGGCTTCGGCTGCTAGTCTTTGCTGGTCATTGGTTTACATCACGTTATTTAGCCTTTGCCTATTGGGGGTAGTTCAATTCACCTCCCATCATATTGATTATCCGTTGGGAAATTTGCTGTTGCTTTTGTCGGTTATAATATTAGGCTATGGTTGCTGCTTCTATTTAATATATAAAGGAGATACTCAAAGATTATTTATTATGCTGCTGGCCACTACCTTATTGTTTAATGGTTTGGTGACAAAAAATATATTGCTGCCATTATCCCAATTCAAATCGGCCAAAGAACTTGCATTCGCCATAAAAGATGCTTATCGGCCCGGTGATTTACTCATCTCTTACGGAGAATATCCGACATCGGCGGTATTTTATTCCGGCAAGAAAATCTTTGATTTAACCAATCAAGATCGCACAACCAATTCAGGGTCGCCTAAATTAAGTTGGGCCAGCAAACGTGTAATGCCCACCATCACAATGGCAGATATTGAGAACCAACGAAACAGTAACGTTCGAGTTTTAGTTGTTTTGTTAAAAGGCAGTTATCCCGAATTCTTGCACAGTTATCCTATTTATCACTGGCGCATCATTAAAAAAACGTCCCAAGATTATTTATTAGCCAAAATCCAATAGTTATCGGGAGGAGGAAACCATGAAACAACGAATTTCGATTGTTGTCCCGGTTTTCAATGAGGAAAAGGTTATTGATGCTTTTTATCAAGAAATGTTTAAATCGCTCAAACTTTTACCCTATGATTATGAACTGTTATTTGTGGATGACGGCTCCACCGATGCCACCCCCATGATTTTAGATCGGATAACTAACGCTAATCCAAAGGTGCGGGCTTTTATTCTGTCTAAAAATTTTGGCCACCAATTTGCTTTAACCTGCGGCTTGGATCACGCCGATGGTGATGCAGTGATTACTATGGATGGCGATATGCAACACCCCCCTGCAATGTTACCCGAATTAATTGCCAAGTGGGAAGCAGGCTTTGAGATCGTTCAAACCATCCGCCTCAATACCATCGGCGTATCATGGTTTAAAAGATTTACCTCCAATATATTTTATAAAATTATTAATGCCGTTTCCCAGGTAGAGATCAAGGAGGGTATGTCGGATTTCCGTTTAATGGATCGCAAAGTGGTTGAAAGTTTTCGGAAGTTTAGGGAGAGAACTAGGTTTATCAGGGGATTAATGGGGTTAATCGGTTACAAACAAGCCACAATTGAATTTGTGGCGCCAAAGCGCTTGGCTGGCCAATCAAAATTTTCTCTTAAAAAAATGTGGTATTTTGCCTTAGACGGCATCACTTCCTTTTCCAATTTTCCTTTGCGTCTTTCGCTTTATGTCGGTTTACTCACTGCATTAACCAGTTTTATTCTAACATTGCATATTTTATATGTAAAAATTTTTACAAATGAAGCGATACCGGGCTGGGCCACACTTGGCGCTGGAGTTTTTTTCTTTATCGGCATCCAGTTCATCTTTTTCGGCATCATTGGCGAGTACGTCGCCAGAATCTTTGATGAAATAAAACAAAGGCCTTTATATTTTATCAAGGCCGAGCTTCGAAGCGATACGCTTGGCGCAGCTCATCAACCAAACAAGCTTTATAACATTAATAAACAATAATTCACCGCTCTCGTTATCTTATTCCATTTCTTCAGCTTTTGCCCTTTGAATTACTTCTTGGTAATCATCAATATAAATTTGGATATCTTCCGATGATATAACCTTTCGGGAAGATTTTTTTAAAAAACGTTGAATGTCCCGAATATAAATCTCATAATCTCTCCGTAAAATTTCATCGAGAGTCAAATCCTTTAAAATTTTTAATTCCTGGATAATCTTTGATAATTCATAGATACCATCTGATTGTGAAATATTGATTTCTGTCATGTGCATCGTTCATTCACCACCATAATTGATTTTTATCAATTCGTGTAATAATTTTACATTTATGTCATTGACCTAATTATAACTGATTTATTACTCGTTGTTAATAATCAAAAATAATACCAAATTTTATATCACCGGCTTAAATTAGGTATAAGAATTACCTAACATAATAAAGTATCCATACCAGAAATAAACACCTCATCCATAAGAATGCCTGGAAAATGAAAATCAGCAGCCATTTAATTATGGCTGCTGATTTCTGCCAATTAATTTGGAAAAAG
>DNPP01000326.1:5277-6698 GCA_003501365.1 Bacillota bacterium
GGTTTAAATCCTTGGTTCAGCAAACTAAAAACATTTTTTTCAGTGCTGGTAAGATCCCCGAGGCGAAATTCTTTAGCCCGGTCTTGAATGGTTTTCATCATCAGATTGGGTACCGGATTTTCATAAAAATATCGGATGGTTTGCGGCAGTACATTTAAATAGGTTTTGGGGATATAAGAATAACCCCCCTGTAAAAAAGCATCATACATTGTATTGGGATTTTCATTGTTGGTTAAAAAGATCGCCTGAAAATCCCGTTCTTTTTTTAAAGCGTTATACACAATAAAACCATCTTCAGCGGTTCGGTCCAGTTGTAAATCAATAATGGCAAATTCATATTCCAGAATTTTACCCAATTGAATTGCTTGCTCAACTCTTTCGGCAATACCGACCACCAAGAATTCCGGATCTAAATTCAATTGATGTGTAATTAAATTCTGCCACGATGATTCATCTTCAATAATCAAAATTCGAATATGCCTGTCCATATTGGCCTCCCATCCGTATATTTAATTCAGTAATTCTTGCGGCAATTTCTTAACAAATCCCACTAATCGCATATAGGCAAAAACTTTCTTGATATAAGCCTCATCAATTGGAGCCCACTCAAAATCCAATTGTCGTAAGGCGGCAATCGTAAACCGGAAATCGACCGTAACGGCGGAAGTATTATAGTTCAACTTACCCTTTTGTAAATCAGGTACCAGGCCTAGTAGAGTATCAAAATTATTTATGTGTGATAACCGGTCCTGAAGATACTTGTAAAAACTATTATCGCTAACAATATCGACTTTATAACCCATTTCAAGCAGTATTTTTGTTACATTGTTTATTTTAATGAAATTGTGATTCAGCAAATGAAATGTTTTACCGCTACTTTCCTCTACCTGAAGAAGTTTTACTATCGCCCTGCTGCACAAATCCACCGGAGTAAACTCAAGATCTTTTTTAGCCCACGATTTTGGAATCTTCGAAATCTCAATGATAGATTTGAGTATTTGGTAAAATTTATTATCCCGGATGTTGATTTGAAAAACTCCATCCGTCTGTCTGCCGGTGAGGTTACCTACCCTGATGATTGTTGCCTTGAAACCATCCTGAATATGCCGGGAAATTATTTTTTCAGCTTCAAATTTACTTTCCACATAACAATTTCCACCGAGATTCTGGCCGATATCCAGGCTGTCTTCGTTAAAATATAAATTTTCCTGCCCCTGCTTGGCATAATCTCCGGCGATACTGGTGGTAGATATGTGAAACAACGATTTATTCTTGCTAAACTGTAGGATATTTTGGACGCCCAGAATATTTATTCGTTGGAACTCTTGCGAATCGCCATAATGTTTAACCAAAGCAGCTGTGTGAACCACGGTGTCGATCTTCTGCCGGAGTTCCCCATATTCCTCTTCCGGCAAACCAAA
>DNPP01000047.1:0-4130 GCA_003501365.1 Bacillota bacterium
AGCATAGAAGGCTACGGGATTCATGGTAATAGTGCGGAATGGTCGATTGGCACATCAGCTTCATTAGGATGTTTTCGACTTCATAATAAAGATATCCAAAAACTTTTTTCATTGGTCCCGGTTGGCACACCGGTGCAGATCGTCTACCAAACAGTTCGTGGCGGTATTGATCTCAATAATAATACTGCTTGGCTGGAAGTTTACCCCGATATTTATCAATGGAGTAATCCTGAGCTTGAGAGCGCAAAGGTGATACAAAGTTTGGGGTGGATATATGAGCCTCATTGGCAGGCACTTGGTAATTTACTTCAGGCCAAAAAGCCTCTCAGGGTGGAAATACCGCGCGTTATCAAAATTGAGGGAGAATCGCTCGATATCGACGGCTTTTATTGGCAACAACAAGTTTATCTGTCTCAAAAATGTCTGGAGGTATTGACGGTAAATTTTAAAACTCTTCGAGCGGATGAATTGTTCTCCGGTTTTGTCAAGCTGGATACTACAGATCTGCCAGGAGGGAATAGCCAATACTTCTGGGATCCCCAGGCCAATACCCTACGTATCATCCGGTTGAAAGTATTATTAAATGGTATGGAACTCAGTGACGCGGCGAGTTGGAGTTCGGATCACCGACTGCTCATGAATATAAAGACTATCGCCGCTCAGTTGAACGCTAAATTTGATTGGGATTGTGTTTCTAAAGCAGCCATATGTAATGAAATGAAGCTGGTGGGTGAACCCCGGGATGGAGTTTTCTGGGTTGAATTGGAAGGACTGCAGCGAGTTTGGCCGCAATTAAAATCTACTTGGGATGGCAAGAATTATACTTTGGAGTTGATGTACAAAAAAAGGTAAACTGATAGGCTGCGTAATATATTTCAAGTGAGAGTCGAAATTTTCGCCTTCACATCAAACGGCTGGATTTGTTAACGGATATTAATCAGTTTGTAACAGGGACAAGCCGCGTGATAGAGAAATTCTCAATAAATTATTAAAAACGGTTTTTAGTTGTATTGGTAATATTGGAGAGGATATTCTCAATTTTTCACGAGTTGGAGTGATTGTATCCATGAAATATCGCGCGGCACTTTTTGATTTGGATGGCACACTATTAAACACCTTGGATGATTTGGCCAATTCGATGAATCGCGTATTGACCGGATTAGGTTATCCTACTCATGAAGTCAAAGATTATCAGTACTTTGTGGGTGACGGGATGGAGACGTTAGCCCGCCGGGTTTTACCCCCCGGGACATCCGAAACTGAAGTAACCCAATGCGCAATTGCAATGAAAGAAGAATATGGCAAACATTGGGCGGATAAGTCTCGTCCGTACAAAGGGATTCCGGAGTTACTCGAGAGTCTGGTGGGACGGGATATTAAACTAGCGGTGCTTTCCAATAAGCCTGATGACTTGACTTGCGCTGTAGTAAGCAAATTATTACCGCATTGGCGTTTTAAAACGGTAGTTGGGGCTAGACCCGGCGTTCCCAAGAAGCCCGATCCTACTATGGCAATTAAGATTGCCGCCGATTTAAATATTTTACCGGAACAGTTTCTTTATTTAGGTGATACCAATACCGATATGCTGACCGCAAATGGAGCCGGTATGTATCCAGTGGGCGTTTTGTGGGGATTTCGGACCGAGGAAGAGTTGAGAACGGCAGGAGCGAAAGCGCTAATTGAAAGTCCGATGGAACTTATGAATTTGCTTTGAATCTCAATTATTTATCAATACAAGACAATTAGTTGACCGATGAATGAAAGAACTTTTGATTAAAATAGATGAGGCAGTCGCTATTTGAAGGAAATAGCGACTGCCTCATTTTTAAAATGCTGTGGGATGATTGATTCCTGCTATATAGGACAGCTCAATTAGAATCTTCAATCGTCAGACTTCGTCTTTCCCTGCCGCGGTTTCGGTACGGTAGAAATTTGCCGCTTCAAGCATGGCCTGCTTAGTCTGGGCTGCCTGCGGTGAAAGCAATACATCATAGGTTTGGGGATAGCGCAAACGGCGGTATTCATCCGGAAGTTGGGCTAAATTTTTAAGCGCTTGAGCGCGTATTTCTTGAACGGAAATGGAGTTTGCCGCGATCTTACCATCTTCAACCGTTTTAAGGGTTAGTTCTTGGTAATGGTCGGCTTTAAACACAATTTCTTTAATAAGGCTATCCCGTTCATAAGTTTTAATCTTGCCGCTTTGAATGGTCTCGCCTTCCAGATATAGCACATCGGCAAGCGGCCGTTCTTCAGCGTTATAATAACGAATAATTCTCTTGCGGCCGGGATCCGTGATTTTGGCGCTATTTCCAGAGATCTTGATTCTAGGCTCCCAACCGTTTTTGCCGAAAATAGCCACAAGTTTATATACTCCTCCCAAAGACGGGCAGTTGCTGGCGGTCACCAAATGGGTACCAACTCCCCAAGAATTGATTTTGGCTCCCTGCCGTTTGAGCTCGGCTATCAGATCTTCATCCAGTTCATTGGATGCCACAATGGTTGGATTTTTGAAACCAGCTTCTTGAAAAAGGCGCCACGCTTCTTTGGATAATTTGGCTAAATCGCCGGAATCCAGACGAATCGATCCATCGTGAGATTCTCCGGCAGCCCGCAGCTCACTGAAGACTTTGACTGCATTCGGAATACCACTGCGCAGAGGGTCGTAAGTATCCACCAGTAGAGTGATATTATCAGGAAAGGCGGCAGCATAGGCTCGGAAAGCCTCCAACTCGCTGTCAAAACTCATTACCCAGCTATGAGCGTGCGTTCCCAAGGTCCGCATACCATATAACTTGCCTGCTAATACATTAGAAGTTCCGACACAACCGCCAATCACTGCTGCCCGGGAACCGGATAAACCGCCATCGGGTCCCTGGGCTCTTCTTAATCCAAATTCCATGACCGGGTCGCCCTGGGCGGCATAACAGACCCGGGCGGATTTTGTTGCCACCAAAGTGGGATAATTCAGAGCATTTAAAATGAAGGTCTCCAAAAGTTGAAGAACTCCTAATGGACCTTCGATTCGCAGGATAGGCTCATTTGGGAAAATTACGGTTCCCTCGGGTACGGTCCATAAGTCAATATTCAGCTGCAAATTTTTCAGGTAGTCCAGAAATTTGGTTTCAAAACCAATTTGTTGCAAGTATTCCAAATCGCCGGGGCTAAATTTGAAATTTCTTAAATAATCCAGGACTTGCTCAAGACCGGCAAAAAGTGCAAAACCATTGTGGGGCGGCAGCAAACGGAAGAAATATTCAAAGCAAGCCCGTTGCTCATGGCGCTGATATTTCCAGAAACCATTAAACATAGTCAATTCATAAAAATCGGTTAGCAGTACATTATCTTTACGTTCAGCCCAATTTGTTGCGGTATCATGATTCATAGGACCGTCTCCACCTCTCCGGCATTGATTATTTTCACTCCGGCGTGAGACATTTCATTTATAGCGTTTACTACGGTTCCGGACGGGTTGTCAACACCCTTGCAGGCATCTTGCAGTAAATAGACTTGAAAGCCATCTGCCAGCGCATCCAGCGCAGTTGCCTTGACACAATAATCGGTGGCCAATCCGGTCGTAAAAACTGTATCCACCCCGAGTTTATGTAGAATTTGGGATAACGAAGTCCCCTGGAAAGCGCTATAGGCATCTTCGTTTGGATTGGTGCCCTTTTCAATAAGCACCGAATTTAACGTAAAGAGCAAATCGGGATGGAAATCCGCACCCCGGGTATTGGCGACACAATGTACCGGCCAGGATTGATCGGTAAATTGAGGCGGATTGGCAAAACTGATATGGTTTTGGGGATGCCAATCCCGGCTATAGACTATCGTTTCAAACAGAGGTATCAGTTTATTGATCAGCGGTACAATTTTATCACCGTCTTTAACCGCCAAAGCTCCGCCGGGGCAGAAATCGTTTTGAACGTCTATCACCAATAAGGCTGGTTTCATAGCAAACACCTCACTTTTAAATAAATTGAAATTAGCGAATGCAATGTAAAGCTGACTCCATTTTAAATAAAGAAATTCTTTGCTGAGATTATTAACCCTGCTGCTTTTAAAAATTTTTGCATTTATATAACCGAATTAGGGTTTGCAGCGCAGAACAACTGAATGCTTAATATCTTGGC
>DNPP01000047.1:4529-13863 GCA_003501365.1 Bacillota bacterium
TGACAATGGATATTCCAGCCCCAATCAAATAGTCATTGGTCGGGGTCACATTTAACTTTCCTTGTGGGAGAAAGATAGTCGGAATAATTAACGCGGTTAAGACCGTGGGCGCAATAAAACTCAAGCATTTTCCCAGCCAGGCCGGGATATGTTTAGGCCCGGAATAAAGCAATAGAGGAAATCGAGTGCTATATGTCGCCAGGGCTGCTCCAAATATTATCAAGAAGGTTTGAGAATTCATGGGATGTCACTCCGTTCTTTTGGGGGTAGCAAATATTCTTGGAGTTGATCAACCAGATATCCAAAGAGACTGGCGATTAGAACGGCAATGATAATATACCATTTGCCGGGCAGGTTGCGATAACCCCATATTGAAATGGCTGCTGAAACAAATACAGCTGTGATAGTAGGAAAATCTTGAATTAGCGGGATCAGCATCCCGATAAAAGCGGCGGCAAAGGCGAAATCCAGAACATATTTTAACTGATCCGGCAGCAGATGTCCGAACAAAAAACCGGTAATTGTGGCCGCACACCAAAATAAGTATATATTGAGGCCGGAACCCAGGAAAAAAAAGGCAGAAGGTTTATTGGCCTGAAAATGGGAATAAGTTATCGCAAAACTTTCATCGGTTAAAAAATAAGCGCCGGTTAATTTTAATCCGGTCGGCTCCTTTTTGAGATAAGGCGTTAAAGAAGCGGCCATCAAAAAATGGCGCAAATTAATGATGAATACGGTAATAATGATAGTGAAAAGAGTACCGCCTTGACTGATCATTTGGACGGCGGTAATTTGGGAGGCGCCGGCGAATATAAGACACGACATACCTAGGGTTTCAAAGGAAGAAAGTCCTGCTTTTTGCGATAGGACTCCAAAAACTATTCCGTATATAAATACACTGACTCCTAAAGGGAGGGCAACCATAAATCCTTTGATAAAGGACTTCAGCCGTATATCGGAATCATTTTGATGGGGCAGCTTTTGCATGGGTTATTCTCCTAAATGGAAATCGACTAAATTTGATTATAGCAATTATTTCTAAAATGAAAACAGCCAATTCGGAGGATAATGGCCCCCGCCATTATGGGGGATCAGCTGCTTTGATAAGGAAATTTATTAAAAGTTTATTTTTGGCAGGGCTTTTAGGTTTTGAAGCGAATAATGTAAATAGTTTACGAAAAATAGTAAAGAAGTAAAGTAACCGGTTTGCCAGAAATGCTCTTCAGTTAGAAGCAGGGAAACCGGTTATTCTTTTTAGGGAGGGCGGAACTGTTTTCGGAATTTAATGAATTTGGTCACCGGAATTAGACACTAATTTCAAAGGGGTGTTTATGATGGACTGGACTTTGGATACCGGAGTGCCGAAAGATGTAGTGGCAATTGCGACGATTACGGACTGGGTTGTGTTTTATTCCAAAGCGAACGATCAGATTTATTTTTATTCAGCCAATCCCGGAATGATAGGCTTAACTAAAGAAGAACTTTTGGAGTTTGTACGGGTTATGGGAGAGCGGGCCACGCTAGTACAATGAAAGTTGATTATTAAGGAATTGCGAACAAGCCGGCAAAGAATGGCCATACACAATTGAAATTCGGGAACCGAGGACCGGGAAACTAATGGGAAGGGGCTGTCGTAGAAGCAAATTGCGACAGCTCCTTGCTTGATTTTTGGTTACGTTTTTCGTCGCTGTCAGATGGCAAGGTTAGACAGTTCATTTCTAAAGTCAAAGGGACCCTTTTTATTGATTATGATGAAATTAACTTTTTTAGTAAGTATTATCGGTGCTTTAAAAATTAAAATTTGGTTAACTGCTATTGAAAATTTGAGCTTACGGTGGTATATTTTAATTGTGAAAAAAGTTGCAATATTAGGATGCTCTGCGATTCCTTTTTTTTAAGAATACTTTGTAACTATTTTCACGAGTTGTTTAGTGCATTTTGTGAAAAAATTCACAAAGGAGCCGTTTCATGCACTCGATATCTATTTGCGTCGGAAGTTCGTGCCATTTAAAAGGCGCTTATGATGTCATCAAGGAGTTTAAGCGCTTGATTGCTGAGAACTCAATGGAAGAACAGATTGAACTGAAGGCTTGTTTTTGTTTGGGAGAATGTCAAGACGGAGTCAGCATTTTAGTTGATGGCCAAATTTTTACTTCTTTAAACAAAGATAAAACTGCCGGATTTTTTCATGAGCATTTTTTACAGGCTTAATATTTTTCTGCTCAAAGCTATAATTTTTTAGAGTGTGGGGTGGGAAAATGAGACTTATCTCAACCGTACAAGCCAGTTGCCGCGATTGCTATAAGTGTGTGCGCAGTTGCCCGATGAAAGCAATCAGGGTTATTAATGGTCATGCCGAGGTAGTTGAGGACCGATGCATAGCCGATGGCCGCTGTGTTAGAGTTTGTCCTCAAAATGCTAAGAAAGTTGAAGACAGTATTGAATTGGTTGAAGGTTTTTTACGGGCCAAGGTTAAAGTTGCCGTCAGTCTGGCGCCTTCGTTTACCGGCGCATTTAATTTTGATAAGCCGGGTCAGATGGTTGGAGCCCTAAAACAAATGGGCTTTGATTATGTGGGAGAGACTGCGGAAGGTGCGACGGCGGTTGCTGAAGAGCACCGCAAACTGGTGGCTTCCGGGCGACAGCCGGTGATTACCAGCTGCTGTCCTGCTATTGTAAATTTATTGGAGATTTATTATCCCGATTTACTTTTATATCTGGCGCCCATCGTTTCCCCGATGGTGGCTCACGGCAAAATTCTTAAAAATAGGTATGGGACTGACACAAAAGTGGTTTTTGTGGGCCCTTGTATCGCTAAAAAAGGTGAAATTAAAGGAAATGAGAACGCCTTGGCTGTCGATGCGGTCTTGACATTTGGGGAACTCATGAGCATGCTGCACCGGAAGGATATTGAGATTGGCAATTGTAAAACTATGGCATTTGATAGTCCTTGCCGGTTAAATTCACGTACTTTCCCGTTACCGGGTGGCCTAGCCAAATCTGCCGCCTTAAATACAGATATGCTGGCCAAGGATATTGTCACTATTGATGGATTAGAAGAAGTTATTGACTTTTTAGATAAATTTGAAGAAGTTAAAGACTCATTGCAACTAATTGAATTATTGGCTTGTAATGGCGGTTGTGTTGCCGGGCCGGAGAGTACCGATATTATGATTGAGTTTGCCCGGCGCTATAGTGTGATTCATTATGCAGAAGAACAACCGGCGTTTGATGACAATTCAGAAGACAAAGCCGTTGATAAATATTCGGGTCTGGATCTAACCAGCCGCTATTCTTCCCGGAGTATTGCCCACCCAAAACCATCGGAGGATAAGATCCGGGAGATCTTATCTCGCACCGGCAAAATAACCCCTGAAGATGAGCTTAACTGCGGGGCATGCGGTTATAACTCTTGTCGGGATAAAGCGATGGCTGTCGCTGCAGGCATGGCTGAGGTCGATATGTGCATTCCTTATATGCGGGCCCGGGCTGAATCAAAGGCCAACGTGATCTGCCAGATGACGCCTAATGCAATTATAGTACTGGATAGTAATTTAAGGATCTTGGAGTTAAATCCGGCGGCCGAAAAAATTTTTTTGGCAGCGCACGACCTGGCAACTGGAGACCCGATTTCGGCGATCATGGATCCGAGAGACTTTGAAGAAGCGTTCCACACTAAAAAGTTGGTTACCGGTGAAGTGAGCTTTCCCGATTACAATATGGTTGCTTGGCAAGCCATCTTTTATGTGGCGAAAGATGATGTTTTAATTGGAATCTTCGCTGATATAACCAAAGAGAAAGAGCAACGGGAGCAACTATCCCGGGTTACCGATGAAACTCTGGAAAAAGCCCAGGAAGTTATTAACAAGCAGATGAAGGTAGCTCAAGAAATTGCCGGACTTTTAGGTGAGACTACCGCAGAAACTAAAGTGCAGCTGACCAAATTGATGAATTTGATCAAAAGCGAGGGACGCAAGGGGGATTGATTTATAATGTTTATTGATACGGGTTGGTCTAGTCTCCCTAAATTTGGTGAAGAATTATGCGGTGACAATGTTGAGGTTGCTAAGACGGCTGATGCGGTCGTGGCGGTACTGGCTGATGGTTTAGGCAGCGGAGTTAAGGCCAATATTCTTTCGAAGATGACTGCCAAGATTATCGTCACCATGCTTGAAAAAGGAGCCAGTTTGGAGGAAGTGGTGGATACCATCGGTAATACCTTGCCGATCTGCCAAAAAAGATTGCTGGCCTATTCAACATTTACGATAATTCATGCTAAAGAAAATGGTGAAGTTTATATCATTGAATTTGATAACCCTTCAGTATTTTTCATTCATGGTGGACAAATATCAACGGTAAGTTTTCGTGAAATTGAGGTCCTCGGTAAAAAAATTAAAGAAACCCGTTTTCAGGCTTCTCCGGGTGATATATTGGTGGCGGTTTCCGATGGGGTTGTTCATGCGGGAATCGGAGGGGTGCTGAACCTTGGTTGGCAATGGGAGAATGTTGCCGAATATTTGCAGAGAATGGCTAAACCGGTGGTTAATGCCAAAAGCATGTCGCGCGTGCTACTTACGGTGAGCGAGGAACTATACGCGGGGAGACCCGGCGATGATGCCACGGTCATGGTGCTTCAAATCAGAAATCCCAGGACAGTTACGGTTGCAGTAGGACCACCCAGGGCCAAAGATGATGACCGGGTATTGATGGAAAAATTGCAGGCTGAGACGGGCAAGAAAGTGGTCTGCGGGGGTACAACCGGCACGATTGTGGCCCGTTACCTTCAAAAAGAAATTATGGTCGATATCAATAAATTGGACCCTGAGGTACCACCAACCGGCAATTTACCTGGAATCGACCTGGTAACCGAAGGAATTATCACTTTGAATAAGACCTTAGAATATCTGAGAGTTGCCCATTTTCCGGAGCAGGTTCCGGCAAAAGATAATGGTGCGGTAGATTTAGCCAAAATATTGCTGGAAGGCGATGAGATCAATTTTATCGTCGGCAGGGCTATCAACCCGGCCCATCAAAATCCGGATCTGCCGCTTAGTTTGGGAATGAAGATCAAAGCGGTGGATGAAATCTCCAACGTATTATCCAGTCTCGGAAAACAGGTAACGGTGCAGTATCTTTAGCTTGCTTTGTAATATTAAGGATATATCAGTCGCGATCTCCTGATTACGGCTGTTTTGATAAATTGGGGGTTACTAGTTTCAAGGGTTGATTTTTAGAAAACGGAAGGGGAATTTAACTATGGCAACAGCAGAAGCATCAAAAACCGAAGGGGATGTCATGATCCCGCGGCGCAAATTTGACAAAGTCAATGAGATTATCTCACGTCACGGCAAATTACAATCAGCGCTAATCCCTATCCTTCAGGAAGTGCAGGCTGAATATCGCTACTTACCCGAAGAGATATTGACTTATATTGCGACTGTAATGAATTTGTCTCCGGCTACCGTATATGGGGTGGCAACTTTTTACGCTCAATTCTCACTGGAGGCCAAAGGGAAATATGTCATTAGAGTTTGTGACGGTACCGCCTGTCACGTCCGCGGATCCGAGCCGGTTAAGAATGCACTCCGTAAGCGGATTGGTCTTGCCAGCGACAAACAGACCACTTCGGATATGAGGTTTACGTTGGAAACGGTTTCTTGTTTGGGCGCCTGCGGTTTGGCTCCGGTGGTCATGATTAACGACAAGATATATGGTCAGATGACTGCGGATGCAATTAATATAATCATCGACAAGATTTTAGAGGAAGAAGGTGTTAAGTAATGATAGATTCCAAATCGAAACTGGAAACTCTGCGCGCTAAATGGTGCAAAGGGTATGAATTAGAAAAGACCCGCATTTTGATTTGTGCAGGTACCGGGTGCGTCGCCAACGGCTCTCTCAAGATCTATGAGGCCTTGAAAAAAGCGGTGGAAGTGAAAGGCGATTATGTATCGGTAGAGATGATGTTGGAAGACGGTTGTTCAGGTACCACGGTTGTTACCAGCGGTTGTCATGGGTTCTGCGAGAAGGGTCCGCTGGTTCGAATCGAACCTTCGGGCGTGCTTTACACTAAAGTGACAGAAGAAGACGTACCGGAAATTATTGAAGCATTAACTTCGGGAAAAGGACCTGTAACACGATTGTTATATCACGATCCCGCTACGGGCGAGGCTTTTGCTGAAGAAATGAGCATCCCGTTTTATAAGTATCAAAAGCGTAACACCCTGGAGCATTGTGGCGGTATCGATCCGGAAGAAATTCGGGAATATATTTCCAAAGATGGTTACGCCGCTTTAGCTAAGGTACTTACGGAGATGAAACCGGAAGAAGTTTGCCAGGAAATCATTCGGTCCGGTCTTCGCGGTCGAGGCGGCGGAGGTTTTCCGACCGGCCGGAAATGGGATTTGACACGTATCGCATCGGGTAGTAAGAAATATGTAATTTGTAACGGTGATGAGGGAGATCCCGGGGCCTTTATGGATCGTAGCGTTATGGAAGGGGATCCGTTTAAGGTGATTGAAGGGATGGCTATCGCTGCATTTGCAGTCGGGGCCGATGAAGGATATATTTATGTGCGGGCCGAGTATCCCTTAGCAGTGCACCGTTTGAAACTGGCGGCCGAATCAGCCCGTAAAAACGGGCTTTTAGGTCAGAACATCTTAGGAACAGGCTTTAATTTTGATCTTCATATTAAAGAAGGCGCCGGAGCATTCGTTTGCGGCGAAGAAACTGCTTTGATGGCTTCGATTGAAGGTCAACGCGGTATGCCGCGTCCGAAGCCGCCGTTTCCGGCTAATGCGGGGTTATGGGGCAAACCAACCCTCATTAATAATGTAGAGACGTATGCTAATGTAGCTCCGATTATTGTCAAGGGAGCCGCTTGGTTTACAAGCTTTGGAAACGAAAAAAGTCCGGGTACCAAAACCTTTGCTTTAACCGGCAAAGTTGCCAATACCGGGCTTATCGAAGTACCGCTGGGAGTTACCTTACGAGACGTTGTTTTCAAGATTGGCGGCGGGATTCGTAATGGTAAGAAATTTAAAGCAGTCCAAATCGGTGGGCCGTCCGGCGGATATCTAACGGAGCAGCATTTGGACTTGAAACTCGATTTTGATTCACTCAGTTCAATTGGTGCGATGGTGGGTTCCGGCGGTTTGGTGGTCATGGATGAAGACAACTGTATGGTCGAGATGGCCCGTTTCTTCATGAACTTTATCCAGAACGAATCTTGTGGCAAATGTGTACCCTGCCGTGAAGGGACCAAACGTTTATTGGAGATTTTGGAACGTGCGGTCAATGCGGAAGGGAAAATGGAAGATATCGAAACCCTTGAAGATTTGGCCGCAGTGATCAAGGACGCTTCATTGTGCGGTTTGGGTAAAACCGCGCCAAATCCGGTTTTATCAATGCTAAAATATTTCAAGGATGAATATATCGCTCATGTACGGGATAAGAGATGTCCGACCAAGGAATGTAAAGCGTTTGCCGGATATAGTATTGACCCGTTAATTTGCAAGGGATGCAGTAAATGCAGCAAAACCTGTCCAGTACAGGCTATCAGCGGGGAGATTAAGAAACCGTTTGTAATCAATACCGAAAAATGCATTAAATGCGGCGCTTGTATCAAAGCCTGCCCATTTAAGGCGATCAAGGAGGGGTAAGGATATGGACAACACAGTAATCATCGATAATCAAGTCGTAGAGATTGATGGCGCCAAAACTCTGTTAGAACTGATCCGGCGGACCGGTATCGATATCCCGACATTTTGTTACAATTCCGAGCTTAGCATATACGGCGCCTGCCGGATGTGCGTGGTCGAACAAGAAGGCCGGGGCATCATGGCTTCATGCTCGACCCCTCCGACTCCGGGTATGAAGATTTTCACCAATAGCCCAAAGGTACAGCGGATTCGCCGTACGGTGCTGGAATTGTTATTGGCCAATCATGACCGCGATTGCACTACCTGTGAGAAGAACGGGCATTGCAAATTACAGGAATTAGCAAACCGATACGGAGTCCGCAAGGTCCGTTTTGGCGAACGCGATGTCAAACTACCGATTGATAATGCCGGGACATCGATTGTCAGAGATCCCAATAAGTGCATCCTCTGCGGCGATTGCGTCCGGATGTGCTCCGAGGTTCAAGGCATCGGCATTTTAGACTTTGTCAACCGCGGTTCCAAAGTTCAAGTTTCACCGGCTTTCGGCAAATCGATGTGCGACGTCGAGTGCGTCAATTGCGGGCAGTGCAGCGCAGTTTGCCCTACCGGCGCTCTTACGGTGAAATCGGAAATCAACAAGGCTTGGGATGCCATCAATCAAAAAGATAAGCTGGTTGTGGTACAAATAGCTCCGGCAGTCAGGGTGGCCTTGGGTGAAGAGTTCGGTTTACCGGCCGGAGAAATCGTTACCGGCAAAATGGTAGCCGCCGTTAAACGCTTGGGCTTTGATAAAGTCTTTGATACGACCATTGCCGCTGATTTGACCATCATGGAGGAAGCCACCGAGTTTCTGGACCGTTTTGCCAAAGGTGAACGGTTGCCGCAATTTACCTCCTGTTGTCCGGCATGGGTAAAATATGCCGAACATAATGAACCGGGCTTATTGAATAACCTGTCGTCTTGCCGTTCTCCGCAACAAATGTTCGGATCGATGGTTAAACGTTATTGGGCCAAAGAGCTTGGTAAAGAGGCTAAAGATATTTTTGTGGTCTCGATCATGCCGTGTACCGCCAAGAAATTTGAGCGAACTCGCCCCGAATTTAGCAAAGACGGTGTTCCTGATGTAGATTTGGTGCTGACCACCCAAGAGTTGGCTCAGATGATCCGTGAGTCCGGTCTGGTCTTTGATAGTATTGAAACGGAAGCCTTTGATACTCCATTTGGTTTTGGAACCGGCGCCGGGGTTATCTTCGGGGCCAGCGGCGGTGTGGCTGAAGCATCCCTGCGGGCTGCCTATGAAGCCATTACCGGCGAAGAGCTGGAACAGGTAAACTTTGAAGCGGTGCGCGGATTTAAAGGCCTAAAGGAATATAGTGTAACCCTAAAAGGCAAAGAAATTAAAGTAGCCGTTGTTCATGGCTTGGCTAACACCAAGAAACTGATCGAGCAAATTAAGTCCGGAGCTGCAAAGTATGACTTGATTGAAGTAATGGCCTGCCCCGGCGGTTGTATTGGCGGCGCCGGTCAGCCTATTGCGGCGACTACCGATATTAAGAAAGCCCGGGCCAAAGGGATTTATAATGCCGATAAACTTTCCCAGTTGCGTAAATCGCAAGATAATCCAGTGGTAGCCAAGTTCTATGACAAATGGCTTAAAAAGCCGAATAGTGAGG
>DNPP01000047.1:14186-22757 GCA_003501365.1 Bacillota bacterium
TCAAGAGTGAACAGGCGAATAAAATGGATATTGCGGTTTGTGTCGGGACTTGTTGTTATCTGAACGGTTCATACGATACTCTCAAAGAATTTACGAGTCAGGCTGACAAGGCCGGGATCAAGGATAAAGTTAATCTTCATGCCACATTTTGTCTGGAAGGTTGTTCTCAAAGCCCTTCGATCCGGATAAATGAAGAGATTATCGAGGGAGTAACCTCCGATAAAGTCGCCGGTATCTTCAAAAAGAAGGTCCTGGATAAGGTGAAATAATAGACGAAAATCTATGCAATAGTTGGAACATGAATTCGGCAAGGAACTTTCAAAAGCGCTCTAATTAAACAACGTGCCGCTTGCCGGATTCTGTCGAAAACCCGATCCGGCCAATTTTTCTGCGCTTTTTCTGAAAAATTGCAATGTACTTGCCGGACCGAGGTTTAAGCGCCAAGTTATTATCGAAAACAGGATTCAGGGGTTACGGGTTATTAGAAAGCATTGCCGTGGGTCGAAGCTTGAAGTTGCTCTCTTTAAAGCAATATTGACACCTATGAAGCAACGTATTCTATCAATCAGGCTCCTGAGTCTTGTTTTTATTTTTGATTTTGTCGTTATATGCATAAGGGGATGAACCCATTGAAAGATCCGGTAATTAAGGTTACTAAATTTACCCTTAAGCGATTGCCGCATTACTATCGTTTTGTCAGCACTTGTCTTGATAAGGGCTTACAATTCATTTCATCGGAGGAAATCGCCAAGGGTGTTCAAATCAATGCGGTCCAAATTCGTCGGGACTTAATGATGTTTGAAGCCATCGGTACTCCCGGAGTCGGATATAGCGTAGAAGAACTTCATTCTAAGCTGGGAGAGGTCTTGGGATTAAAGAATGTCAATGAAGCCGTTATAATCGGTATAGGCCGCTTAGGAAGGGCGATTATTGATTATCCCGGTTTTGAGCGGTATGGACTAAAAATTGTGGGGTTATTTGATTCCGATCCGGGAGTCATTGCAACTAAAATAAACGGTAAGGAAATATTTGCCGTCGATGAATTGGAACATATCGTCGGGCGTCTGCATATTAAAATCGGTATTATTACGGTGCCCGATGAATGGGCGCAATCGGTGGCCGATACCTTGATAAAATCCGGTGTCAAGGCTATTTGGAATTTTGCCCCGGTTGACATCCGTGTCCCGGAGGATGTAGTCGTCCGTAACGAGGACTTGGCGGCGGGACTCGCAACATTATGCCATTTGTTTGCCGGGAAATCATCAGATGGCTTTCATTAAACAAAAGTCCGACTGGAGATTAGTGGTTACATTATTTATGGGTAACGAAAACCGTTAACGACCGCCATCGATATACGGTTAATATTTTGGTACACTTTGAGAAATTTTTCACAAATACTCTTTACAAGCGAAGGAATTTAGGTTACAATAAAAGCAAGCGAAAGTTATTTTTTTAACAAACATTGTTAAAAAAATAACATAATAGATTAGTTTGATTTTAGAGAAGGGGATGAGGCATAATGCCTGTTGCAACGGGCAACAGGGCGATACCATTAACAATTCCGAAGACAATTATTGAAAGGCTGCCGGTCTATCAACGTTATCTTTCAGAACTGGCCAAGGAAGAAACTGAGAAAATTTCCTCTTTTGAGCTGGCAGCAAAAATGGGCATCAATGCCTCTCAGATTCGGAAGGATCTTAACTGGTATGGTTCTTTTGGATTACAAGGGTATGGTTACCGCGTAACCGAATTATTATATCAAATCAATCAAATTTTGGGTTTGGCTTATGAAACAACGATGGTGTTGATTGGAGGCGGCAATCTGGGGCGTGCTTTAATGAATTATCCGGGTTTTCAAGCTCAGTATTTTATAATAAAGGCGGTTTTCGACAATAATCCGGCAATCATCGGCAATAATATCAATGGATTGATTGTAAATCCCATTGGCCTCCTTTCGGAATACCTTCAGCAAAACCCTACCAAGATTGGTATAATCACCACTTCAATACCCGGGGCCCAAGAAGTGGTAGATCTTTTGGTAAATGGCGGTATCCAAGGCGTATGGAATTTCGCTCCTCTCAAAATTAAAGTACCATCGCATATCACGGTCGAGCAGGTACATATTATTGAAAGTTTGATGATGTTATCATATAAATGTAAATCAAAGAGTTACGAAAATCAAGAAAATGGAGGCCAGAACGATGGAGAAAAAGGAATTGGGTAAACAGGAAAATCCGGATTTAAAAGTAAAGACTAACCAACAGGTAGATGAACTGGTACAGCGGGCCATGGTGGCTCGGGAAAAATTTATGAGTTATGACCAGCAAAAGATTGATCTGATTGTAAAAGCAATGGCCCTGGCCGGTATTGATAAGCATATGGAACTCGCCAGACAAGCGGTAGATGAAACAGGGATGGGGGTTTATGAAGATAAAATCACCAAGAATCTTTTTTCTACCGAAGAAGTTTATCATAATATTAAGAACGAGAAGACGGTCGGTATCATTGAGGAAAACGTGGAAGAGGGCTATATGAAGCTGGCTGAACCCATCGGGATTATTGCCGGGGTGACTCCGGTAACCAATCCGACATCGACTACAATGTTTAAAAGCTTGATTAGCGTTAAAACCCGCAATCCGATTATTTTTAGTTTTCATCCCAAGGCGATTAAATCAAGTATTGCAGCAGCTAAAGTGATGCTGGAAGCGGCTGTAGCCGCAGGCGCACCGGAGAATTGCATAGGCTGGATCGAGAAGCCTTCGATTGAAGCAACGAATCTTTTGATGAATCATCCTGGCATTAGTATCGTCTTAGCAACTGGAGGCACCAATATGGTACAGGCGGCTTATTCTTGCGGTAAACCGGCTTTAGGCGTAGGTCCGGGCAATGTTCCCTGTTATATCGAGAAAACTGCCAATATCAAACGGGCTGTGACTGATTTAATTTTGAGCAAAACGTTTGATAACGGTACAATTTGTGCTTCCGAGCAATCGGTGGTTGTCGATAGGGAGATTGCCGACACAGTGAAAAAGCTGATGACGGAATATGGTTGTTACTTCCTGCAAGGGGATGAAGTCGGCCGTTTGGCCAAAGTGGCGATCGACTCCACCCATGATAGTATGAATGCCATGGTGGTCGGTCAGCCGGCGAATAAAATTGCCGAAATGGCAGGGATCAAAGTGCCGGAGCATACCAAAATACTGATAGCCGAGTTAGAAGGAGTCGGACCGGAATATCCACTTTCCCGGGAAAAGCTTAGTCCCATTTTAGCTTTCTATGTGGTTGAAGATTATCGTGAAGGGATTAAACGCTGTGAGCAAATTACGGAATTTGGCGGTCTCGGACATTCGGCAGTGCTCCATTCGGAAAATGAGGCCGTGATTGATGAATTTGCAACTCGTCTGCGCACGGGCCGTTTGCTGATTAATTCCCCCTCTTCCCATGGGGCTATCGGAGATTTATATAATACGAATACGCCTTCGCTGACGCTGGGCTGCGGTTCGATGGGGCATAATTCAACCACGGATAATGTCAGCGTTCATAACTTGCTTAATATCAAACGGGTGGCTATGCGTCGTGACCGGATGAAATGGTTTAAGGTTCCGCCCAAGATTTATTTTGAGTACGGCTCATTACAGTACTTAAGTAAAATTAAAGGGAAGAAAGCTTTTATCGTCACCGATCCCTATATGGTGAAACTGAATTTTGCCGACAAGGTTACTTATCAATTGGAAAAGGTGGGGATTGATTACCGGATTTTTTCGGATGTAGAGCCGGATCCATCGGTGGATACCGTTATGAGTGGGGTAAAAGAACTTAATAGTTATCAACCGGATCTGATCATCGCTCTGGGAGGCGGTTCGGCTATTGACGCCGCTAAAGGCATGTGGCTTTTTTATGAACATCCGGAGACCGAGTTTGATTCCCTGCGCTTGAAATTTGCCGATATCCGTAAACGGGCCTTTAAGTTTCCGGATCTGGGTAAAAAGGCTACCTTTGTGGCAATTCCCACCACTTCCGGCACCGGTTCCGAAGTGACGGCATTTGCGGTTATCACCGATAAAAAGAAAAATATAAAATACCCGTTGGCTGATTACGAGCTAACTCCGGATATTGCGATTATCGATCCGGAATTGGTGCTCTCGGTTCCTCAGTCCGTCACGGCAGATACTGGAATGGATGTATTGACTCATGCACTGGAGGCTTATGTTTCAGTGATGGCCTCGGACTATACCGATGCACTGGCCGAAAAAGCGGTTAAACTGGTGTTTGAATATTTACCGAGGGCTTATAAGGACGGCCATGATAAAGTCGCCCGAGAAAAAATGCACAACGCTTCCTGTATTGCCGGAATGGCTTTTACCAATGCTTTCTTAGGAGTTAACCATGGTATGGCCCATATCTTGGGCGGAAAATTTCACATTCCTCATGGCCGGGCCAATGCAATATTGTTGCCTTATGTAATTCAATATAATGCCCAACCGCCGACCAAATTTGCGGCTTTCCCGCAGTATGAATACCCCATGGCCGGTGAAAGGTACGCCGCAATTGCGAAAATGTTGGGGTTACCTGCCTCAACCACTCAGGAAGCTGTGAATAGTTTAGTAAATGCCGTCAAAGACCTAATGAAGCAGGTTAATATTCCGCTGACCTTGGCCGAATCGGGAGTCAATCCGAAGGCATTTGAGAAAGAATTGCGGGAAATGTCCGATATTGCATTCAATGACCAAACCACCGGTACCAATCCAAGAATGCCGCTAGTTTCGGAGATCGAAGCCATTTATCGGGAAGCGTATGGAAAGTTATAAACGAAGCCGATTCGATAAATTTAAAAGATAATTAAGTGGGGTGTTTTGCTAGTCTGACCAACTCAAAGTTCCTGTAATATAGGGGAGTCTTTTACTCCCTGGCGGGGATTTTGAGTTGTTTTTATTAGAAACGGGGGCTAACTCGTGGAGCTGAAAATACTATTTATCAATTTTGAAACTGAAGAGGTCCGGGATTGCAATCAATACTTGAAAGATAACCTGAAAATGAAAATTGATTGCCAAATTTCCAGTATTGAAGAATATGAAAGAAAAATGCTCAGTACCGTTCCGGAATTGGTTTTTATCGAGATTGATTTAAAAAGTAATCAGCTTCCGCTTCACGAAATTACTGGTAAGATCAAAGCCTACTCCGAATCCATTGGGATCGTTTGGGTCGCTGGTGGCCTCGATCAGGCCGGAGCAGCCTTTGACATGGAAATAAACGATTATATTGTAAGGCCGTTTGAACAGGGAAGGTTGTTAAAACCTATTTTTCGCTTACTGAAGAAAAAGGCCGAATCGCTGCCGGAAATTGTCAGTGTTTGGGAAACCGACCGATTTGTAGTTCTACGACCCGAACAAATTGTTTATTGTTACACAACCGATCGTAAAACCGCCATCAAAACCAAAGATGGAGAATATTCCAGTATGGACACGTTAACCAGCTTCAAACAAAGGCTTGAGAAATATCGTTTTTTCCGTACTCATAAGAGCTTTTTGGTAAACCAGAACTATATCAAAGAAGTCATTCCCTGGTTTAATCATACTTACAATTTAGTGATGCATTTTTATGAACATGATGAAGTCCCGGTTAGCCGCACTTATTTGAAAGAGTTCAAACAGCGGATGGGGATTGAATAGGTAGTTTCGCTGCGCAGCGTTGGATTTTGTAATTTCCGGGTGGCTTTTTAGCAGCTTAATTGAGCATTTCATTCCTGAAAAATTGCAAAATAAAATAACAAAGATTGTCATTTATTTAACAAAGTATATAATAAAATACGGCAGTACCAGCCGGTGGATAAAAATAAAACGCCGGATAAGAAACGAATCGCTAAAAATTATATATTGTTTGGCGCTTAATATTTGCGATAGGGGATGATTGGATGAGTGTAACATTTGATTATGCATTGATTGACCAAATCATTGACGGCTATGGCGGTCAGTCGCGGGCAGTTATAGCCATCCTGCAGGATATTCAAGAACATTATCATTACTTACCCAAAGAATGTTTTGGGTATTTATCGAAACGATTGAAGGTTAGTAAAGCCCAAATATATAGTGTAGCGACATTTTATGAAAATCTTTCACTGGAACCCAAGGGTAAGTTCGTTATCAAGGTTTGTGACGGAACGGCCTGTCATGTAAGAAAATCAATTCCAATTTTAAATCGGTTACGAAATGAACTCGGCCTTTCGGAACAAAAAAAAACCAGCGATGATTTATTTTTTACGATTGAAACAGTATCATGTCTGGGAGCATGTGGATTGGCGCCGGTGCTAACCGTAAACGATAAAGTTTACCCGGCAATGACGCCCAATAAGGCGGTGGAACTTTTGGAGCAATTGAAGGGAGATTTACAACGTGTTGAAGTGTAGAACCGATTTGATTCAGCTTCGTGAAAGCTGTCAAAAGTCTATCGCTGCGGAAAAAGGCAGAATACTAATTTGTGCGGGAACTGGTTGTGTAGCCGGCGGTTCCTTGGAGATTTACGACCAATTGCAAAAGTTAATGGCTGAAAAAGGAATCTCTTATTCGGTGGAACTTGCGGAAGAATCTGATCAAAAAGCAATAGGCCTCAAGAAAAGCGGTTGCCATGGTTTTTGTGAAATGGGTCCCCTGGTTCGTATTGAACCGCAAGGCTACCTGTACACCAAAGTACAGCTGGACGATTGCCAAGAAATCGTCCAGAAGACGGTTGTGGAAGGGCAATTAATTGAACGACTGGCCTACCAAAAAAGCGGCCGGATATATCCCAAGCAAAAGGATATCCCTTTCTATAAAAAACAAACTCGGGTGGTTTTGGAACATTGCGGCCATATTGATGCCACATCATTGGAAGAATATTTGGGTATCGGAGGATATGTAGCCCTGGAAAAAGCTTTGTTTGAAGTGGATGCTGAGTCAATCATCAACGTAATTAGCGACTCGAATTTGCGCGGCAGAGGAGGTGGGGGATTTCCGACCGGCAAAAAATGGGTCCAGGTTAGGCGCCAAAGGGAAGGCCCAAAGTATATTGTCTGTAACGGTGATGAAGGCGATCCCGGCGCTTTTATGGATAGGAGCATCATGGAAGGGGATCCCCATCGGATGTTGGAAGGGATGATGATTGCCGGCATAGCCTGTGGAGCATCCGAGGGGTATATCTATGTACGGGCCGAATATCCAATGGCAGTCGGCAGGCTCAAAAATGCAATCGCCGAGGCAACTAAATTTGGGATTCTCGGTGAAAATATTTTGGGTTCGGGATTCAATTTTCAAATCCAGATCAACCGGGGCGCTGGGGCCTTCGTGTGCGGTGAAGGAAGCGCTTTAACGGCTTCGATCGAAGGCAAAAGGGGAATGCCCCGGGTTAAACCGCCTCGTACCGTTGAACAGGGCTTATTTGGAAAGCCGACCGTACTGAATAACGTGGAGACCTTTGCTAATGTCCCCGGGATTCTTTTAAAGGGCGCAGCTTGGTATAAAAGTATGGGCCCGGAAAACAGTCCCGGCACAAAAGCTTTCGCACTCACCGGAAATATTGAGAATACCGGGTTAATCGAAGTACCCATGGGAACGACATTGCGGGAAGTCATTTTCGACGTGGGGGGCGGTATGCGCGGTGAAACAGAGTTTAAGGCAGTCCAAATCGGAGGTCCGTCCGGCGGCTGTCTTACTAAAGAACACTTGGATTTGCCGCTGGATTTCGATTCCTTGAAAAAAGTCGGGGCGATGATCGGCTCCGGCGGTTTGGTAGTCATGGATAGCAACACGTGTATGGTGGAAGTGGCCCGCTTTTTTATGAATTTTACCCAAAAAGAATCCTGTGGAAAATGCGTGCCCTGCCGCGAAGGCACTAAACGAATGTTGGAGATTTTGGAGCGGATTGTCGCCGGCCAGGGCCGCGACGGTGATATTGAACTGTTACTGGATCTGGCGGATACCATTACAGCGACTGCCCTGTGTGGGTTGGGAAAAACGGCGGCATTGCCGGTAGTCGGCACGATAAAGAGCTTTCGCGACGAGTATGAAGCGCATATTTATGAGAAAAGATGTCCTGCCGGGAGCTGTCAAAAATTGAAACGGATTGGAATTGATCCGTTACTTTGCAAGGGCTGTTCAAAATGCACCAGGGCATGTCCGGTAGGGGCTATTTCCGGTAAAATCAAAGCGCCCTTTAAAATTGATAATGAAAAGTGCATAAAATGTGAGGCTTGTATCAGTATTTGCGCCTTTCATGCGATAAAGGAGGAGCGATAAATGATGGAAAGAAAACCGGCGATGATAATCGACGGAATAACCGTAGCGATTAACGGTGAAAAGAACCTATTGGAATTAATCCGCAAGGTCGGAATCGAACTTCCTACTTTTTGCTATTATTCCGAACTATCCATATATGGCGCTTGCCGCATGTGTATTGTTGAAAATAAATGGGGCGGCATTGAAACCGCCTGTTCCACGCCACCGCGCGATGGGATGGAAATCCGCACCAATACCGAACAGATTCGCAAACACCGTAAAATGAATCTGGAATTGCTGCTGGCCAACCATTGCCGCGATTGCA
>DNPP01000047.1:23112-29420 GCA_003501365.1 Bacillota bacterium
TCATTGTGCATTACCCGTGATCGCAATAAATGTATTCTCTGCGGGGATTGTGTACGGATGTGCTGGGAGGTCCAAAATGTCGGCGCCATTGATTTCGCCTATCGCGGTTCCAAAATGTCCATCAGCACCATTTTTGCTCAGCCTATCGCCGAGTCGGATTGTATCGGCTGCGGACAATGTTCGGCAGTATGCCCGACCGGAGCTATTGTAGTTAAAAGCGACCGAGACAGGGTCTGGCGGGAATTGAATGATCAGAACAGTAAGGTGATCGCGCAGATTGCTCCGGCGGTGCGGGTAGCTGTTAATAGAGAATTTGGATTGGCTGAAAAGGAAAATGCCATGGGCAGAATCGTAGCAGCCCTCCGGAGAATGGGATTCGACAGTATTTTTGATACTTCAACCGGGGCGGATTTGACGGTACTGGAAGAAGCGGCGGAATTGGAAAAAAGGCTGGATCAAGGTGAAAACTTGCCCTTATTTACTTCCTGTTGCCCGGCGTGGATCAATTATTGTGAAAAAAATTATCCGGAATTACTTTCCCATATTTCAACTTGCCGTTCGCCGATGCAAATGTTCGGTTCTGTAATTAAGGAGCAATTTAAGACTTCCGGCAAGAAAATCGTGCATGTGGCGGTTATGCCCTGTACGGCGAAGAAATTTGAAGCGGCCCGCGATGAATTCAAAATCGATGGAGTCCCGATGGTTGATTATGTGATCACCACCCAGGAACTGATCAGGATGATCAAAGAGGCCGGTATTGTCTTTGGAGATTTGGAACCTGAGGCGGTGGATATGCCCTTTGGAAGCATGACGGGCGCGGGGGTTATTTTCGGTGTCACCGGAGGGGTTACTGAGGCGGTGATTCGCCGGATTGCTATGGATAAAACACCCGGGACGTTGAGTTCCATTGCATTCAGTGGGGTACGCGGCATGGACGGCATTAAGGAAGCAACTGTGCCCTATGGTAATGGAGAAAGGGAATTGAAGATTGCGATTGTCAGCGGTCTTAAAAATGCCGATGATTTGCTCCAAAGGATTACGGCGGGCAAGCATTATGATTTTGTTGAGGTTATGGCGTGTCCCGGCGGTTGCATTAGCGGCGCCGGTCAGCCTTTCACCACTCTAAAAGGGAAGGAAAATCGCGGCAAGGGACTTTATTCCGCCGATAAACTTTGCAGTGTTAAACGTTCAGAAGAAAACTCCCTGATGATGAGTTTGTATAAAGGTTTACTTAAGGGAAGAATCCATGAGTTGCTTCATGTTGATTATCAAGGCCGGAAAGTTGAGGAAAAATAATGATGGAGTTGCAAATCTGCATCGGAAGTTCGTGCCACGTAAAAGGGTCCTATAATATTATCAATATATTTCAACACTTGATTGAAGAATATTCATTACATGATAAAATCGATTTACAGGCCTCCTTTTGTATGAAACAATGTCGGCATCATGTTTCCGTTGCCATAGACGGCGAATGGCACAGCGTGTCGCCGGAAACAGCCAGCCAATTTTTTCAAACCACGGTGATGGCAAAGATAAAGTAATCCTTTACTTCCTCAAGGTTAAAGGAAGGCCTAGCTTTCAAAGACCTTCCTTTAAACCTCGATCCGGCAAGTTCTCATTTTAAGTGAATTTGAAAGTTACTTGCCGGATTCATGTTAAAATTAATTTCCAATAATCAAAAGCGAACGACAGGTTAGGACAAATATTGTTCAATCGCCGCCGCAGCTTTCTTTCCGGCTCCCATGGCTGAAATTACGGTGGCTGCGCCGGATACGGCATCACCTCCGGCATAGACCCCGGTCTTATCCGTAGCCATGGTATCTTCATGAACGATGATGCCGCCCCATTTTTGAGTGGCAATCCCCGGTGTGCTCTGACGGATCAAAGGATTGGGCGATTGTCCGATGGCGACAATGACCGTATCCATTGCAAGAAGGTGTTCGGAACCTTCTTTGGCAATCGGGCTGCGGCGTCCGCTGTGATCGGGAGGGCCCAGTGCCATGTCGATGCATTCCAGACCGCTAACCCAACCATTTTCGCCGATAATTGCAGTAGGATAGCTCAGAAATTTAAAAATAATACCTTCTTCTTTGGCATGATGACTCTCTTCTTTACGGGCCGGCAGCTCTGCTTCACCACGGCGGTAAATGATATAGGATTTTTCCGCTCCAAGCCTTTTGGCCGTTCGAGCCGCATCCATAGCCACATTGCCGCCGCCGATGACAGCCACGTTTTTGCCGACAAAAATCGGTGTCGGGGACTCTTGATCATAGGCTTTCATTAGATTACTGCGGGTTAAAAATTCATTGGCCGAATAAACACCATTGAGGTTTTCACCGGGGATTCCCATAAATTTGGGCAAGCCGGCGCCCGAACCGATGAAGACGGCTTTAAAGCCGTCGGCAAGGAGTTCGTCGATAGTGATCGATTTGCCGATAATAACATTGGGGATAATGGCAACACCCAAATTATTGAGTTTAGCGATTTCCTTTTTAACGAGGGCTTTGGGCAAACGAAATTCAGGAATACCATACATTAAAACCCCGCCGGGTTCATGTAAGGCTTCAAATATAGTGACATCATAACCTTTGCGGGCTAGTTCACCGGCGCAAGTGAGACCGGCCGGACCCGAACCGACAATCGCGACTTTAGGACCGGTTGGTTTGGCGGGAGGCTTTTGGGGAATTGATCGATTCAGCGCCGGATCATTCATGGTGAAATCGGCCGCGAATCTTTCCAATCTGCCGATAGCCACCGCTTCGCCCTTGATTCCTTTAATACATTGTCCTTCACACTGATTTTCCTGGGGGCATACCCGACCGCAAATTGCCGGCAAAGCATTTTGCGTAAACAACGTCTCATAGGCTTCTTTAAAATCGCCGCCAGCAATTTTATGAATGAATTCCGGTATCGGAACATTAACCGGGCAGCCGGAAACGCATTTAGCATTTTTACAGTTTAAGCAGCGTTTGGCTTCGGCAATCGCTGCTTCCGGATTATAACCCAGAGCAACTTCAGAAAAGTTTTTATTGCGGACATTCGGGTCTTGTTCCGGCATTTTGACGCGGTCATTTGGTAGACTTGGCATGGTTATTTTTCCTCCAATCCAATGAGACAGCGATGATGGTCCTCATATTGTCGTTCATCTTTTTTATACATGGCTTGGCGGCGGAGGCACTCATCAAAGTCAACTTTAAAACCGTCGAAATCGGGACCGTCGACACAGGCAAATTTGGTTTTACCACCCACGGTAACCCTGCAACCGCCGCACATTCCGGTACCGTCAATCATGATCGGGTTTAAAGAAACCATGGTGGGGATATTCAATTTTTGAGTCTGCAGGACTACTGCCCGCATCATCGGCAAAGGCCCGATGGCGATGACCTGATCATAGGGTTTGGTTTGGGTTAATCTTAAGAGGGCATCCACTACGGTGCCTTTCATACCGTAGCTGCCGTCGTCAGTTACCACAGTGAGATCATGGCTGAACGTCCTGAATTCATTTTCCAGAATTACCAGCTCTGCTGTACGGCCGCCTAAAATAACATCGACTTCAGTACCTTTTTCGGCTAATTTTTTTAATTGCGGATACAGGGGAGCTGCTCCGACACCGCCTCCAATACCTAAAACTTTATGGCAATTTTCCAATTCCGCGGGTAGGCCCAGGGGTCCGGCAACATCCTGCAAAGAATCACCGACATTTTTGGTGCTGAGCCGTTTGGTCGAGTAACCCAGCTCTTGATAAACGAGAGTTATTTTGTTTTCGGTCCGGTTGTAATCGGCGATGGTAAGGGGAATTCTTTCTCCGTTTTGGTCCGCTCTGACGACCACAAATTGGCCGGCTTCACATTTACGGGCGACAAAAGGCGCCTCAACTTCAATCAGCACAACCACTGAATTCAATCTACGTTTGGTCATTATTTTGTACATGCGGAAGTTCTCCTTGTGAAAAAAAGGGGCTGTCGTAAAAACATCTTCATCAAAAACAAACCCATATATAAATAGTATAGCAGTTGGAAGGGGTTTATATATTGGATAGTTTGGATGATTAACGTTTCGTAGACAGCCGCTTTTTTTATATTATGTTCCGATTAGAAATTAATCGGATTTCCGTAATAGGCGCATTCCAAAATCTTTTTCAGTTCAACCTTAGTAGTGGGCCGTGGATTGCTGCCGGTGCAGGGATCAAGAGCGGCATTTTCGGCAATAAAGTCAACGGTTTTCTTGAATAATTCTTCCGAAACTCCTTGCTCTTTCAGGGTAGCGGCGATATTCAGTTTGCGGTTGTATTCAGAAATTGCCTCAATCAATGAATCAACCAATTGCTTATCGGTAGCGCCGGATAAGCCGACTCTCTTAGCAATTTGAGCATATTCTTTCAGGCTGTTTTTGGAATTGTAACGGATAATATACGGTAACAAAATCGCGTTGCAACAGCCATGAGGAATTTCAAATTGAGCCCCGATCTTATGGGCTAAACTATGGGTAATCCCAAGGAGCGCGTTACTAAAGGCCATTCCGGCTAAGCATTGGGCGATATGCATTTCACCGCGGGCTTCTTCGTTTCCATTATAGGAATCAATAAGGAAGTCAAAGCACATAGAGATGGCTTCCATTGCCAGTGGATTTGAAAAGTGAGAGCGGGCGGAAGCCACATAAGCTTCAATAGCATGAGTTAGAGCATCCATACCGGTATGAGCGACAAGCTTAGGAGGCATCGTCATTGGGATACTGCTGTCCAAAATAGCGATATCCGGTGTAATTTCAAAGTCGGCCAAAGGATATTTAATTTTGGTCGAGTAATCGGTAATCACTGAGAAAGCGGTGACTTCAGTGGCGGTTCCACTGGTGGAGGGGATGGCCACAAAAATCGCCTTTTTCCGTAAGGCCGGCATTGAAAAAGGAGTTTTAATATCTTCAAAAGTCAAATCGGGATATTCATAAAATACCCACATGGCTTTGGCGGCATCAATTGGTGAACCTCCGCCGATCGATACGATGACGTCAGGTTGAAATTCCTGCATCGCTTTAGCCCCGGCCATAACTGTTTCCACCGAAGGATCCGGTTCAACACCGGCATAGGTTTTTACCTGCATGCCGGCTTCGGTTAAGATTTCTTCCAAACGGGCCAAAAAACCGAATTTTTGCATGGAAGTTCCACCGGTAACTATCATAGCCCGCTTGCGGCCTTTAAGATTTTTCAATTCTGCCATTGCGTTTTTCCCAAAGTAAAGATCGCGGGGGAGAGTAAATCGAGCCATTTGAGCCACCTCACTGAATTTTTTAATTTATAATAGATTGCTATACTGACTGCTTTTCAATACTTGTGAAAAGCCTTTATGTTTCGATTATAAACTTTGTTAAAAAAATAACAATCTTTGTCCGAATAAGTTGCAAAGATCGAAGATTGAAATACCAAATTAATGAGCCAAAAAGCAAGGGGGAAATTTAATTAAAATCATCTTTACAGTGTTAAATAGGTATGTTATTCTAAGGATGAAGTTAGTTATTTTTTTGACAATCTTTGTGATTTATGTAACATACTATGACGAATGGAGAAAAATCCATGATAATAACGATTTGCATTGGCAGTGGATGTCATGTCAGAGGTTCGCGCAAAATCATCTCCATTTTGCAAGATCTGATTGATAAGTATTACCTTGAAGCCAAAATAGAGTTGGAGGCATGCTTTTGTCAAGAACGTTGCACTGAAGGGGTTGTCATTAAGATTGATGATGTCATGGTGACCGGAGTATCGAAAGAAAACATTACAGAAATCTTTCACCAAAAAATTCTGGAGGTATTTACGCCGTGAACACTATCACCACCAGTAAAGCGAAATGCCGGGATTGTTATAAATGTATCCGTTATTGTCCGGTGAAGGCGATCGGACTTAATGACGGTCAGGCATGGGTGGATAAAGAAAAATGCATTTTATGCGGCCGGTGTATTGATGTATGTCCCCAGAAGGCTAAAAGTATGGTTTCCGGGCTTCCGCAGCTGGAAACTTTTTTAGCGGCGGGGGATGCGATTGTTTTTTCAGTGGCGCCTTCCTATCTTGCGGGAACCTCTTTATCATCTCCGTGGAAATTAGTGGCGGCCTTGAAAAGACTAGGGAAGGTAAGCTTTGAAGAAACCGCCTTGGGAGCGGAAGTTATCGCTAAAGAGTATGGTCGGATCTACCGGGAAGGCCAAAGAAAAACGATTATTTCCAGTTGCTGCCCGGTGGTGGTGAATGTAATCGAAAAATATTATCCGAAATTAATTCCCTGTTTATCCGGTTTAATATCGCCGATGATCGCCCACGG
>DNPP01000047.1:29769-32137 GCA_003501365.1 Bacillota bacterium
TGGAACAGCTCGGAAAATCCGATTGATGCCGTATTGACGTTTGAAGAATTGCCGTTATGGCTCAGGCAAAAAGAAATTGAGCCGGAGATTCTTCCGGATGAGCTGCCGGATTGTGCCTCAAACTTGGCGGCGATTTTTCCATTAAAGCAAGGAATTCTTAAGACAGCGGGTATTCAAGATGGATTGGATTCGGAAATTATCTCCGTTTCCGGACTCGAAGAATGTCTGGATGCTTTCAAAGATTTGGAAAATGGCCTGATTGAGCCGAGATTTATCGAAGCGCTGGCCTGCAAAGGCGGGTGTATCGGCGGACCTGCCATTGGTAATAAGCTCGGAATTCAAGCCCGACGCCAACGCTTGTTTGATTTTTCCCAAACAATGAGATTGCAGGGTGAGTCGCTTACGGTTGGCCGAGGCGGACTTGGGAGAACACATAGTCCAATTTTTAAAAATGCCACCCTGCCCAGTGAAGCGGAAATCCGTGAAGTATTAAAGCTTACCGGGAAAAATGGCCCGGAAGATGAGACTAACTGTGGCGGTTGCGGTTATTCAAGCTGTCGCGAAAAAGCCATTGCGGTCATTCAAGGAATGGCTGAACCCGAAATGTGTATTCCCTATATGAAAGAAAAAGCGGAATCTTTTTCAAACACGGTTATTGATACCACTTTTAATGCAGTAATTGTGGTTAATAAAGAGATGATTATCCAAGAATTTAATCCGGCTGCATACCGAATGTTTAACCGTAAAAATAGCGCGCCCAAAGGAGAACCGCTAAGCGCTTTTATTGATCCCGGCGATTTTGAAAAGGTCTGGGCGGATCAAGATTTCCTGGTCGATCATCTTAAGCCTTATGAGCAATACGGGCTGGTGACCCGGCAAATTATTTATCCTTTATTAAAATACGGAGTTGTAATCGGTATCATTACGGATATTACGGCTGAAGAAGAGCGGAAGAAAAAGCATAATACGATGCGCCAGGAAGCGTTGACCCGGGCATCCCGGGTGATCCGGGAACAGATGCGGGTTGTGCAAAATGTAGCCGGGCTTTTGGGAGAGAGTACCGCTGAAACCAAGGCTACATTGTTGGAGTTGATTGCCATTATGGATGAAGGAGAGGCTACCGGCGATGAAATTTGATGTTGGAATTTCCGGGGTAGCTAAATATCGTGAAGAAGTAACCGGAGATACCCCGGAAGTCATTAAAACCAAAGATTCAATCACGATAATACTATCGGATGGTTTGGGCAGTGGAATCAAAGCAAGTATTTTGTCCATTCTTACCACTAAAATAGCGGCCGGCTTGATCCGGAGAAATATTGGGCTGGAACAGGTTTTTGCTACAATTGCCGATACGTTGCCAACTTGTAAGGTGCGGAACCTGGCCTATGCCACTTTATCAATCTTGAAAATTCAAGATAACGGCCGGGCTCATTTGATCGAATATGACAACCCGGAACTTATTGTATTAAGCAACGGCAACCTGCGTCCAATTGAGCGCCGGAAAAGAAATATCGCCGGTAAAGATGTTAACGAAGCCTATTTTGAGGTTGGGATTGGTGATGTGCTGTTATTGAACAGTGACGGAGTAATTAATGCCGGTGTCGGCGGTATTTTTAAACTGGGCCTCGGCGAAGCGGGGTTGATAGAGAACTTAAAATCAAGATCGCTACTTGGAGAAGAGGTGGAAACGATTGCCGACAAGATAGCGGAATTGGCCGAATGTTGTTATCTCTGTGAACCTTGTGATGATTCAACGGCGATAGTCATCAAAGCCCGTCCTAAGAAACATGCGATGGTGTTTACCGGGCCTCCCGGGGATCAAAATCAAGATGCTTCGATTGTCCAAAAATTTTTTGGAAGTGACAGTCAACGGATTATTTGCGGAGGTGCTTCCGGAAATTTGGTTGCCCGGATGACCGGGAAAAAGTTGAAAACCAGTTTGCAATATGAAGATCCGAGTGTGCCTCCGATTGCCAATATCGAAGGTGTTGATTTGGTTACCGAAGGGGTATTGACGCTAAATAAATGCTTGGAAAAGCTTGAGGATTATCGAGTAACCAAGCAAATCAACAAGGGTTCCGACGGTGCTACCCTCCTTACAAAAGCATTGCTGAAAGCTGATGCGGTGGTTTTTCTAATGGGAACAGCATTCAATCCGGCCCATGAAGAAATTATGCGTTCTTTGCAATTAAAAAGTCGCTTTGAAGCAGTGCAAAGCATTGAAAATATCTTATCGGAGTTGGGAAAAGAAATATCTATGGAGGTATTTTAAAAGGAGGAATAAACAGTGGGCGTTGTTGTATCGGAAGTTACCAAAATTAAACGTAAAATGATGATCGAAGTCGCAACACTCGCTAGGCAGAACCGA
>DNPP01000004.1:0-3981 GCA_003501365.1 Bacillota bacterium
TTCAGACGCAAAGTAGCCCACAGTGACATCAGCCAGTGGAACAGCCGCGGGACGTTTCAACACATAATTGATTACGCCCGCCGGACCATAAATGCCGTACAAAAAGCCGCTTAGCCCATTGCCCATTCATCACTTCGATGCTTTCTTTATCTTCTACAGGGTTCAGCATGCTCGTATGAGCGCCGTCAATGGCTGTGGAATTCATTGTACTTTCAAAACTGCGAATCATAAAATATTCAGCAGCGCGGCTACATCCCGTCGCGCTTTGGACCGATGGATTGTATTTCAGAGCTTCCGTTACGGTATCCGCTTGAGTATTTTCAATCTCTTCACTAGAAGTCACATTAATAGAATAGGGGGTATCCTGCAATGATTGATCACCCAAAGGACCCACCTGGGCGCTGCCGCCTTTTTCTCCTTGCACTTCGACTTCGGTCACAGGCACATCGGATGTTTGAGCTGTCTCTTCCTTGGAATCCTTTCCGGAAGAAACGTCGCCGTCTCCGGAACTATCCGGCTCTTGATTTTCCCCGCTTTTATTTTGGGTCGCTACTCCCTTTGGTGAAGAGGTCGTTGGTGTATCCGCCGAGATCACAGTTGCCAGAATTACCAACAAGCAATAGATCATAATGCCCAATCGTACCGATTTCGTTTTATAGAGTTCAATCATGAATTGATGCTCCTTCGAAAGCTAATTTTGATGGAAAACTTCTTTAAATTAATTTCCCTCCGGCCCCAAACCTTGTAATAGTCGGATAGCTTCATTGTCACTCAGATGGTACTTATAAAATTTCCAATAATAATTCTTTACTTCATCCGTCATATTCAAATCTTTGAACAAATCCGGATACATTTTCTGAGCCATATATTCAATGAAGAGGACAGCTTCACCACCCGAATCCCAAGACCTCACTCCGTTTGGCGTGGCATAAACCCTATTATTTCTTACCGCCGCAATATGTTGCCACTTGGGATCCTTTAAAATTAAATCAGGTTGGCCGACTCTTCCCATAAACACGACATCCGGGTCCCATTGTATCAATTCTTCCATGGTCACTTGGCCGCCCTGCTTCATATTCTTGGTGATAAAATTACCCCCAGCCATTTCCACAAACCAGTAGGTATTAGAGTTACCACCATGAGTCGTCAGGGCGTCAGGCCCTCTTACATAATAAACCTTCGGTCGTTGTTTTTCGGGTATTTTGGAAGTCCGTGCCAAAATCCAGCGGGTTTTCTGATCAAAATAAGCGCACCATTCTGTGGCCTTTTTTTCAGCTTTCGGCCCCAGTACCTTTCCGTACATCCGCATTTCTTGCTTTAAATATTCCACCAATTCCTCACTATTGCGGATTTTTTTCATGGTTTTTTGAGTGACCACCACCGGAATATGACACTCCTCTAATTTCGCCAACTGCTTCGGATAGTCCCAATAAAGGACCACGTCGACCTGACGGCTGAGCAATTCCTCAATATTAGGATCATTATAAGCACTGCTGCAATAAATATCTTTTAGTCTTGGATTGAGTCTTTCCGCCCAAGGTCCGTCGAACAGGATCCGCACCGCAATTTTATCGGCCTCGCTCAGTAAAAATACCCGTTCGTATGAATTACCCTCCAAGCAAGCTACTCTTTTGACTTCTACCGGCAGCCTCACTTGGCGGCCCGCCAAATCTGTAATCGTCCGATATCGGATTGCATCGGCGCTTGCCTTTGAATAACAACAAGTTATAGTCAAAATCATTCCGAGCGCCAAAATAAATAAGACTGTTTTACATTGAATTTTCTGTGCAAAATTGAAGAACATTGAATATTCCAGCTTTCCAAATCAAGATTGAAGCAATACTTAAAAAATTATTTCAATCCTATTTTTACCGATAGAGATATGGTCCGGGGATCACCTTGCATTAAACCGCAACCATCAAGGTATCCTGCCCAGTAGTATTGATTGAATATATTTAAAACGTTAAGGTTGACTGTTGTTTTATGTTCCTTGATCGCAGTCTGGTAACGCAATCCGGCATCATAAATCGTGACCGGTTCAATAAAAGCCAGGTTCTTAGCATCCACCGGACGCTTGCCGTAATAACTCGCGCCGGTAGTGACTATGAGTCCCGATATGCCCGGAACGGCATACTCTAAATAAACCCTGAATTCTTTATCCGGAACATTAATCGGGGTCTTGCCTTCTATCGCCACATTATTCTTGGCTTGAACAACTTCTGCATCCAATAAATTTAATCCGCCGACTATTGTCAGCCGTTCCGTCACTTTACCGCTCGTTGTCAGCTCCCAACCCTTATGTAATTGCCTACCGTCCTGCTTGTACACTTTGTCGTCGGGATCGGTGTATTCATTAATTTTATTGAGATGAAAATAAGCCAATGAAATATCAATCGACTTAATTGTTGTTTTAATTCCAGTTTCCCACTGAGTGCTCGCACTGGGCGACAACATTTCTCCGGCATTTGCAGCAGTGGATGGAGCCGTGCCTCCGGCAGAAATTCCTTCCATGTAAGAAATATAAGTTGATAAGAGCGGAATTGGTTTATAGATTAATGCGACACTCGGCGTATTTTTGGCTTGTTCATAATCATTTGTAACGACACCAGTGTCGATGCGTTCAGATTTATAATGATACTGAGCATGATTAACCCCCACCAGCGCAGCCCATTGCGGGTTAAACGTAATCCGATCTCCCATAAATGAAGATTCATATATTTGACTGCCATGAGAATTCTCTGCGGTGGGTGCGAATTGATCCGGCATGGAAATATAGGTCGGCGAGTCAACATTAAAGGTATCCGTTAAATTCACATAAATTCTTGAAGTAGCATTGGTTTTTTGCAAATAACTATACCCGGAAAACCCGAACGTGGTGTCATGATGAATTTCCCCGGTGTCAAAACTAGCATCAACCAGGGAATATAAAGAATACATATCGTAATCCTGAGGAGCAAAATCAGCCAAAGTCTCAGTGTAATCGCCGTTGTTATCGATTAAAGTGCTATATATTCCATTATATTTCCGGTATACATGGTTGTACCGCCCAGCAGTCCGGAAGGTAAGTATATCGTTGAGTTTAGATTCAAATCCAAGGTCATACATATCTTGCTTACCTTCAACGCGGGTCCAGGGTTGACTATATAATTTGGTCGGATCATAAGCATCGGGCACCTTTATACCGGCTGAAGGATTAACAATAAATGTTGTTTGCAGCCCTCTATTGGTATATTCTTCATGATAAATCCGGGCTTTAAGTATACTTTTCGCCGAAATATCATAGTTAACCGAACTTGAAAACAAAGTCCGTTCCTGACTACCTTCATCAATATAGTTTTGCCCGTCTTCACGATAAACGTTGACTCGATAAGAAAGTTTATCATTGAAACCGGCGGTTCCGCCTTGATCAATTTGCAAGTAATCGACCCCGCCGCCGTAGACTCCGCTGGAAAAATCCGATAACTGCTTGGTTACCGGTTCTTTGCTGACAAAATTAATCGACCCGCCCAAACTGCCAAAACCATAAAGAAAACCGGACAAACCATTTAATACCTCGATCCTTTCAACATCTTCCACTGCCGGTGGAATCAAGCTATGCATATATAAACCATCCCGCAAGCAAACCGGCTCAAAACCGCGGATATTCATCCGCGGAATGCTAACCCAAGTATGAGGCAATTGTGTGGCCACCACAGTCGGATTGGTCTTAAGCGCATCGGCCATCGTATGAGCACCGGTATTTTCAACCAACTCACCGGAGGTCACATTCACCGAATAGGGAGTATCTTGCTGCGACTGTTCGCCCAACGGGCCGACATTGGCCGTATCGGTTCGGTATCCGCTATCGGCGCTGCCGTCCTTCTTTCCTTGAACATCTACATCAGTAACAGGAACATCAGCGGCCACCTGATTGGTGTCTTTGGAATCTTTTTTCGAACCGTCATTATCGTCCACCGAAGAATCTGCGCCGCTCTGTGCACT
>DNPP01000004.1:4267-27407 GCA_003501365.1 Bacillota bacterium
CTATTTTGAACCGCCGTTTCTGTCCGGGAGGAATTTATATTGGCCTCAGCCCCGATAGTACCAGTCAATATTAAAAACAGACAACAGACGGTAATACCAAACCGTAATGATTTAAATTTAACTCTAAATATCATTGTTGATCCTCTCTTAAAACGTTCTCGATAAAATCTAATCTCCCGGTTTAGTTTTGCAACATATTAACCCGGCTGCCGTCCGGCGATAAACCATGTAAAATCTTTTCAATTTCATCCGCTGTCAATTGGCAATGATAAAACCGCTTATAATAATCTTTGACTTCCCGTTTCATATCTAAATCTCGAAACAACTCGGGGTACAACTTTTGAGCGATAAATTCCATCAAAAGTACGCCCTCGCTGCCGGAATCCCAATAAAATGTCCCCTCGGGTATGGTATAGACTTTTCCGGCCCGTACCGCATGGATGTTGCTCCATCGGGTATCCTTAAGCACCAAATCGGTGGAATATTGACGCCCTACCAAAATCACATCGGGATTCCAGGCTATCATTTGTTCCATATTGACCTTATCAAGGTTTTCTTGAGGAAGGGTTTTTACAACCATATTAGCGCCTGCCATTTCCGCATACCGAGATATGTTCTGGTCATAACTTTGGGTTGATAAAGCGTCCGGTCCGCGAACATAATAAACCTTCGGCCGCTGCTTTTCCGATATTCTAGCAGTTCGTTCCGTTACGTACTTAACTTTTCGGTCATAATATTTGCACCATTCTTCAGCTATCCCGGCGGCATGATCGCCCAGGACTGCTCCAAAAAGGCGTATTTCCTTTTTGATTAAGGCCACGAATTTCTGGGCATCCAATTCTTCATTGCTTTTATCCTCTCCCAGCGGAACTCTGGTAATAACCGACACGATTCCCGCATTTTTCAATTGTTCCAATTGTTGGGGATCATAAAAAGGGAAAACGACTTCGACTCCATCATGGAGTAGTTCCTCAATATTGGGATCTCCCGAAGTAGTGGCAATCTTATTAATTTGGGGATTCGTCCTAGCCATCCACGGCGGCTTATTCCCTTGTCTGACTACAATTTTCCGACTTTCTCCCAATAAAAAAACTTTTTCATAAGCCGCCCCGGTCAAACAGGCTACTCTCCTAACTGGTAAATGAATTTCAACTTGACGTCCTGCCATATCCGTAATAATTTTTTTGGAAACTCCATCCCCATGGACAATAGCTTGCGGGCCGGCATTGATCACCCATAAGGTCAGCAAAATTCCGGCTAGTATCCCTGCTTTGATGTTGGATGATTTACCTTTAAACATTCTTTATCACTCCTTGGCCTTTTTGGGAACTTGACGCTAAAATTTCAGTTCGGTCGAATAAGCAATAATCCGCGGGTCGCCGGTATAAATCATATTATCGCCTTTACTGGTCCAATAAGACACATTGGCAACATTATTCACAGTCAAGCGCATGATGATATCATGATTTCTTACCCTTACCAGATACCGCAATCCCAAATCACCTACAGTGTAGGCAGGAATCGAAAGAGTATTGGCGGAGTTAATCCACACTTTCCCGGTATAAGAGATCCCACCCGTCAAAATCAGATTTGGAAGCCCCGGTACACTATACTCGGAATAGAGTCTGAACAGTTTTTCCGGAACCCCCCGGGGAGATTTATTGAGCAAATCGTCCGTATCCGTTTTGGTAATTTTCGCATTCAGAATACAAAAACCGCCGCCGATGGTAAAATGATTGGTTACTTTACTATTGGCGGTAAACTCCAAACCGGTATGAACTTCTCTGCCATCCAGGTTGTAAATATTAGTATCCGGATCCGTATAAGCATTGGCTTTATTAATGCGAAACAGCGCTGTATTAAAATTGATTTGATTCCAAGACATTTTTGTCCCGATTTCGATCTGAGTATTTACATATGGATCTAAAACTTCACCGCTATTTAAGGCAGTATCCGGGGCGGTTGGCCCTTCTTGCAATGATTGGAAATAGGAAGCATAGGTTGTGACAAATGATGATGGTTTATAAGTTAGGGCCACTCCCGGAGCAAATTTACTTTTATCATAGGAAGAGTCAAAAATTCCGTCGTCATCCCAATTATCATCGTGGATGGTCGCGTAATTACCTCCAACTAGCAAACCCCATTTCGGATTCAATTTAATTTGGTCGGCAATAATCACACTATTTTCTTTGGCCCTTTCCGTTGTAATAAGGTGTCCGCCTTCAGGCAGATCGTAGTGGGGGTCAGCCGGATAACTCAAATCGTCGATATTAAAAATATCGGTCGTTGGAAAATAATAAAAGTTATAGCCATTAGGATATGCTTCTTTATCTTCCGACTCAGTCCCCACTACACCCAAAGAGAGTTTATTCGAAATCGACCCTACTTGAAATGAAGCATCCAAGAATAATTGTCCCGAAGTCACCAATGATTGATTCGTCCCTTTACATTGCATTTGTACTGTGTAATCACCATTATCGTCAATGAGATTATTACGAGAATTCTCGCTTAAGTTTTCTGAAGCCGTATAACGCAACGCCGAACGTAATGTGAAGAGATCATTCAATTTTGATGTAAATTCCGTTCCGTAACGGGTAAAGGTATCTTCGGTAAAATCATACGGCGCGCCATAATTCTTTGAGGGATCCGATATTTTCGGGATTTCTGTTGCCGAGCCGATTAAAAAATAGGCTTGTTGATATTCAATTTTGCGGTGAAATTTTGAAGCATCAAAAGACCACAGGGTATTTTCATTAATATGCCAATCAAAGGCGGTGCTTATCAAATACCGTTCGTGAGTCTCATTTTCAATTCCGATATCGCCTTTATCGACTCCCAAAAGATTCATCCGATAACCGAATTTTCCCGCCGCATCCACAGGTCCTCCCATGTCGACATGGGCATAAGCCTGTGAACCGCCATAATTTCCCAAAGTCACTTTAGTAAAGGGTTCTGCAGTCGGACGTTTTAAAATATAGTTGATGGTCCCTCCCGGACTGGAAAAGCCATACAATAAATTCGTTGACCCATCCAAGACTTCAATTTGTTCCTTATCTTCCACCGGCTCCAGTGCAACGGAGGACTGCAGCCCGTCTACCAGCGTACTATTGGAAGGATTGCAGCTGAAGCCTCTAATCATAAAATAATCGGAAGATAGATTGCTACCTAAAGTAGCTTGCACCGTCGGGTCATATTTCAAAGCATCTGATGGCCTCGACGCTTGGGTATTGGCTACCGAATCCGCTGATATCACATTCACCGCGAGGGGGGTGTCTTGTAACGGCTGTTCACCTAATGCCCCTATCTGGGCTTGATTGTTTGAAGTACCATCATCTTTGGCACCCGCTACATCGACCTCAGTGACGGGAACAGTGCCGGTTGTCTTCCCTGCGGTGTCTTTAGAATCTTTTTCCGAACTATCATTACCACCCGGTGAATCATCCGTAGCGCGCCGGGCGTTACCGGGTCGTTGATTGGCTTCACCACTATTTTGAACAACCGTTTCCGTCTGAAAAAAATTTGTATTAGTCTCGGCTCCAATAATCGTAGTCAATATTAAAAACAGGCAACCAGCGGTAATACCAAGCCGTAATAATTTTAATTTATCAACCGTAAACATCAAATTAATCGATCCTCTCTTAAAATAATCTCAATGAAATTTAATCCTCCGGCGCTTTCCCCTCCAACATTAAAACGGCATCGCGTTTTGAAAGGTTATAATCCATGAAGGTCTTGAAAAAACCGACCGTCTCCTGAATCATATCGATATTTTTAAACCGCTCGGGATACAGGGTCTTGGCCAACCATTGGATTTGCAAGGCCGATTCCGCGCAATAACGATCCCAGGAAAAAGCGCCGTCCGGATTGACAAATACTTTTTTATTTTTGACGGCTTTGATTTGTTTCCAGTTTGGATCCTCAAATATGCTATTTTCATTGGTAGCGCTGATTTGATTGGCACTGATGATTCGTCCGAAAACTATCACATCCGGGTTCCATTGCAAAATTTGCTCCATGGAGACGGTTTTACCGTTTCCATTCACTTCCGCCCCATTGATGGCGCCGCAATCTTTTAGCCAAGCATCAATAATGGTTGATTTGCCGTCCACATTGAGAGTTGGAAACAGACTGGCCAAATGGATCACTTTGGGCTTCTGGCTATCCGGAATCCCTGCAGCTAAACCGGTAATCATTTTGATTTTTGAATCAAGGTAGGCGTTATATTTTTTAGCATTGTTCTTTACTTTTCCACCAACAACTTCTCCCATCAAATCGACACATTTTTTTAAACCGTCGTAATCAGCAAAATTTAGTTGAATAGCGGCTATTCCCAGACTCCGGTATTTAATCGCGCTCTTCTCATCAATTCCCATAAAAAGTACATCCGGCTTGACATTTAGCAAATCCTCGGTGTTGATATTGTCATAATTGATAATGGTCTTGATGGAATTTTTCAGTACAGGATTGGTTTTAAAAAGCCATGGCCTCGTTTGGGCAGTAACGGGGCTGGCGACAATTTTATCCGCCACATCCAGGGTTGCCAGTATTTCATTATAGTTATAGGTTGCTACCGCAACGCGCTCCACTTTTAAAGGGAGCGTCACCTTATCGCCGGCCATATCCGTAACGATTCGAACCGGCTGTTCTCCATAGGCGACAAAGATCCCCACGAGATTCATCGCCAGAAACGACAAAATACAAATTTTGGTTTGGATCCTTTTCATATCAATTCACCCATCCTAGGAATTCATATTATTTTTCCACTTCTTTCGGCGGCTCGGCATTCAACATTCTTTTTACATCTTCATCAGACATTTTGTAATTATAATATTTTTTATGAAACAGTTTTACTTCTTGCAACATGTCAAGATCCAAAAATAACTCCGGATGCAAAACCTTGGCTGCCCAAAGTACCTGGAGCGCTTCATCAGCACTCCTGACACCCCACGAGTATACTCCTTTCGGATTGATATAAATCCGATTCTTCTTGACTGCGTTAATAACGCTCCAGCTTGAATCATTCAAAATGGCATTTTTCCCTTCCGGACTAGTAATAATAACATCCGGATTCCAGGCGATAATGTTTTCCATTGAAACCGCTTGTGACATGCCGGTAAGGCCGTTTTCGGCAGCAACGTTCTTTCCACCCGCCATTTCGATCCATGATGTTACAATAGACTCTTTGCCTTCCGTAGCGAGGGGCTTGATCCCTGATCCGCAATATACTTTGAAGCGGCGGTCCTCCGGAAGAGATGCCGTTTTTGACAAGACTCGGCGGATATTGGCCCGGTAATAACTGCAAAACTCTGCAGCGCGTTTGGCTTCCTTTGTTCCAAGAATTTGTCCGGTAAGCTCAATTCCCCGCATCAACTCTTCCGGATTACGGCGTTCAAGAACGACAAAGGGAATACCGGACTTTTCAATCTTGCTTTGCATCGGCGACATACCGGAAAGCAAAATTGCCACATCCGGCTTTGTTTTTAATAACTCTTCAATATTGACGCCGCTGGATCCAATCGGAGCCGGAACAGCCTTTATTTCTGGGTAAGCCTTGATATACCATGGGTTAGTCTTAATGGCGTTCGAGATTGCCACCAATTTTTCCGGGCTTCCCAGCAGTAATATCCATTCATCCACAGCCCCGCCGGTACCGACAACCCTTGTCACTTTCAACGGAATGCCGACCTTTCTTCCATTCATGTCGACGATTTCACGGGTGGCTATCTTACTGTCTGTTGCAGTTGCAAACATCAATGAAAATATCAATAAGTTCAATCCAAAAAACATAAATTTCATTTTTGAAATCATTTTTCAGGCGGCTCCTCAATAATCGATAATAAAATTTATCCTCTTTCCACGGATGGTTCTTCTTGATAAAAATAACAGAAATCCACTAAAGAAGCGGAATTTCCACCGAAAAACTAATCGTCCTGGGATCGCCCAGACCCAACGAACCTCCGCCTGTGCTGGTCCAGTAATTTTTATTGGTAACATTCTTCACATTAAGGCGCAATATCACATCATGTCCATAGCATGGACGACGGTACCGGACTCCGATATCCCCGGTAACTACTTCCGGGATCGCCAAAGTTTCATGATTGGAACTATCCACCCATTCTTGACCGGTGTATGAAAGTCCACCGGTCAAAACCAACCCCGCTATAGTGGGAAAGGCGTATTCCATATACAAGCGGGCAATTTTTTCAGGAACCCCGAATGGAGTGTTGCCGATCTGTTCGGCATCCGACGCTTCGGTGATTTCAGCCTTCAGCAGTGTAAATCCGCCGGTCAGCGTAAAATTTTGACTCATTTTCCCGGTAGCGGTCAATTCCAGACCCATATGGACCTCTTGACCGTCTTCACTGTAGATATTAGTCACAGCGTCTGCATAAGCATTGGCTTTTTCAATCCTGAACAAAGCGGTATTGACATTCAGCCCGCCCAACTGAGTCTTGAGACCGATTTCTTGCTGTTTGCTGCGGTAAGGATCCAAAACCTCGCCCGCATTGGCATAGGCGCTGGCCACAGTCGGACCGGCTTGCAATGATTCGATATAGGATATATACGAAGTCATCTCAGGATTAATTTTATATGTCAAGGAGGCCGCAGGCGTCAACGCATTTTTCTCATTTTCCGGTTGAACCGTAGACACACCCGACGTATTATAACTCCAGCTTTTTACATCCAAACCGACCCGATTGATACCCAGAAATACCGACCATTGTTGATTGAAAGCAATTTTATCCCCGAGCAGCGTTGAAGTATATCTGGTTTTTGCAGTGGGTTTATCGGGATCGCCGACTGTATCGCCGGATTTGTCATCCGGCCAATCGCTAGGGTCATAAATATTATTGGTTCCTGTATAGGTAACTTTTCCGGTTTTATACGGGTAGGCATACAAAGTTGTGGTATAATCTTCGGAAAAACCGAAGGTCATTGTATGACTCATCAGACCGGTCCGGAATTGAGCGTCCATAAAAGAGTAACCCTGAGTGGTAGTAGCTTCCGTATTATAATAATTTCGGGACATTGTAAAATCGCCGTCATCATCCGTTAAAGCGATACTCGCCCGATGACGGTAACGGGTTTCGTCATTATAGCGAATCGCCGATCGAAAACTGAAAATATCGTTAATATCTTTGGTATATCCCAGTCCATAGCGATCATAGGAATCTTTGGCCGTACTGTACGAAGGCATGTAGTTTTTGGAGGCATCCGGAGCCGCCGGTATCGCGGTTACGCCCGTACCAATCGTAAATATATTATCCCCTTGCTCAATTTCCGAATCAAAATGCGAATAGTCGAAAGTAAACAATTGATCGGGAGCCGGATGCCAGTCGAAGGCGGCGCTGACCAACCGGCGGCCATGTTGTTCATTTTCAACCTCGGTTTCACCTTTTTTGACATAAAGGGCATTGAGACGATAGCCAAATTTCCCATCGTGATCAATGGGACCGCCGAAATCGCTATGGAAATAATTTTGGTTACCCCCATAATTGCCGATGGTTACTTTTGCCAAAGGATAATCGGTCGGCCTTTTCAATACATAATTAATGATTCCGCCGGGATTGGAAATACCGTATAAAAATCCGGCCGCTCCGTTGAGTACCTCAATCCGCTCTTTATCCTCGATGGGTGGGCCATTGAGATCGGTCCGCATCCCGTCAATCATCATGGTACTGCTCGTAAAACCCCTGATTGTAAACGAAGTACCGCCTCCGACCGTATTGGAACCACTGCCATTGCTGACTGTAGGATTATATTTTAAAGCCGCCGAAACGGAATCAGCCTGTTGATTTTCCAGCATTTCTCCGGAGGTCACATTCACAGAATACGGGGTATCCTGCTGCGACTGTTCCCCTAACGGGCCAACATTGGCCGTATCGGTTTGGTATCCGCTATCAGCGCTGCCATCCTTCTGTCCCTGGACTTCTACATCCGTAATGGGGACATCGTCGGATTTGGTACCTTTCTCATCGGTTGAATCACTCTTTTTTGAATCTTTACTCTGCCCTTGTTCCTGGGTATTGGTGGTTGTACCGCTCTGGGGCTCGCTCTTCTTTTCTTCAGCGCCTACCCAGTTAAAAGCGCTTACCATCAAGATTGAAATCATCACTGCAAAACAAATTAGTATCCGTTTATTCATTTTGAGCATCATCGATGAAATCCTTTCTGAATTTTATCTATTGACCGCCCTCAACTAAATCCGGGCAAGTACTATCCGCCTCAATTTCTTTCTTCATAAATCTGAGCATGCGTCAAATGATGGTTTAAATATATCTTCGAATAAAAAGTCCGGGTCTCTTGCTCAAAATCCAGTTTAACCTGAGCCGGATAGAGCTGGATAGCTGTCCAAACCAATCCCAAAAGGGATTGAATTCCGTCAAGTCTTTCAAAGTTCAAGGAGGCATAAACCCGTTTGTTTTTTACCGCATCAATATTGGCCCATTGCGGATTAGATACGATGTCATCCCGTGCCTTGGCAGTACCGGTAATAATTACATCGGGGTTCCATTTCAAAACTTCCTCCATGGGCGTCACAATCGATTCATTCTCTTGTTGAGTTATGGCGCAAGGGATTGCATCATAAAAGTTAATCCCGCCGGCGGTTCTGATAATTGATGCCATAATTGTTTTAGTTCCCACGGTGCAATTAATATTGGCTTGGGCATAATAAACTTTTAATTTGTTCTTTTCAGGAATTTTAGACGTCTGGGCCGTTACCTTGGCCATTGTTTTCTCCCAATAGCCTGCCAATTCATTGCCTTCTTTTGAATTCACTACCAATTGTCCGATAAACCGCCACGAGGCCTCGTAGTCGATCAGGTTGTTCTTGGAAGTCGCCACCACCGGGGCGGCATAATCTTCCTGTTCCTTGTCCAGATCAGGGTCTTTATTTAAAGAGACAACAACATCCGGTTTTAGCATCAGCATTTCTTCCCGGCTCACTCCGCTGTGAAACTCTCCGGTCACCGGAAGAGCCGCAACCTTTTGAGCCTCTTCATCACTCATAAAGATGAAACGTTCCTTAAATTGTTTATCCATACTGACCAGTTTACGGGGCGCCAGTCGCCAAACCATATGGCAAGGAATCGGATGGATGCAGCTAATCCTATTTACAACACTTGGCACTTCAACCTTCCGTCCGGCCATATCCGTAATAGTCCGGGTCGCCGGTTTGGCATACAAGAGACTAGACCCCAAACAAATCACGAACACCAATCCAAAACATGCCAACTGAAAAATCACTTTTTTGATAATCGCTTTCATTGCAATCACTCCTTTTTAAATAAAGCGAATCCAAGATTCATGCTATCAATCCCGCGGGTACAATACATCTTTCAACTCGGCTTCATTTAGCTCATAATGATAAAATTGCTTATAAAACCGGACAACCTCTTTTCTCAGGTCGATGTCCCCAAAAATATCCGGATGAAAGATTTTAGCCGCCCATAATGGTTGCAAGGCGCTGTCGGCGCTTCTAGCGCACCAGACATTCAAGCCTTTCGGATTGATATAAATCCGTCCTTTCTTTACAGCATTGATGTTTTTCCAGCGTTCATCGGCAAGAATCATTTTCAGGTTTGGCGCATCCCGGATAATGATAACATCGGGATTCCAACCAATAACATCTTCCATTGAAACATCAGCAACCATTGGTTCAATACCCGCCTCGGATGCCACGTTCAATCCACCGGCCATTCCCATCCAAGATGTAACCATGGAATCTCTGCCTTCTGTATTAAGGGGATTTGCTGCTACATAATAAGCCTTAACTTTTTGGGACCGGGATAAAGAATGAGTCTTCGTCGTCACCCATCTGATGTTGGTATCGTAATAAGTACAAAATTCTCGGGCCACCGCGACTTCTTTTCCACCTAATATCTGTCCCATCAATATAACTCCCTGCTTCAATTCTGCAGGATCGCTATAATTAAAAGTGACTGTGGCTATACCCAGCGACTCCAGTTTATTTTGAAGTGCGTCGTTACCTGCCCACAAGGTTACCACATCCGGTTTCATACGAACTAATTCTTCAATATTGGCGCCAGTTGCCTTGGAAGCCGGGATATTGGCAATGGATGGATAAATCTTTCTGACCCAAGGATTGGATTGAGTCGAAGGTAGTACGGCTATTAATTTTGGAAGACCGCCCAGCATTAAAATGAGCTGGGTCATGGCCGTTCCGTCGGTATAAATCCGGTTGACCTGATGGGGTAGGACAACCTTTCGCCCCGCCATATCGAAAACAGTTCTCTGTACCGGTTCCTGGTCCTGACTTCGCGCCAATCCGACATCAAATGTCTCTGCAAAAAAGATTAAAGATAAACAACAGCACCCAATCAAGAGTTTTTTCATTTTGCAGACTTCCTTTGACTGTATAATCCAAACTCTACAACTTCATTTCAGCGGATAAGGCAGTCGTACGCGGGTTTCCCAGGTAAAGAATTCCGCTCCGAGTAGTCCAATAGTCGGTGTTGGCAATATTGTTCACGGTCAGTCGCCATATTAGATTGTGTCCGCTTTTCATTTTCATTTGATACCGAATACCCATATCGCCGGTGAACACGGCCGGAATCGAAAGGGTATTTTGACTGTCCACCCATTCCTTACCCGTGTAGGAAAGTCCGCTCGTTATCGCCAAATCGGGAATCCACGGCAACGTGTAGTCTGCATAGATTCTGGCCATCTGTTCGGCGACGCCTTGAGGTATCTTTCCCTCAATACTGACAGTGCTGGCCTTTTTCACTTCCGCATCCAGAACCGTCAATCCGCCTCCTAAAGTGAGATTTTTTGTGACCTTTCCGTTCAAAGTAAGTTCTGCTCCTTTATTGACCTCTCTGCCGTCCGGGCTTGATATATTGGTGCCAGGATCGGTATAGGCGTTGGCCTGACTAATGCTAAAGACAGCGACGTTCAAATCTATACCGCCGAACCTAGTCTTTAGTCCCACCTCGTATTGAGTGCTTACATAAGGTTCAAATATTTCACCGGCATTGGCCGCTGTGGAAGCGGCAATTAATCCTTTTTGTAACGCTTCCACATAGGACGTATAAATGGTAATGTTGGATACCGGTCTATAAAGTATGGCTGCACTCGGAGTGAATTTCCCTTTATTGTAAACATCACCTTGGATGCCGGTAGACAGATCACAATTTTGATCATCAATTTGGGCGTAATTACCCCCGATTAAAACAGACCAAAAATCATTAAAGGTCATTTGATCAACCAGGATCTTCGATTGAGTGTTTGTCTTTTCCGTAGTCCGATAAGGAGAACCGCTGCTTACAATAACATCAGGGTTGGTGACATAATCCGGATCCGTGAGGTTGGATAAATAAGTAGCCGTACTGGTATATGTTTTGGTTCCGTTTAAAGGATAACGATATTCAACATCATCACCGGACCACCCCAACGAAGCTTTATGCTGAATGATTCCCGTTGCAAACTGAGCATCCAAAAAAAGATTGCCCTGCCTCGTTACAGTCTGATAGTTTCCCTGATAATTCACTTGCAATTTATAATCGTAGTCATCATTAACCCATTTTTCACGATATGTAGCAAATTCTCGTTCAATGATGCCGTATCTGAATGCCGATCGTAAGGTAAAGACCTCATTTAATTTTGAATCCAATTTCATTCCGAACTTGTTGATTTCATCTTTCGTAAAAGAATAGGGCGCTCCCCAGTTTTTAGAAGAATCGGGAGCATCAGGTATCGATGTAGCGCTGCCGACCATAAATAAGGCTTGTGAATATTCCAGATCACGGTAAAAATGAACGGCATCAAATGATAATTGCGTGTTTGAGTTTAGGTGCCAATCCAAAGCTCCGCTTATCAAGTCCCGTTGATTGGTCTGATGTTCGATCCCGACTTCGCCGTTGTCAACATATAAAACATTCAAGCGATAATCCAACTTTTTATTTTCATCCAGAGGGCCGCCAAAATCTCCATGGACATAAGCCTGAGCCCCGCCATAATCTCCGACTGTAATATCAGTTAGAGGAGTATCGGTAGGACGCTTTGTAATATAGTTAATCATCCCACCGGGCGAGGTGATTCCATAAATAAGGCCGTTGGCGCCGCTTAATACCTCAATTTTTTCCTTATCCTCGATTGGTTCAATATTGTCATAAGATTTCATGCCATCAACAGCCGTATTATTGGTCCATACCGAACTGGTAAAACCGCGTATTACATAATAATCAGTGACCCGGCTTCCACCAGTCGTATTTTGAACTGTTGGGATATATTTTAAGGCATCCGAACTTGACTGCGCCTGCGAATTGGATATTGAACCCGACGTCACCGTATTGATTGAGTAAGGCATACTCTTGGAATCCTGTTCTCCCAGAGGCCCGGCTTGAACCTGATTATTCCGGCTTCCTTCCTTGGTATCCGTAACTTCAACGTCGGTGACAGGTACGGAATCTGAATTTTGATCAGAGACCTTTTCGGAAATTTTTGGCGATGCATCTCCACTATCGTCTGCCATATCGGCCTCAGTTTTTAGCCCGCCGCCTTGTATAAGGCTAGTATTATCAGATGTTTGCTCTCTTTTCAAAGTATCAGCTCCGGCCAAACTCGTCAGGCAAAGTATGGAGATAAAAAAGAGGGCCATACTCTGTAACCGATATTGACTAATTTCACTTTGAACCATTGATATTTACCTCCGCGATAAAAATTGATTCTTGCTTCCCAATTCCAATAAGCAACGATTCCATATTAATAAGATTTTTAAATCTTCTCACGCCTTACTGCTATTGCCACCTTAGCGACCCCGCTTTGCTGGACCGCATCCAGCAGTTCCACGACTTTTCCATGTTTGACGTCGCTATCGGCATTGATAATAACCGCCAAGGAATTATCTTGTTCTTTTTTTTGCAAAATCTGCAAAACCGCTTCTCCCGTTGATGGGCACTCGTCCTTATTCAAAAAGAGCTTGCCGCTTTTAGTAATCGTCAAGGTAACGATTTGAGGCGGCTTGTCGGGGACGCCTTTTGCCTTAGGAAGATTGACGGGCACGCTGTATAAATTGGTCATCGAGAGGCTTGCCAGCATAAAAAAGACCAGTAAAAAAAACATGGTATCAATCATCGGAATGATTTCAATCCGCGCTTTCCGTGATCTTCGTTGTGATAATCGCATCCCGCTTCACTCCTCCGAATACCCGCTTAGTGTCAATTCCAGACGGGTAGCATATTGTTCGATGACTTCGGTTTCCCGTTCCACCCTAGCCAAAAAATAGTTATAGGGAATAAGAGTTATAACAGCCACCGATATTCCGGTAGCCGTTGCAATAAGCGCTTCCGCAACGCCGCCGGTAACGGCATGAGGCTGGCTGGATCCGGTAAGAGTCATAATATGAAATGAATTGATCATCCCAATAATCGTCCCCAATAATCCGAGCAGCGGAGACAGTGTTACGATGGTTTCTAATACCGGCAGTCCTTGCCTCATAGTGGAGATTTCAGCTAAGCCCACTGCTTCCATTGCCTTTCCCGGCTGCTTCGAATGACTGAGGCCGGCTTTGAATACTTTCATAACCGGTAAGCTACTGGTTTTCACCAGTTCCAAAGCTTGATCCGTTTGACCCCGGTCAACCAACGCCAGGACTTCATCGGCCGGTTGCTTGGCTTCAATCCGTCTGAAAAAGGTCCATCGTTCGATAACTACTGTTACGGTGGCTAAGGAGCAAAAAGCCAAAGGGATCATGATCCAGCCGCCTTTTAAAAGTTCTCCCAATAAAAACATCTTCCACACCTCTTTATGATCAAGTTATCATAACTTGCCGCCATTTTATGAGTCGGTCAAGTGAAATCGCACCCTAACATCATGAAAGCTGGCAATGGGTTTTCTCCCTTGGGTCGCAGGAGAGAAGCGCCATTTTTTGACCGCCTGCAAAGCCGACTCATCAAGGGCGGGAAAACCGCTGCTTTCACGGATAGAAACCATTGATGCCGCGCCGCGGGAATCAACCAAAACTCTCACCAAGACAATTCCCTCCCATCCTGCTTTACGGGCAGCTGCCGGATAGCGCGGTTTTATTCCCCTAAGTACCGATGCAGCACATTCCACACCCCCGCCGCCTTGACCCCCAAATCTCTCTGCTTCCTCCGAGATTCCTCCATTACGGTCGGTTAACCCGGAAGACTGAACGCTTCCATTCCCCGGTAACGACCAGTCATTGAATCCCTGATCATCTGAGTTACCCTGCCGTACCGGAGTAGAAGATTGATCAACCGCAACTGCACCGGGATTATAGGATGAAGATTGGCTATTTCCCGGTTCTTCTGTTGTTTTAGCCGTCTGGAATACGTGGGTAATTTCATTAATTAATTTTTCCTCTTCCGGCTGCGGGACTCCCGATTGAATCCTATTTGTTGCGGCTTGCGCCGTCATTTCTTTAGTGCCAGCTCCATCGCCGTCTCCCATGTCACTGGAAAGTACGCTGGATGGGACCACTTCCACTAACGCGGAGGGAGTATCCTGGGACGGCTGCTTTGAAGCAGCCAGTCCCAGCCCGAAAAATACACCGCATATCGTACTATGCAACAACAAAGAAATGCCTGCCGCTTTGTAATATTTCCCACTCAAAATAAAGTTCATTCTATCAGCCGCCTTTGGACCCTTGTATCCTAATTTCCTCCTTATGGATATAGAAAGGAACTTCACCCCATATTAGACTCTCTTTGCCGATGGACATTCACTTTATAACCCCTTTACTATCCATTGTCTGCAATTCGCAATCAACAGCGGAAATTAAGTATTATTGTCATTAAATTGAATCTCCGGCCAAAATTTCTTCCAACTCAGCTTGGGATAAAGCGTAATTGTAATAGGTCTTATAAAATTCATGAACGGCCTCATTCAGGTTCAGATCTCCAAATAAAGCCGGTTGGATGACTTTAGCCGCCCATAGAACCTGAAGCGCTTCCTCGCCGCTTCTCACCGACCATAAATAAACGCCTTTGGGATTGACATATACCCGGTTATTCTTGACGGCATTTAATTTTTTCCATTGATAATCCTGAAGAATTTTATTTTTCAGAGCCGGGTCGGTCATAATGATTACATCCGGATTCCAGGTAACGAGCTCTTCCATGGAGACTTCACGGCCCAGACCCCCAATACCGGCCGCGGCAGCGACATTGATTCCGCCGGCCATTTCAATCCAGGATGTAGTGATTGAATCCTTGCCATCGGTATAGGTACCTTTATTCCCGGCATAGAATACTTTAACTCTTTTGTCGGGCGGCAGCGATTTAGTTCGTTGGCTGACCCAATTCATGTTGGATTTGTAATAGCGGCAAAATTGAAGCGCTTTTTTCTCTTCCATAGGCCCGAGTATTTTACCAATCAGCATCACCGCCCGCTCAATCTCGGCCGGATTTCTTAAACTGAGTCCGATAACAGGAAGTCCCAATGACTCCATTTTGGCATTGCCGCCAAACACCACATCCGGTTTGGTTTTCAACAACTCTTCAATATTGGCGTCGGTTATCACAAACGGAGCAGCAACATTTTTGATTTTAGGATAAATCTTGACAAACATCGGATTGGATTGGACTACGGTCGAAGTGGCTACAATTTTATCAACGCCGCCCAGCATTAACACCATTTGGTTGATGGCGCCACCGACGGCGACCCGGTTTACCTTGGCCGGAATCATCACCGTTTTCCCGTTCATGTCGATAATCGTTCTAGTTGAGACTGCCTGCCCGCCAGCATAAGAAACACCGATCGCCGCCAAAAAGGTGGCGAGAAGTAGGAATAATAATATGGCAGATTGCTTTTTCATCATGTAAAACCTCCGGCCTTTCATTGACAAAATTAAAATTTCTTGGTCAACTCAATTCCGTATACCGCGCCTACATCATATAAGAAACCCCATTCCTGGACTTGACTGGAACTTTTATACATCGTCGCATAATGCTTATCAGTGACATTTCTTCCAAATAGACTGATTTTGATATCCGGACTAAAGTATTTATCCAAATTGATATTGATAACCGTAAAATCGCCGACTGTAACACCGGTATTGCTGTACTCGTAAGGATCTACTTTCAGGGCAGAGATGCCTGCGCCAAGGCTTTTATTCTTATAATTCAGTTGCAGTGAATATTTATTATCAGGCGCCGCAACATCTTCTGATGCACTACTGGAAGTATAGTATGTATAACCAAACTTATACTTGAGACCCGCAATAATTTGTCCATCCAAAGAAAGTTCCAAGCCACTGCGTTCTACCTCGTCAACCAAGCCATATTTATTGATACTATATGTAGTTCCGTCTTCAACAATTTTAACTGTCCCGGCTGCTGTTTTGGCATCCTTGACGTCATAATAAAATGCCGTCAATGTTGTATTAAAAGCTTTGCTGTATCCGGCCAGGAAACCCAATTCATATTTCATCCGCTTTTCGGCAGGTAGTTCTTCATTATTCACTGTGGTCCATATTTCCGGAGTCGGTGTGTGGTTATAGCCGATCCGCGGCAAAATGCTGTACGTCTGATTAATTTGATAATTCGCTCCCAGCGAAATTCCATAAGTATCATCCGTCCACTTATCATCGACGCCTTTTACCTTATTGCCATCGGCGAGATATTTTTCGGTTCCCTCAGTGATATGCCGCTTATCAAAACGGATACCGCCATCGAGACTCAATTTTTCATTCAAACGGTTTTCGTCGATAATGTAATATCCATAAATTTCGTCTTCGGCTGCAGTGGTATTTCCCTCAGTCAACTGATAGGAACCGATAATTTGGGTGCCTATTTTCAATGTATTGAAACCCAAATGCATAGTATGAAATAAATTCACTTCATTAGCCCGATCTTCCGCATCCTTGCCCGCGGCTAAAGTCCAAACATCGGTGGTGGCATTATAAATATTTCCGTATTGAGTACCCTCATCTTTAGTACGGCCAAAACTAAATGTCGTGATGTCGTTGACATTCCATGGTTTGACAATATTCAATGCAAATATCATCGAGTTCATCGGATCGTATTTCCACTCCGGGATACTGGTAGTATTATAGGAAGTGACAGTGCTATCGAAGTGACGTTGAATCTCCCGCCAGCCATTATTGATATACAGCGAACTGTTTACAATCCAGCTTTTATCGGTATATCCGCCTTTAAAAAGGAAAGAATTGAAATCGTACCCCATATTCCAACCATCTTTACCGTCAGATTTCGATTTAGCGTAGCCAAAGCCCAAATCAACCCGATCTTGAATTTTGGTGCCCGCAAAAACCCCTATTTTTTGGGTGTTATAACTGCTATAGCCAATATTGGCTTCGATATCTTTACCTTTTCCAGCCGCCTTTTTCGTTGTAATGATAATAGCCCCCTGATCGGAAGCGCCCCCAGAAGTAGAACCAAAGGCTCCCATAGGAGACAACGTCAAGACCGTCGAATCCCGGATGATTTTAATGGATTGAATCATCGATACCGGTATATCACCAAGTACGCGTTGGGCCATGGTTTTGGTCACATAGACGCCATCCACGATGATAGCCACATCACCGCCTCTGGCCGTCGTGAAATTATGAATTCTGGCGCCTTGACGCGCTATATCCATGCCCATGGCTGATTCAATCACATCGTAAACGTCATTAGGACGCATTGCCTCAATATCCTCGGCAGTAAAAGTCTCAACCGCACTAGTACTGTCAGGAGTCTGCGTTTGACTGCTTTCAGCTTCCCCCTTTTGATTCTTCGAATCATTTACTTCAACTTCCGTAACCGGAACCCTATCCGATTTAGAATCTCCCTTAGTTTGCGAATCCTTCCCGGGAGACTTCTCGTTTCTATTATCCTGCGACTGCTGAATATTTATTGTAGATGTTAGGCTTGAAAATGCTGTTTCTTCAGCATCGGCTACTCCAAATGACCCTAAAGTTAGGGAAATGGCCAATACCGCACTATGAATAATTTTTTTCTTCCTTGTTTCGTCAACCAAGTTCATGGTGTCTCATCCTTTCTTTTTTTATAATTTGGCCAAGTTTCATGCTCAACGTCTCCACGTGTTAGCGATGTGTTATGTTTAACAAATTAAACCGTACAAAACATAACAAAACCTGATGTTATTTGAAGTATAATACATAAAATTATTGACGTCAACATTTTAATGTAATATTTTCTAACATTAACATAACATTAACGCTGAAAATTAACTATTTTCTGGCTCTGCAAAAAAAATTAGTCACGAGTATATTGATATTGCTAGTTTTCATTTTGTATTATTAAGACTTAAGTGAATCGTAAACGGTTTTATTTTAAATTGACAGTTGAAGCAAGACCATCATTTAGATATAATGTAAGAAAGTTTAAATAGCTGGATTTAATTTAGGTTTTTCGAAAGGTGAACCCCATGGAAAACAGATCACTGACTCCGCAGGAAGTGGCGGATACTTTAAAGATTTCCAAATGCACAGTGTATGAGCTTATTAAGCGAAGGGAACTTAACGGTTATCGGGTTGGAAATAAAGTAAGAGTCGATTCCGATGATGTGGAGGAATATAAAAACAAAACCAAACACGTAAAATCAAAGGCCAAGATTATTATGTCTGAAATAACCGGCCCAGCCGAATTCGAACTAAACCAAAATGAAAATTCCTTCATCATATGCGGACAAGACTCCCTTTTGGATACCTTATGCCGTTATCTGGGCCACCAGCATAACGCAGCTACTCAACGCGCTTATGAAAATAGTTACTTTGCACTCAGCGCCCTTTACCGCGGGGATATCCAGGTAGCCGCAACCCATATGTGGGACGGTAAAACCGATCTTTATAACACTCCTTATGTTGAGAGATTATTACCCGGAATCCCGGCGGTCATTATTCATCTTGCCCACCGTATACAAGGCTTTTATGTAGTCAAGGGAAATCCGAAAGCCATCCGGGGATGGGATGACTTGAAACGAAAGGATATTACAATTATTAATCGTGAGGCCGGGAGCGGAACCAGAGTTTTGCTGGATCAACATTTGAAAATAATGGGCTTACCCTCCGGCGAGATCAAAGGATACACTCGGGAGACATTTTCCCCCATGGTGATAACCGGTAGTATTGTTAAAGGCCATGCCGACCTGGGAATCGGAATCGAGTTGCCTTTTTTACAAACCAGAGAACTCGAATTTATACCAATCCAACATGAAGATTATGATTTGGTGGTCAAAAAAGAAAACTTCGGCAGCCCAATCATTCAAGCGATGATTCAAATTATCCAGTCTGAAGATTTCCGTTTGGAAATGCACGGGATCAATGGCTACGATCTTTCCGACGCCGGCAAAATCGTCGCGGAAACTTAAATGTTGCGGTTATGAACCTCATGCTTATTGAAAACATCGCTCTTCTCATTTTTTTAGCCGATTATTACCTTTGCTCAAGGGAAACACTGATTAATTACCTATTTTGAGGCATTTCTCCCAAAAAGGGCGCAGTGCCGCCCCTTATGCACATCGCCAGATTGGCGGGCAAATAGCATGAAGAACCAGTTCAAGTTCTTGGCTATTCCGCGATATGATACTTCAGAATAGCCGAATTGTCGCTTGACGATTAAAAATGGGTGCTCTACTTTACAGCGGTCGATGACTTGCAGTTTTCAATCTATTTGTCCCAAAGGGTACCCATATAATGGGCGGCGATCTTACTTTGAGAAGGCCGTTTATTAATACGAAAGTCTACTTGCTGGAAATTATTGTCGGACTTGATATCTTCACGCTTCTCAATCCCAAGATAGCCGGAATCGCCATAAACTACAGCGTCATCTTCCCGGATCAGCTTTGCTGTCTCGGTTATATCGTGCTCATTCGAGATCACTGAAAGTTTGTTGTTTCATGGATTTCCCCTTGATTTTGATACTTTAATTATTTGATATCTCGGAGTTGTGTTCCAAGGAAACCCATGAAAAGTTTCGATTAAATCAGCGGAAACGATTTCAATATTCCCCCCGATTCATTTACCAGCTTAAAAGTGGAATTCGCCAAAGAATCTACTGCTACGAAACCCATAACAGCCACAACATCGAATCGAGTATCCGAAAGAGTTTTACTTACCGGAAAACCCGACCTACCAACCGGAGAATTATCCCGATATAATGTCACCAAAATATCCGAGGCTGAACTGCCATTCGCTATCCGTAAGTTCAAGGACCACATGAAAAGATACATACCGGCTTGCGCAATTGTAAATTGGAAATTAGCAAAGCTAAATGATATTTGGAATGAAATTGAAGCCAGATTTCCTGAATTGAAAGGAATCAGATTGTTGTTATTAATCGTGGTAGGATTGGGAGCTATATATAACACCTGCGTTTTTTCGTTAATTGCCGGCCCCGGAGGTCCGACAAGCCCCTGTGGACCGGTTGCTCCGCTAGGCCCTTGTGGTCCAGCGGGCCCAGGCTCAATCGGTAATTCGATTAATACTTGTAATAAAATAAAAATATCGGCCAAAAGCGGTGTAAAAAACAATTTCCGCGGTTTGGGCTGTGACTCTTTGAATAATAATCGTAAGAATATTTAGAACCAATAGGATATTATTATTTTGAAAGGCAGCAATCGCTTGATCAATCTCCTCGATCAACTGTTGTTTAAAAAATTGATTAACCGGGAGATTTTAAATTTTTCCACGGATAATAGTTAAGGATGAGTCTGCATCTAGGATAGGCATTTTCCCACCCCCTTCAATATAGGATATGAAAACCAGGATTAAAGAAAGACGTGCCTTAGTCATTAATTTCTTTTGAATCCACTAACTCGCTTGGAAGCATGCGAAAAAGACCTTCAATTTTTGCAATCAAAAGTCTTTTGGTCAGGCTAATGGGTTAAATTCACTGGCTGTATTGCTTCCCAGCGCGTCCCTAGTAATAGATTCTGACTGTCATCAACGGTCAGCTTTTTGGTTTCAATCTCATTCAATATGTTTTAACCCAATTTCGAATGGGGGCTTGACAGACACTTCCATATCAGGAACGAGGATTTGTCTTCGAAGCCTCCGAAACAAAAAAGCTTACAAAAATTATAGTTTGTTTCTCCATTTGAGGGAGAAAGATAGAATGAGGGTTGGCCCCAATTGGCTCATCAATTGAAAACCCAAGTTAACGAAATAAGCGGGTTTTTTTATCAAGTATTATGAAGCACACCCTTCCCTTTCAACATCCAGCACCGGAACGCATGTCTTGACATCATCGGAACGGATAATTTTGACACGAACTCCATAAGCGGCTCTCATATTTTCCTCTGTGACCACCTCATCGGCCTCACCGGTTATAAAGCCCCTATCTTTCTGCAGTAAAGCGATTTTAGTGGAGCACAAAAAGGCATGATCGGGAAAATGTGAGGTCATGATGACGCCCAAACCTCTCCCCGCTAATTCCCTAATCTGTTGCAACACCCGAATTTGATTGCCGAAGTCCAAATTGGAAGTTGGTTCATCCATGACCAGCAACTTCGGTTCCTGGGTAAGCGCCCGGGCGATTAACACCATTTGCCGTTCCCCACCGCTGATTTCCGTATAGATCCGGTCCCGTAAAAAACCGATATTTAATGTTTCAATGGCCTGTTCCGCAATCATAACGTCTTTTTTGGACGGCGAGGAAAAAACGCCCAAATGAGCGGTGCGTCCCATGGTGACCACATCCAGTACGGTAAAAGGAAACGGCGGCGTATGAGCCTGAGGAACATAGCCGATAGCGCGGGCCAACCGTTCCCGCGGCCACAAACGGATATTTTCCCCGTTTAGTAAAATGTCGCCGCCCTGCAACCTCAAAAAGCCCAAAATCGTTTTGAATAAAGTAGTTTTACCCACTCCATTGGGTCCTAATAAGCACAATATTTCCCTATCATGGACGCTAAACGAAATATCTTTCAATATCGTCCGGTTGCCGTAACCACACATAACTTGGTTGATTTCCAACTTCATGTCCAACCTCTCCTGCCTTTCATTAAAAGATATACAAAAAATGGCGCACCGATAATTGAGGTTAAGATTCCCAAAGGGATTTCCATGGCAAACACACTGCGGGCCACATCATCCACAACCAATAAAAACGAACTCCCGATGAGTAACGATACCGGTAGCAGCGTCTTATAATTTGGTCCCACGATCATCCGGGAAAAATGAGGAATCACCAGTCCGACCCATCCAACCATTCCTCCGATAGCGACCGATGATGCGGTAAGCAATGTAGAACAGAGAATTACCGCTAAACGGATCCGTTCGGTATTAATTCCCAATGCCTTGGCTTCTTCTTCGCCGAAGGAAAGCGCATTCAGTCTCCAGCGTAACAAAAATAAAGGAACCGCCCCGATTAGTATGGGAATAAACGCTTTGAAAACGTCTTTGGAACCAACGGTCGAAAGCCCGCCCATCAGCCAAAAAGTTATCGCAGGCAGTTTATTGTCCGGATCGGCAACGTATTTAGTCATCGATATAAACGATGAAAAAAGCGTAGACACCACCATCCCGGTAAGAACCAGCACCAGTAATGCATTATTGCCGCGTCCAACTGCTCTGCCGATTAAATAGGTTAAAGCAACCGCAGCGAGTCCAAAAACAAAAGCAGCAATCTGAATTCCCACCATATTTAAGGAACATAAAATAGCAAGCGCCGCCCCAAACCCGGCCCCGGCCGAAGCACCCAAAATATCCGGCGATACCATCGGATTTTTAAACAATCCTTGATAAGTGCCGCCGGCTAGAGCCAATGAGCCGCCAACCATCATCGCAGCCAAAATGCGCGGCAAACGGACCGAGAATAATACCGTCTCCAAGGTCTCCGGCCAAGTTGCTTTTAGACCGATGATCTTGGATAAAAAAATTTTTACTAATAACGGCAATGGAATGGCATAGCGCCCCACCGCACAGGATATCAAAAAAGCAACAACCAGTGATAACGCTAACGCTGTGATTATCCTGCCGTGACAAGACTCTTTTTTAGTCGAGACCATTTTTCCGGCCATCGCCCGTTCATTACCTTTCAAATCCAATTTATTAATCATTTTTCTTACTCCCAATTGTTTTATTCATTCAATTGATTTACTGTAGAAACCGAGCCTATAGAATCTTTTTTATTTCACTACCGATGATTTTAAAATTAAGAATGTTGTTCCAAGCCCAACATATGTTATG
>DNPP01000004.1:27709-50793 GCA_003501365.1 Bacillota bacterium
AAAACTTAATAAAATCATATGTTGATCGAAGTATATTCCCATTTTTTTAGAATGTCAATAAAGCTATTGTAAAGATAATTGACATATATATAACGTAAATATTTATTTCCATCACCTTCATAAAAAAATAACCGGCAAATTTAGAGCTCCGATTATTTTTCTATTACATTTTGTTTTTATTTCCGGCCAACATGAATTCATCAAACCAATCAAAACAGCTTCCGCTTTCCACGGCATTTTCTTTGGCTGTCACATCCCGGGGTGTAATCCGATACACAGCTACTCGATTCCCATCCAAAGCCGAACGATACTTTTCAACAAATGCCGCTCATAATAATTGGGTAGATATTTTCCGACTAAACGCTCAAGAGCCATGGTTGCTTCTTGCACATCCTGCAATTTTTCGGCAATTCCAAAAATCATTACACTCATATAAGCGGTATCGGTATGACACGGGACCGGATCCGTCACTGTACCGTATTCTTGATAGACTGTAAAACAAACCGAAGGGCTCCGGGAAAGAATTTGATCCTTTTTGCCCGAACCCCCATACCGTGGATAAACCCCGGATTTTCAAATAAGTTATGCTGTAAATAATGGAGCCGCATTTTTCTCATCCTTTCGAAAACTCAACTACCACACATTCAAAATCCATTCCTTGTTTTTCTTATATTCCATATCCGTAAAAATGGTATTGGCCATGGTTTCCGCCAGCCATATGGCGCCGGTATACCCAACCACCGGATAACGATACAATCCGGCTCGGTCGAATGTTGGAAAACCCACTCGAACCATGGGAACATTATTATCGATCGAGGTCCATCTGCCTTTGGAGTGACCCAATATCAAGTCCAGCTCCAGCCCTTTGTTTTTAATCCGGTCCTCCAACTCATAAATATCGGCATTCCAAATAATTTCCATCTCATAGTCAACTTTTTCTTTGAGCTCCCGAATACGTGGATCATAGGAATATTGGTTGTTATCATCCCCCAACAACAATAATTTGGGTTTCATCTCCAAATCGAGGCAAAATTCAGCCAGCCCGATGACCAGATCGGGATTACCGTAAATGGCAACTTTCTTGTCGGCCAAAAACATATGAGTCAAATCCGCTAAGGCATCGATAGCGATTCCCCGTTCCCGCACCAGAGATCGAGGGATCGGTTTTCCGGTCAATTTTTTTACATTTTCCAAAAAAGTATCGGTATTGCGAATACCAATCGGCGTCGGTCCGATAATCGCCGGAACATGATATTTTTCTTCCAAGACATGGGCCGCCCGGCCACCTTCGTAGCGGTTCAAAGCAATCGTGCCCAATGCGTTGGCGGTTCCCCGCAAGTCTTCCACCGTCGTATCCCCGTGGGAAACTTCACTTTTATCCGGCATCAGGGGCGAATCGAAATTTTCGATTTCAAAAAGCACGGTGGCATCCACTTCCATCTCCGCCAATAAATGCTTAAGTGCGGCCACATCGCCGGGATTGACCCATCCGGTGATCAGATTTAACTTGCCGTTGGGCTCCCCTTTTTTCGCAAAATAGCTTATCAAATCTTTCACGGCGACATCATATCCGCTGACCATGCTGCCCTTAAAACTAGGAGTATGAATCGGAACCAGATAAACTTCCCGGTCGGCATATTTTTTCTTCAAAAGTCCGCTATTGAGTTTGCTCATCAAGCCGTCCACATCGTCACCGATAATTTCCGTAGCGCAAGTCGTAATGATCGGCACCACCTTCACATGAGGATAGCGCATTAAGAGTACATCGACACCTTCTTCAATCCGGTTGAGGGCGCCGAAAACGGCGCCATCCTCATGCAACGATGATGATGCCAGGTCAAAATTTTCTTTGAAATGTTGGCCGAACAGCAAACGGACGAACATGACGCACCCCTGGCCGCCATGGACCAGGGCAATGCAGTCCTTAATCCCGATACTGACATATTGAGCGCCCGCCGGTTGGCATGTATACATCGGATTGATATTACCGGCGCGTTCTTTCACTTTGAGTTCACAAGACATGTCATTTTTCCCCTTTCACTAATCCTCGTTCCGGCAAGTAAGTGACAAGTTTTTAATTTACGGGATTCTGAAAGTTGCTTGCCGGATTCATGTTAATACAAAGGATCCGTTAATTCCTTATTTAAAGACTTGGTAATGGTTAAGTAATCCATCCGCTCTTTCAGAGCTTGCATTAACAATGTGATATTCTTGGGTTCCATACTATTAATCCAAGGAAACCGCCGCTTGAAACCATTGGCCAGAGCCACGGCATCTACCCAATAGCACCGATCATCCGGCGTACTGAGATCGACAGGTTCGGCGCATAACAACTGCTTGGTTTTACCGAGAATTTCGGCATTTTGCCTTTCCCTGTCCCAAGCCCGAGAATGAAACTGCCATAGGCAACGGTGCATGATATAATCCACCAGTTCTTCAACATGGTCTTTTATCATCTCTTCCATCGGTATATTCCTCCTTTATACCGCAGCCGAAAACGATTTTTCCGGAACAGGATACGTTTTCCCGCGTAATTCCGAAACACAATCATATTTCCCGCTGTATTCTCTCTCCCCGCCGGCCGCTATCTCCGCTTTATCAAATCCCACGTCGGAAATCAGTCTTTGGCTCTTGAATCCGACATCGGTAGCAATTTCGTCCTTGCTGATATCCAGGCCGGAAAGCTGATGAATTGGGGAATAAATTGCGTTATAAAGATCCCGGGCCAGCCGGACCCAACCTTCATATCCTTTGTAGGGTCCGTTATGGTAAGCATGAATATTCAAATAGGGAATGCGAATTTTTTTTGCCACTTCGCCCGGACGCATACCGGTAAGAATCACATCGGGTTCCAGTTCTCGCATAGCTTCCAAAGCCTCCAATTCATTAGGGTCATCTATCGCGAGCGCCCCCTCGCTGCAACGGGCCACTCCCTTTTCAAAGTCTCCCTGGTGCCCGAATTTGGAATAGACCGAAACCACTTTGACTCCCATTTCTTCTTCAATAACATGAGCCCAGTGCCAAAGTTTGGACCCTCCCGGCCAAAGACATATTTTCTTTCCGGTCAGACGTCGCTTATACCAGTCGAGTTCCGGCTTCCAGCGGGCGGTTTCCTCATCGATTATCGCCTGAGCTTTATCCTCCAGCCCAAAAAACATTGCCACCTTCATCAGCGATTCCGAAAGCAAATCAAATCCGTAACCATCAATATCAAGTCGGGGAATTCCGTATCTTTTCCGGAGTTCATTGCAGATATACTCGGCGGAACGCGCACATTCGAGCACATTGAGTTGAGCCCGGTGCATGCAACGTAAATCATCATATGAACCATTGCCGGTAAAACTGGCAATAACCTGAATGCCCATCTGATGGAAATAGTCCATCATTATTTCCTGATCCCCCTGAATGTTATAATCCCCTACATAATTGATTGTATAGGGACTAGTTATCTCCGGTTCTAATGTCCCCACTTTCTTATCAACCCAGGCGATATTGATTTTGTGATGGCCGCCCGATTGGCTGGGACCTCCAAACCCCGGCGAATTGCAGGCAAAAATATCGACATCCGGCATTTCTTCCATTACTTCTTTGGCCACCGCGTCAAGATCATCACCGATCAATGCCGAGGCACAAGTTTGGTAAATCGTCATTCTTTTCACATCGGGAAAGGCCTTAAAACATTCGATAATCGATTTCTTTAACAATTTTTCCCCGCCGAACACCACATTCTTTTCTTTCATATCCGTCACCCAGGTGTACTTCAGTTGAAAATTATCGTTATCACTGATATAGCGTTTGGTGTGCCAGGTATCGTAGCAGCAACCGATAGGCCCATGGACCAAATGGATGACATCTTTCATCGGCGTGCCGATAACGTGCTTGGCCCCGCAAAAAGCGCATCCCCGCTCGGAAATCGTCCCCGGAATCGTGTTTAAATATCCCAGCGGCAGACATGAAGTTAAGTCTTCACCGTGTCCCTTGACCACGGCATGTTTTTCCCTTTCCGGAATACATTCGCTACATTTAAACGCATGATAAGGCATGATTCATCCCCCTTTATTCAAGTAAACTTATTTAATCCATCAGGCCATATTTGGCCACCATTTTTCCAACTTATCCATGCTTAACGGTTTGGGAATCACATCTGAGTTCCCAGGGCTGTCACAATTTCTTGCATCAAATCGAGTTCATTGTCCACTTTACGATGGATATAATCTAAATCATCCGAATAGCTTCCCATTCCTTCCATTAAATTAATTGCCGTAATGACACCCCGTCCGGCGCATCCGACCCCGGGTTCCGGTCCCCCGATTTCACACAGCGGACGCCGTTAAAATCGCTTCGGATTACTTTCGCCTCGGTAATGGCTTCCTCTCCCTCCTCCCGTAATGTGTTGGATGAAAACTTCACCGGGTTTAACAGCTTCATCTCTTGTAAAGTAATTGCAGGATTTGCGTCATGTCTATGTAATATTTTTATATAAAACCAAACAAAACCAAACAAAACCTTACATTTTCTAAATTATATTCCTAATTTTTTGGAATGTCAAACAGATTATGTTAAATATTATTACAAATATATAACATAATTATGACATACGTTTCTTTCCAAACCCAAAAAAAATACACCGGACTGATAAGCCGGTGGCGAAGGATAACTTTTAAATTGTGTTACGTAGAGATTTAAAATGGAATTCAAACAACATCGGAATTTTTTTGAACGCTGATCGGCATTTGGACAGCGGCAAAACCTTCAATGATTTCGATTTTTTTATGGAAAAAATATTCGCCGTAAATATATTTCAGCAATTCTTCCTCGCTCATCGAGCCAAAGTCATACTCGGCGGACGGCTTGCCGAAAAGTTTCATATCTTTGCCTTTGTGAAAGGTAAAGACCTTATAGTAGACATTTCCGAATGGTTTGACAATGAATTCACTCTTCAGCAACTGCGCTTTCAAAAAGTCAAAGATCCGGCTTTTCCCGCTATTTTTGTCAAAATCACAAAACAGTCCCTTGAATTTCTCAGCCGTTTCTTGGTGCATCGTAATAATATAACTTACGGAACTGCTATTGGTGACAAAATCAGCTCTAATTTTCATTTTATCGCCCCCTTTCCATAACAAAATCATATTGCCCGTTATTTATTAATTCTTTTCTTCATAAATTTGGGCCTCCGTCAGCTTGTCATGATGATACATTTTTGAATAAAAGTTGCGGGTTTCTTTCGTAAAATCAACCTTAACCCGCTCCGGATATAACTTACAAGCAACCCACACCAGTCCCATTAATGATTGAATATTATCCAATCTTTCGAAACTCAGAGAGGCATATACCCTTTTGTTCTTAACTGCGCTCACGTTTTGCCACTGCGGATCGGACATGATAACATCCCGACTTTTGGCGGCCCCGGTTATAATGACATCCGGGTTCCATGCCAAGATTTGTTCCATCGGCGTCGGGATATTCTCACTTTCTTGCTGGATCATCGCACCGGTCATTGAGTCATAAAGATTAACTCCTCCCGCCGTCCGGATAATCGAGGCCATAATCGCTTTGGGACCCACCGTTGAATTGACATCCCGTTGGGCATAATAAACCTTCAGCCTATCCTTATCAGGGATTTTGGCAACTTTGGAGATAATCCGGGCCATCGTTTGATGCCAATAATCCGCTAGTTGGTTCCCTTCCTTTTCATTGCCCACCACCTTGCCGATGAATCGCCAGGAAGCCTCCAATTCCTCCAAACTATCCTTTGAGGCCGCAACCACTAGCGCCGAATAATCTTCTTGTTTCTTCTCAATATCCGGATCTTTTTTATACGACAAAATAACATCGGGTTTTAACAACAACATTTGTTCCCGGTTGATGCTTCCATCATAATAAACTCCTGTTACCGGCAAAGTTGCTAATTTTTTAATTTCTTCATCTGTCATAAAGGACAATTGGCTCTTAAACTGTTTATCAATACTAATCAACTTCTGAGGGGCCAATCTCCAAAGCATATAGGTAAGCAGCGGATCTAAACCGCTAACTTTATTGACCTGTTTAGGGATAATGAACTGGCGTCCGGCCAAATCTTTTAGCATCCTTGTCGGCTGCTGTGCAAAACCCTGCCCCATCCAGACAAATACCACGCCTATCAATATCAAAGGCAAGACTTTTACAATAAATTTTTTCATGATGATTTCCTTTTTCATGATTTATCGCGGGACCGCGTCTTTCAACAACTCTTGAACTTCTTGGTCGTTCAATTGATAATGATAAAAAAGTACAAAAAACGCCTTCACTTCATGGGATAAATCAAGCTTGACATATTGAGGGTATAGCAAATTGGCTAACCATTCCACGGCTAAAATCCGGGCCGGAGACGGCGGCCTGTCAAACCAGTTGAACGGCAAAGCCGGCATCCGGTATACTTTCTTCTCTTTGACCGCTTTGATATTTGCCCAATTTACATCATGGAAGACATCATTATAGAAATCGCCCTGTCTAGAAATCCCTATGATAATCACATCTGGATTCCACGCTAGCACTTGTTCCATTGATACTCCAATCATCGAACCGACATGAGTTTCAGAGATATCAGCTACGTTTTTCCCTTTTACGAAGTCCAGTGCCTCGGTATGGACATTTCCCGCCACATCGGTTTGCAGACCGGACCCCTCGGCATAATAGACCCTGAGGCGTTTATCATCCGGAAGTTTCCTTAAAAGTTTTCTGATCCGGTTCAAAACATTCCGTGAATAGGTTGCCAGTTGCTTAGCGCGAGTTTGCTCCCCTAGGCATTCCCCCAAAAAGCGGTACACTTCCGGAGTTGATTCGAGCGCCGTATCGACCATCAAAACCGGTATTCCCAATTGTTTTTGAATATCATCCGCCGCGTAAACTTCATCTTCATTCGAACAGATAACAATGTCCGGCCTGAGTTTTAGAATATTTTCATAACTACTGGTCTTTTCAGTGCTGGTCCCTAGTACCGGTAAATTGAAATATTTGGCATCCATAAATTTGGCTGCCGCAGGTTTCTGATTAAAACTCCAACCAATTAATTTATCCGGAGCCAAGGTATAAATATAAACCGAAGTGTTATTACTAAGAGAAATAATCCGGTTCACTTTTGCCGGGATGATGACATTCCGGCCCGACATATCGGTGATTTTACGGTTTTCCTCTTTCATCTGGGCAAATCCGTTCATTGTAAGCAAAGCAATGCTCAAAACCAAAACCAATCGTACAGTCTTACTGATAATATTCATCGATTTCCCTCCATTTTGTGGCTGATTCCGTCCACTCAACCATCGATCAAATTACCTATATATGTTGAAATAAATAATTTGACCAAGAACCAAAACAAATGGAAAAGATCCGGCTCTGTCTAGGCCAACTGTTGGTCTAGACCTCTCTGGCTCTCCCCTAATGACGCATTGCAAAGAAGCGGATTCAGTGGGAGAGTAACCCAAAATGCTTTTGGAGGTCGAAGTCTAGGGTTACTCTTCCCCTGAATCATCTAACTAGAAATAACATCTTTGGGGAAGAGCAAGAGTTAGGTCAAATAAGCCTTCACTTTCAGCAATACTCTCTGATAACGCCAAAATTTAATTCAACTTATATGGCAAAACAATCATTTATTTTTGTATTTGTTTTAGATTGTTACCCGGGACTCTCCTGATAGCAAAAAGACAAGGCGTCGTAATAGCTACACTTACCCCTGCAGTTGGATTTATTTTTGCAGGTGTTGACACACCGATTTTCTTTAATTTCACTGCGATAAAGACTATATTTTTGATCCCAGATCGTCTGAAAAGAAAATTCGTTCAGGCTATAACTAAAATGATCGTTATTTGCAAATGAACAAGGTTTCACATTAAGGGCCTCGTCGATATAAACCGAAAAGAAACCGCACTCACAAGAATCAATATAGTCGACATTAACATCGGTCGAATTCATGAGTACAGGCACAAAACAAGCATCAAAGCCAATCCGGGCAATACATTTATTGTTATCAACACTCGCCACAAATTGACTGAGGCGCTCATCCATCGTCAAGCACCTCTTGGCAGATGCCCTCCCTTTCGGTTTATAGGTTAAAAAAATCAACCCGTCAATATTTTGTAACTCCTGATTAAAACTGCCCGCAAGTATACCTGTAGCTTCATCAAGTGATTGGTTATCCAGCACAAAATGGAGATTGGTCCTGACTCCGGCCTCTTTTAACAGCTTGATCTTTTCCGACTGTAAATCCGCTAAGCTATGAACCGATAAGGCGAGCGCACCGATTTTCCCCTTCAAAAACTCAGCCCGGGCCTTATCCAAATTGATTCCATTGGTAGTAAAATTGACTACAATCCCTCTCTGAACCGTCTTTTGAATGATAGTCTCAAAATCCGGATGTTCCAGGGGTTCTCCCCCACCAAGGGCCACCTGAAACACGTTTCCCCACTGATTGCTATGTAATGAATCGAGTACAAACTCATATTGTTTAACCGACATAAATGATTGATTGGGAGTACTATCCCGGTAACAAAACTCACAACCTTTGGAACAGTGATTGCTGATGGAGATATCGGCCAGTTCCGGCCAAGGCGCATACTCCGGATTTTCCGAGAGCGAACGGCTCCATCGTAAAGTCAATCCAGTCTCCGTATCACCGAAAAAATTATAATTCTCGCTATGTCTTCGAATAATCATTAAAGATTCCTCACCGTCTTTATAAGGCTTGACTCATTCGCGGCTTGCAAGCATTGCTCACAATATTGGCCAGCTCCGGGAGTCTGGCCGGATTAATTCCCGTATAGATTCCAGGCATATCGGCTAAAACCCCAACAACTTCCTGCAGGGAGGCATTGCCGGCCCGTTCACCGATTCCTCCCACCGTGACACTGGCTAGTGTAACTCCGGCTTGCACAGCGGCTACAGTGTTGGCCGTCGCCAAGCCAAAATCGTTATGCACATGAATTTCAATCGGCAACGCGCAGCTTTTGACCAATCGTTGCATCATTTCGTAAGTCTTAAAGGGTTCCAAACAGCCAATGGTATCGGCAAATCGAATCCGCTCAGCTCCCATACCGGCCGCTATTTCCGCCACCTGTAAAAAAAACTGCGCATCAGCCCGTGAAGCGTCCTCCGCACCAGCGAACACCCGGCATCCCAGACTACGGGCGTAGGCCAGAGAATCTCCAAATTGCTTTAACACCCATTCCCGGCTTTTTTTCAATTTATATTGAATATGTAAATCGGATACCGGAATTGAAATATGAATGCACGAAAAGCCGCAATCAACCGATGTTTGAATATCATTGATATTGGCCCGGTTCCAAGCTATGACTTGCGGAGTCAATTTTTGAGACAATATTGACGCTAAAGCAAATTGCTCATCCTTACCCATCGCCGGTATACCGGCCTCAATTGCGAAAACTCCAGCTTTATCAAGATTTTTGGCAATGGATAATTTTTCAGCTGCAGTAAAAATCAATCCCGCCGACTGTTCTCCATCCCGTAATGTTGTATCGACAATATTGACTTTCATAATGTCGCCTCCCGCACCAGTTTTGGAAATTGGGCATCGGTGACCGGCCCTTTTTGGCGTACGGACAGTTCACGAACTTTCTCCAATACCTGCGGTACGTATGACGGGTTAATGCTAATATTTAATTCTTTTAACTTTTCTTCAATAGCCGCTTTGCCGGAATGTTTACCGATCACAATCATCCTCGACAGTCCCACCGTCTCAGGGGAAAACGGTTCATACAATTCACTTTTTTTCATAATCCCGTCGACATGAATGCCGGATTCATGAGCGAAAATGCGCGAACCGATAATCGGCTTGGTGGCCGGGATGCTTTCTCCCATCCGGCCAAGGATTTCTTTGCAACTGAAAGCTAAATTTCGGGGAACAACCAATGGTTCATGCAGCAAATATTTAGCGCTCATCAGTACTTCTTCCACTGCCGGATAACCGCCGATGCCGCCGATGGAACCTGCAACGTACCGAATACCGCTTTTAATGGCACCAAAAACATTACCTGTAGCTAGACCCCGGGTATTACGGCAATGATATTCCAATTCAACCGCTAAAATCTGTTGCAAATTATTAATGGCGGAATAGGTCGTCAATGGGTCCAAGCGATTTTCATTATCTTCAATAATCAGCCTGTTAAAAAAATAATCCTGACATAATTTTTGAAATAGGGAAACAACATGTAACGAGAATCCGGAAATATTTAAAGCAGCCAAAGTTACACTCATTCGAAGCTTTTTGGCTTGGTTCAGGGCATTAATTAATAAAGACTTATCTTGGCGACTCGGATCAAAATAAATTTTAAGCTGCCGAATCCCCAATTCATGGGCATTTTTTATTTGAATCGTATTAGCCGGAATGCATACTCTGATATCGTCTAAACCGAGTTTAAGCAAACAGGGTTTATTATACAAGGAATCAAAAGGTAAATCAAAAGTCATCCGGGCCATTGCCGAGATTTTTTGTTTTATACATTGAAGCTCAATTAAATTGATTTGTTGATTATATAAAGCATAACCCAATGTCTGATCGGCAAAATGTAAATTTGATTCCATTTGAATCCCCTCTTTCATTCTGATTTTCCAAAGCGACTGATCAAGGTTAAGCTTAACGTTATATAGCCGGTTTCATTTCCAATCGCCGTGCCGCTTCCTTTAATCCCTCTTCCACGGTGTTGCAGGATTCAATAATCGCGATCCCATGATCGATCAATTTTTTTTGGGCATTATAACCTATCCGCATTGTTAATACGGCATTGCAGTCTGCAATCGTTTTTACTGCCAAATCCTTCATTGCTTCCGAATCGTCACAATCCACCCGTCCGGTGCAATACTTTTGTATTTTTCTGGTTTCAAGAAAGGTACTGTAATTACCGTCAACTTCATAGATGTGAAAGTCTTCGGCATGACCATAATGCAGATCAACCAGTTTTTTATATTTAGAGGTTACCGCAACTTTATATTTTGCAGTCTTGCCTTTGATCGCCCCTTTAAACTCCGGTTGACTAGCGCACAAGTGCTTACTAAATTGATAAGAAAGATCTTCAGTCAACCGTCCGATTGCATCTGCGCGACATTGTTGGCAATGCTCCATTTGGGTAATATCTGTTCGGCAAAGTTCCCGCATGGCTTGAATATCTTTCATTCTAGTTTGGGGCATTTTTTCAAAAGCACTACCTATGGCCGGAATCAACGGCATAATATTTGTTAAAACCGCACCGAGTCTCTTTACTTTTTTTACCACCAACGGAATATGGTCGGCATTTAAATCGGGTATCATCACAATATTAATTTTGACCAGGACCCCATTTTCCGCCAAATATTTAACTCCAGCCATTTGATTGGTCATCAGGATTTCTGCCGCTTCTTCGCCGATGTATCGCTGACCTTGATAATCAACATGATGATAAATACCGGCTCCGATCACTGGATTTACGCAATTCACTGTGACTGTAACATGTTTAACACCAAGTTCAATGATTTCCGGCCCATATTGGGGCAACATTAAGCCGTTGGTTGAAAGACAGAATATGCAATCGGAATCTTCATTTTTAATGAAGCGGATACTTTGTTTAACCTGATCCCAATTAGCCAAAGCATCCCCGGGACCAGCGATTCCGACCACACTTAGGTTCGATAGGGCCTGTTTCACACGAATAAATTTATCACGAGCCGCCTCGGGCGCCAATATTTCACTGGTTACACCAGGCCGGCTTTCATTTACACAGTCATATTTACGATTACAATAATTGCACTGAACATTACAATTAGGCGCAACCGGCAAATGCATTCTTGCAAATTGTCGATGTGCCTCAAAGGAATAGCAGGGATGTCTTGCGGTTAATTCACTAAGCTCCTTTGAAACATTAGGACCCAAGCTACTCATACACGAACATTCCATTGCGCTCACCTTTCAATTCAACATTTAACACGACTGAAATTCTTCCCAGTCAATCTCTTTAGAACGAAATGTCTTTTCCCAATCATTACCGACTATCTCCAGCATATTGAGCATACCTTCATAGCCAAAATAAGCCCTGTCCAAATAAATGTCCCGATTGGTCGGAGCTAAAACATCGAAAGCAATTTTAATCCCCAGTTCCTCCGCCATGTATTTTTCCCAGGCCGAACCGATGACCGCGCTAATTTCCACATCTTGCAGCGCTTTTTGGATTTGGAAACCATCCACTCCAAAAGCCACCCTAGGGGAAATTCCCAGTCCTTTCAGTTCCCTTTCCAAAATTCGGCGCGATTCCGGTGTTTGCGAACGAAATAGGATCAGTTCCGGAATCATTTCCAATTCTTCAAAAAGCAGTCGGACCAACCCAATACCTATGGTAGCATCAGCTGATATCGCAATTTTACAATTACGGTATCGCGGAATAATCATCAAAGCCCGCCGCCTTAGTATATCCACGACCCGGTCATCGCCATCTTTAATCAATTGTTCAGCCTGAGCTTCGGCATCAAAATAAATTCCCAGCGCCTTCAGCCAACGGGCAGTATTTTTTAAGCCTACCGGTAATGGTATATCCGCCAAAATAAGTGGTATGCCATGGAGTTCGCGCATCCTTTTAGCAAAGGCAAACCCGCTGTCGTGACTCAATAAAATATTTGCCGCAGCTGTCCCGGCATTTTCCAATTCCTCTAGCGAGGTATTGTGAGCCAAGACCGCTTGTACCTCAACCTCCATCTTATATAGGATATCAATGACCCATTTTAAATCCGCAAACCAAGTAGGATTCAAATTTGCCTGAGGTGCAATAATGTTCACACTCTTTTGCTTTTTAATTTCGCTTTTTTTAATCAACGGTAACAAAGCTTTTAAACCAAGCTCCATACCATCATAAATGTTGCCTCTAAATCCGCCGGCTACAATCGGGATTAATTTTGCCGATACTTCCGGCTGAATCTGCCGGCATAGCCCTTCAAGATTTTCCCCGATAATATCCGCCGCACAAGTGCCTACCACAAAAATTGCTTTATTCTTAAAAGTCCGGTCCGTCTCTTTGACTAAATTGATTAACTTTTCGGAGGCGCCCATGATGATATCCGACTCAAATAAACGGGTGCATGCAACTTTGCGGCGGGTAAAATCAATTTCATGGCTGTCGAAAGCCATGGCCACCGTTGCGGCACAACCTTGCGGGGAATGGATTACCATGCCGACATCTTGAATTCCAGCAACGATGCTGGCTACGCCTTCCAATGCGCATCCCAAAACGGGATCCCGGCTATGGTCGCAATTTTCAAATATTAACTCATCATGCATTTCCCCCGCCTCCTTTCCGCGTAGACTGTGCAGTCGGGAAGATCCTGGCCCAGTTTAGGTGTAAGCGATTGGGCCGATGCGAATCCAGCATTTTGGGGAAATACAATTCGTTTAGTAAGCCAGCTTCTAGGCCGGAAAGAATATTCAAGGGCCGTTTGGATACATTTGGCCACCTTTAAAGCTCCCCGATAACCAAAACGAGGCCGGTTTAATATGGCATTTAAATCGACCACCGGAATATGCGGAAAACTCAGGGAAGAACCAAAATATACCGTATTCTCAGGACTGAATCCCCCAATGAAACTTAATAATTCATTTTCGGTTTGCCGCATTGACTCATATTTACCGAATGCGAGCGTGCCTTTGGTAATTAGGATCTCCGGATCCATCCCCGTTTCCAGCAGATAATCAATACTGGTTTCCCGGGCCTCGGTACTCCAGGGATGAAAATTGTAAATCACTACCCGCATCCCAAAATCCCGTTCCAGCATATGAGCGATTGACAAAGACTTAATAGCATCATGGCCTTCAACAATCGCAATTTTGCCTTGCAAAAATTTTTTAGCTGCTTCAAATTCATTCCTTACAGCATCATATTCTCTGCTCATAAAAGCAGCGGCGCTTTCTTCCATGACAAGATATTTGGCAGCCCCTTGAAGCCATTTTTCGGTTGCGCTAACCCCATAGGGGAGAATGGTGGAGTTCAGCGGTGTACCGAACTCCTCCAGCATTGCATGACCGATGGCATAACCAATATCCAGGCACAATGCACAATTTACAGCAACGTTCGGTGCCCGCCGAATCTGCTCCAATGAACAATTACCCGCGATAACTGCATTGACTCTGGCGCCAATACCTTCAATCATCCGTACCAATTCTTTAACATCCGTATCAACTTCGGTCCGTTCGGGTCCCATTTTACCGCCGACAATATTCACAGAGTCGGCCAATTTCAATTTCATATCGGGTGACGGAGGAGCCATCAATTTAGTAAGCTGCCGGTATACTAAATCAAATCCACTGCGATACTCTCCGGCGAACCCTTCACAATGTATGGTCATCAGTTTCGCATGAATCCCGGCCCGCATTTTTTCAACAATGGCATCGACGTTATCGCCGATAATCCCCGTGGCACAGCTGGTCGCGACAAATATAATTTCCGGATGATATTTGCGGTCAACTTCCATAATGGCGCCTTTTAATTCCTTTTCCCCGCCATAAATGACCTTTTCCTCATCCATATTGGTGCTTACGACCGGCTCATACATACTGCCGCTATTTCGGCAATTAGTCAGCTTATATGTCTTTTTTACTCCATAAGCGCATCCACTGGGACCGTGGGTAAGAATCACCGAATTTTTGATCCCGCTGAGAATTTTAGTGGCTGTCCAAAACTTACAGGGCCGAGTATGGCTACCTTGCAGGCCAGTCTTTATTTTGCCTTCTTTAGCCAGGCGATAAAGCTCACCCAGATGTCCATGAAAAACAATACTGTCGGCAATACTTTCAGACATATTCACGGCCTCCTGCAAATGTCATTCTATTTCCCTACCACACATTCAAAATATATTCCTTGTTATGTTTGTATTCCATATCGGCAAACAATGTATTGGCAATCATTTCAGCCAGCCATATCGCCCCGTTATAGCCGATGACCGGATGGCGGTAAAGTCCGGCCCGATCGAATGTTGGAAATCCCACCCGAACCATCGGAATATTGTGATCAATAGCAATAAACCGTCCCTTCGAATGTCCCATGATCAGATCGACTTCAAGCTCTTTATTTTTGATACGGCTTTCCAATTCCCACAAATCCGAATTCCAAATTACTTCAATATCGCAATCGGCCTTCTTTTCCAGTTCTGCCAGGCGAGGATCTTTTGCATAAGCCGTATTATCATCACCAAGCAATAACAGTACCGGCTTTAACTCGCATTCGAGGCAAAATTGGGCCAAACCCAACACCAAATCCGGATGACCATAAATCGCCACTTTTTTGTCGGCAAAGAACATATGAGCTAAATCAGCCAAAGCATCAATTGCCTTACCCCGATCGATTGCCAATGAATCCGGAACTTTTTTATCCGTCAGTTTACTGATATTTTTGATAAAGGTATCCGTATTCGCGATCCCAATGGGTGTCGGGCCAATAACCGCCGGAACATCGAATTCCTCTTGTAAAAATTGAGCGGCGCTACCGCCTTCATATTTGCTTAATGCTATCGAGCCAAGCGAATTAGCGGTATCGGCAATTTCTTCAATTGTAGTTGTTCCATGAGTAAACGACGACTTATCCGGCATGGTGGGAGAATCAAAACTCTCGGTATCCATCACCAAATTCCCCACTACATCCATTTCCTTTAAAATATGCTTAATTTCAGTGACATCGCCCGGATTGATCCAGCCGGTAAAAATATTCAATTTACCATTAGGTTGCCCTTTTTTGGCCAGGGTTGAAATCAAGGCCTGAATCGCAACATTATAACCGCTAACCTGACTGCCGCTATAACTGGGAGTATGCATTGGAACCAGATACACTTTGCGATCCGGAAAATCTTTCTTTAATTGACGGTTAATTTTGGTGACCACTCCATCGATATCATCACCAATGGTTTCTGTCGAACAAGTTGTAATGATCGGAATAATTCTTAAGTTGGGATATCTTTTGACCAGCGAATCCACTCCCTCTTCCACCCTGGGCAGGCCACCAAAAACAGCCGCACTTTCATGGATTGAGGAAGAAGCAATATCGAAATTTTCCTTGAAATGTTGAGCAAATAAAAGCCGGACAAACATGCAACAGCCCTGCCCACCATGAACCAACGGAATACAATCTTTGATAGCGATCGAGGCATATTGCGCCCCCGCAGGCTGACAGGTATACATTGGATTGATAATCCCTGCGCGCTCCCTTTGCTTGACCGTACAAGCCATATTATCCACCTCGCTAGTTTTCGTTTCCCCTTCTAGTATCTGAGGTCGCGCACGCACATGTGCGCTTTACCCTTTAATAATTGGGTGAATTTAATTCACCGTTCTGAGATTTCGTAATTGCAAGTTCAATGAGTTTAGCTTTAATGTTTTCAAACATCGCCTTGATTTCCAATTTGTTAATTTCCGCTAGCCAGGGAAACTTCGCAGTTGCTTCGGTAGCGACGGTCTTGGATTCCGCATAATAACATTTTTCCTGGGCTGTAGCTCCGACATTAATTTTTTCTCCGGCCAAAAAGGCTACAGTTTGGTCCAATATATGATTGATATTGGCTTCCCGATCCCAAGACCGTGAATAAAACTGCCACAAAAAATGTTCCAAAACAAATGTATATAATTCCTGTTCCCTCTCTGCCATAGTCATCACCTTTCCCGATCCGTTAAATTTCCGGGCCAACCCTTATTCAAATTTGCCTTTAAATTGATATTAATTAATGCAAATTTGTCTTAAACGGCAGACCCTCCGGTTTCACCGTTGCTGACCCGTACACAATCAAAGATCGGCACTACGAATATTTTACCGTCGCCGGGCTTGCCTTTGCTGTTTACAGTAATAATTGTATCAACCACTGTTTTCACATCGCTATCGTTGATTACGATGCACAAAAGCCGTTTTGGAATCAGGCGGTGTTCTTCGGTAAGCGTTTCCTGAACTTTAGGGGAATTTGTATCATCCACCACCGTGAAATTGACTTTCTTTTTGCCTCTACCCAAAACTTTTCTGCAGTTTAAAGCGGCAAAACTCTTTTGCAGTAGAGCCTCTTTGGTCTGATTGATCATATCCATCCGAATAACGGCCATGACTTCTTTCATAAGCAGCCCCTCCTTATAATTGATTATTACCGGAGCTTACAGTATAAACTTCTTCAACTGGGGTGATAAAAATTTTACCGTCTCCAAAGGCTCCATGTTCACCGGTTCTGGCATTTCTCATGATAATATCCAAAACATCATTCTTATCCTCATCCTTGATGACCATCAATAACATTTCTTTGGGAATCTCATCATAAAAAACATCGCCGTATTGAATACCTCTTTGACGGCCGCGGCCCATGACGTCCATTTTCGTAACTGCCGGAAATCCGCTTTCCAAAAGATCCGATAAAACAACCCCCACCTTTTCAGGTCGAATAATCGCTCGAATCATTAACATCAACCCATCTCCTTTCAATATTGAATCAATGTGATTAATTAAATTTATTTCCTGATATCTTCGCCCGCTAGCTTCATCAACGGCGAACGAGTCGCATTGTAAATATCTCTGGCCATATTGACAAAACCCTCAAATCCCATATACGGTCCATTGTGATACGCATGGCCGTTAATATAGGGAATGTGTATTTTCTTGACCAGATCGCCAACCCTGGGTCCGGTAAAGATCACATCAGGTTTTACCATTTCAAGCACTTCAAAAAACTCAAGCTCATTTGCATCATCAATATAAATGGCGCCCACATTACCCCGAGCGATGACCTTTTCGAAATCTTCCTGATGACCGAATTTAGAAGACATTGCAACGACTTCGATACCCAAATCATCTTCCGCCGCTTTAGTCCAATGCCATAGCCTAGGTCCGCCAGTCCAAATAGCCATCTTTTTGCCTTGTAACCGCTTTTTGTACCATTCCATTTGAGGCTGCCATTTGGCTTTTTCTGCAGCGATCAGTTCTTCTGCCTTATCTTCGATACCAAAAAAGATACCTACTTTTCGTAGTGCCGCTGCTGTATATTCAAAACCCCATGTATCCACATCCATCCGTGGTATTCCATATCTTTTCATAAGTTCGTTGGCAATGTATCCCGCCGATCTGGCGCAGTTCACCACACTTAATTGCGCCCGGTGCATGCTTCGGCATTGATCGTAGGTTGCATTGCCGGTGAAATGGGCAATAACTTGGATGCCCATTTTTTCAAAATATTCCCCGAGCACATATGAATCGCCCTGGATGTTGTAATCACCAATCAAGTTAATCGTATAAGGGCTATGGATCTCCGGTTCGAAAGTCCCGACCTTCTCATTAACCCAGGCGATATTCAACACATGATGGCCTTTGGATTGACTGACCCCGGCAAAACCCGGACATTGAACCACAAAGATGTCAACATCTCCCAGTTCTTCCTGTATATCGGCGGCAATCGCCTGCGGATCATCACCAATGAGCGCCGTAGCGCAAGTTGTATAAATAATCATTCTTTTAACATTCGGCATTTCGGCGAATGCTTCTTTAATGCATTTCCTTAGCTGCTTTTCGGCGCCGAATACTATGTTCTTTTCCTTCACATCCGTAGACCAAATGTATTTCAGTTGAAAATTATCATTATCGCTCGGATACCGTTTAGTATGCCAGGTGTCATAGGCGCACCCTACCGGGCCATGAATCATTTGAATCGTATCCTTTAGAACACCGCCGATAACCAGCTTTGCTCCGCAATAGCTGCAGCCTCTTTCCGATAATGTTCCCGCAATAGTGTCCGCATTGGCAATCGGTAAAAATTGCGCGCTGTCTTCTCCCGGCGCCTTAATATAACAATGCTTTTTTCGTTCCGGAATCACTTCATCACATTTGAATAGTGTTAACGGCATACTTACACCCCTTTCTTTACCAATAACCAATTACTAATAACTAGTAACCGTCTTCAATCCATTAAGCCGTATCTGGCGACCATCTTTTCTAGTTCATCCATGCTTAAGGGCTTGGGAACCACAAACATATCATTTTCAATGATTTTTCGGGCCAATTCTCCGTATTCTTTCGCCTGGTTGCACTCCGGATCGTATTCGATCGTTGTTTTCCGGTTAAACTCCGCCTTCTGGACGATATTATCGCGTGGAACGAAGTGAATCATCTGGGTTCCTAATGCCTTGGTGAACTCTTCCATCAGTTCCAACTCATTATCGACTTTACGGCTGTTACAAATGATACCGCCCAAACGGACACCGCTTTGATCGGCGTATTTCAAAAGTCCGCGGCTGATATTGTTGGCTGCATAAATGGCCATCATTTCACCGGATGCGACAATATAAACTTCCTGCGCTTTTCCATCCCGAATCGGCATTGCAAATCCACCGCAGACAACGTCACCGAGAACATCAAAATGGATAAAATCCAAATCCTCCGAGTAGGCGCCCATTTCTTCCATTAGGTTGATGGCCGTAATGACACCCCGACCGGCACAACCGACACCGGGTTCCGGACCGCCGGATTCAACACAACGGACCCCGTTAAAACCGGTTCGAATGACTTTTTCATCCGTAATTGCCTCCTCGCCTTCCTCCCGCAAGGTGTCCATGATGGTTGCCTGAGGTTTTTCACCAAGAATTAAGCGAGTGCAATCCGCTTTCGGATCACAACCATGAATAAAGACTTTTTTATGATGAAAATAAGATAAAGCAGCGGCAGTGTTCTGTTGGGTCGTGGACTTACCGATACCGCCTTTTCCATAGAATGCAATTTTTCTAGTTGCCATTTTAAAAACCCCTCTCAAAGTTTATTGTAAGCTTAACACTCCCTGCTCGTTTTTGAATTGCCTCGCTCACCTTCCTTCAACAAACTATAGGATATTTGCTATTTTTCTTCCTGGTGTCATATTGGTGTCAGTTATGATATTATTTAAATGCTTAAATTGTAACTAAAACTGCCTAAACTAAATTAAAACATCTTATAGTGTATAGTAAGGCTTTGGTTTAAAATTGTCAACGGTTTTAATGTTAAAAATTATGACATAAAGTTAACAATTATTTATTAGAAATAATTAAGTTGCTCGGACTATCCGTTATTATTAAAGAATATGTGTCATATATATGTTAGCTTGCTCATTTTTTGACTTGATTTTTTAATTATCTTTGTTTATAATGAGTAATAATTAGTTTTAATTAGTTTGAGTTTAATTTGATTTGATTGGTATGATAATTATAGAGGTGATGGAAAAATGAGCGTATCTTTGTCAGAGTTTTCAGAAATGGCCCCCACCAATTTACCCAATATTAAGCGTAAATTACCTTTGTCGTCTCACTGGGCAATCGCTCAGGAGATCATCCGCCGATCCGGAATTCGCGATGGTGAATGCTTGGAAATCAACGCTAATAATGCTTTTTTAGGAATCTCCCTAGCCCAACTCACCAATATGCATGTTTACTTAATGGAAAATTCAGCCACATTAATTAAACAAATTGCACCCCACCTTAAAAAGAATAAAATGACCAACCATGTCGAGCTGATTAAAGGCGTTCCCCAACAAATTCCCGTTGCCGATCATCAAATCAACTTGGTTATTTATCGTAGATCGATTTTTAACTGGCGCAATCAAACGCAAGTTTTCGGAGAGATATACCGAATACTGGCTCCGGGCGGAGTAGCCTATCTGGGGGACAATTGCTGGGGCGGGGAGGAATGGTTCACCATGGAGAATAAGTTGAGAGAATACGCGCCGCAGTTATCGGAACAATTCAATAACGAGGTGCGCCTCCGCCGATTGGAAAACATTAGCGCGAAAATAATCCAAGCCGGCATTCCTTCTCATGAGACGACCTGTACTACCGATGGGTTACGAATCATCATCCGGCGTCCGGTCACTCCTACTTACAGTGATGAAAGAGTCAACCCTCTCTATGACGATAACCGGCAGCTCTTTTACAACTGATGTAACAATAACGAAACATTGTTTGATATAATGAAATTAAAGGTTTCCGCTAAGCCAGAAACCAATAAACCCGCTAAATGATTGGCACTTTGTGGTCGCTATTCGATCCGGTACCAGGAACAGATGGCGGGTTTTAATTTGGGCAAAATAAAAGGATACCGGTTGAATCGGCACCCTTTTTTAAAAAATATCTATTGGAAAAACCCAAGCCGCCTGTCGAATTTACTTTGTCATGGGATTTATTAAGTTAAATTGGCTCCTAGAGCCGATTTACCAAACTTCTGAACAAATATCCCCAGGGTTAAACCATAAAGAAAATGGATAATAATCATTATAAACGCGTCTGAAAGAGTCCTTTCTTTTACTGCAGTTATGCCAAAGGAGATTAATGCTCCGTAGATAACTATAAATAGTGCTGAACCAAAAAGGACTCCTTGAAAAGGTATATATTTCGGTTTTGTCTTTTCCAGCAGAAATACAAAAATAATTCCGAATAATGAACTGAGTCCGAAATCAATTAAATACCCCAGAATGCTTCCACACATAGTTCTAGCTTCCATAGCGCTGACAAACACACCGGAAGCATATTCTGCAAAAAGCGTTTTCATAATCGTCAGGCTATATAGAGTTTGATTAATAGCGTCTTTGACAATTGTTGCGGTCAGACCTGCAAAAACGCCCAAAATTATTTTATTTTTAAACAAGCTATCCTCCGAAACCAATTACTGTTTATTATTTCCCTAATTTCAGGTCTTACCCAGTAGAGAATGGATTCAAAGCATAGTTTATTCTTTCCATTGCCCACTTATTTAAGGAAATAATTTTTCTAGTGGGATTATATCTTCCGGAGAGATGACTTTGGTTTTTGCTTCCTCCATAAGTAAAATAGCAGATGCTGAATCGTGATGGACGCTATTTTGGCAGGTAGTCTCTATCGCTTTGGCAGGCCGGCTTGAATTAAGATTTAGATGATGAGCCTTACGATCTATGTTTACATTTTCAATCATCGAATTCTTGGCACCATTGACAAGCTCATTGAGTTCCTGAACGATTTTCCTCATCTCTTCAGCCTGAGTGCTTAATTCTTCGGATACTAATGCACTCTCTTCCGCATTGGTAGAGTTTTGCCCAGTCACGCTCGCCATTTGCGTCATTGCCTTGTTCACCTGTTCAACCCCTTGAGCTTGTTCCTCACTAGCTGCTGAGATCTCATTCAGTAATTCGCTGACCATCTTTGCCCGGCTTGTTATCTCGGTTAAAGCCTCACTCACTCTTACAGCAACCGAGACCCCTTTACCGGACAGCTCAATATTCGATTCAATCATAGCAGTAGTATTTTTGGCTGCCTCGGCACTTCGCCCGGCAAGATTCCTTACTTCCTCCGCCACTACCGCAAATCCCATTCCCGCTTCTCCAGCCCGGGCCGCCTCGATTGCAGCGTTAAGAGCCAAAATGTTGGTTTGAAAGGCTATATCATCAATTACCTTAATGACCTTAGCAATTTGATCGCTTGATTTCTTTATTTCCTGCATTGAATTCATCATTTCCTGCATCTCGCGATTGCCTTTATTGGATGACTCCTTTGCCTGATCCGATAGTTGAGCCGCCTGTTTTGTATTAATATTATTTTGCTTAAGCATTGAGGCGGTTTCCTGCAAAGTTGACGAGGTTTCTTCGATTGCCGATGCTTGCTCGGCACTGCCCTGAGACAACTGTTGGGCTGAAGCTGCTAATTGATTAGAAGCTGCTGCTACTCGTTGAATTCCTCCATTTAAACGGATAACAGCCCTGTTCATCGGGTGGGAAATTAAAATGCTTAACGTAATACCGAGCCAAAGAGCTAAAATAACCCCAATAATCATCCCCGCTACCGAAGTAATTGTAATTGCTTTTATATTTGTATCAGCTTGGCCAATCGTTGCCGCGGCCACTCCATCATTGGTTTTTATTAGTTGAGCAATTATTCCCTCTACTGTTTTAAAAGAATGGCTGGCTACGGTTAGGCTTTGATATTCTAACTGTATTTGNNCTTGCTCGGCACTGCCCTGAGACAACTGTTGGGCTGAAGACGCTAATTGATTAGAAGCCGCTGCTACTCGTTGAATTCCTCCATTTAAACGGATAACTGCCCTGTTCATCGGGTGGGAAATTAAAATGCTTAACGT
>DNPP01000318.1 GCA_003501365.1 Bacillota bacterium
GTGTACGTGCGGTATGGCAAGGCGTGGTTAAAACCGGAGCAAGAATTAGTGGAGCTGGCGGAGAAAAAGTGTCTAAAAGCGGAGCAAAATGGGGTGTGTGACGCTAAATCACTTTCGATTATCGGGGTAGTGGAAATACAGAAAAAGAATTATCAAAAAGCGGTAGACTATCTGCTGAGAGTTTTAGAGCAAAACAGTGAAGATGGCGATGTTAACTATAATCTGGCATACGCTTATCTGCATCTTGGTCATCTGGATGAGGGTTTGAAATATGCCGGAATTTCGTTAAACCTTTATCACGATCAGGAATATAAGTCGGATGCCGCGCGACTGATGGCCCTCCTCTACCGTAATCAAAATGATGATCAAAATGCCATTACGTATTACAAACTTTCGGAAACCATAAGCCCCAATAACTATTATAATTTGAGCGCTCTATTGGAATTGTATATCAAAGCCAAAGATTTGAAAATGGCAGCCAGTACCGCTGATGCATTATTGGCGCTCGATCCGACCGCATGTGATGTAGCCCAGGATATCGTGAGAAGTTACTATAAGAACGGACAAATTGAAGAATTATTCAGCTTTTTCACCCGGATGGAGCAAAAGTATGGAACGCAGGACCAAGTCATGGGGAATCTGTTCTTTAATAAGGCCTATGCTTTTCTATTGATCAAAGATTTTAAGCAGGCCAAGGATTGCTTTACCAAGGCCCGCCAGTATTTTGGGAAATGCTTGCATAAGGATGACCAGGTTTTCAAGCTGATTGATCAGGAATTGAAGGAATTGGGAAATAATTGAGATCAAAAATAAGATTGAGTTTGTAAAGAAATTGAGGGAAACAATGCCAGGGAAAAACATTGTATTGATTGGAATGCCCGGCGCAGGCAAAAGCACCATCGGAGTATTACTCGCAAAGACTTTGGGGATGTCCTTTGTGGATACCGACCTGTTAATCCAGGAAAAAGAGGGCCGTTTATTGCAAGACATCATTGAACAGGATGGGGTGGAAGAATTCCTTGCGATAGAAGAAACAGTGATCTTGCAGTTAAATAATGTAAATTGCGTGATTGCAACGGGCGGCAGTGTTGTTTACAGTAATGATGGGGTTCGAAGCCTTAAAGAGAACGGCAGACTTCTCTATTTAAAACTTCGCTATAATGAAATCGCTCAACGGCTCGGTAATATAGCGAGCCGCGGGGTGGCTATGGGGAAAGGCCAAAAGCTGATTGATCTGTTCAATGAACGAGTGATGTTGTACGAGAAATGTGCGGATAGGATTGTCGATTGCTCGGATGCGGGGATTGAAGAGGTAGTTTTAAAGATTGTCAATTTGGTAAGAACTCTCGACTAGCAAAGACATACAGCAGTCGGCTATGAAAACCAAGTTTACCTTAGCTTTATTCAAATTACTTAAAATTGCTTATAAATATGCTATAATTACTTGAAAATATAACTATAATTACTTATAATGAAATTGAGGTGAGTGAATATTTATCAGGAAGAAAGATTGTACCGGATAATGGAATGTCTGGAAAAAAATGAATCATTGACTGTTATCGATATCTGTGACATCTTTCAGGTTTCCCGGGACACCGCCCGTAGGGATATCGTTAAATTGACCGAACAGGGAGCGGTTATCCGTACCCATGGTGGTATTGCGCTCACCAAATTTAACCAAAAAATACACCAATATGTGGTACGCCAAAACAACGAACCGGAAGTGAAAGAAAAATTGGGAGCGTATGCCGCTAGCTATGTAAAAGATAATGAACTGATTTTTTTGGATGTTTCGACGACGGTTAAATGTATGATTCCGTATCTAGCGGTGCAGTCCCTGAAGGTGGTTACGCAATCTATGGATAATGCCTGGTTGCTTATGGAAAATGACTGTATTCAAACCTATGTAATGGGTGGCTTAATACGGCCCGAAACGCGGTACCTCATGAGCTATGATACGATCAAGAAATTGGATGATTATCGCTTTACTAAAATCTTTATCGGTGTCACCGGGATCACGGGCGAAGGGATTTATTATTATTATGAAGACGACATGTGTTTTCGGCGAGAATTGGTCAAACGGGCGGAACAAGTCATTATGCTGGCGGATCATACTAAGTTTGAGAAATGTTCTTTTTTTAAGGTATTGGATTTTCAGGCCATCGATACGATAATTACTGATCGGTTGCCGTCGAAAGAATTGCAGGAAACCATCGAAAACGCAGGGGTTGAATTGATAACACTCCAGGAATCAGAGGAGAGTCATGTATGAATGGGTGATTTTTGATAAGGAATGATGATTAAGTAATAAACAATCTTACTCTTTCGGTAATTTACTATTAAGACGCTGGAACCGGCGTAACCTTTTTGGGCGTGACGGTTTTGGCGTCTTATTTTTAAAATAAGAAAAGTATTCACCTTTTATGGTTGGTAAAACTGGGTTCTCATGGAACAAGCGGTTGGGATTCTATCCAATCGGCTTGTTCTTTCGTTTTTATTTTTATTATTGCAGGAAAAATGGTTACGTGTTCGAACATTTTAAATGGTGAGGTGAATGATTATCAAAAACCTGAGGATTCCGCTCCAATTCATTCATAATAGTTTACCCTTTAAAAAATTTGAACAGCTTAGTCTAAAAAATAAATTACTTATTCTGTTTATCTTTGTATCGATTCTTCCCCTATTGTTGTTACAGACTTTTTCCTACTACAACTCCACAATTTCCATGCGCAATAAAATTAATGAACTGATTCATTTTAACCTGGTCCAAACGGCAAAGAATTTGGATACTACGCTCACCTCCTATGAAGACTTGGTGATCCAGATTTTATCCGACGATGCCTTAATTGAACAAGTGAAGAAATTAAATTCTACTTCCGATGTAGAACGATTATTGGCTGCCATTGAAATTAAAAGAAGGTTTAGCATCATCTCACTATCCAAACCGGGAGTTAAATGTATCTCGGTATTGGCTAATTCCAGTCAAGTCGCTTGGTATGACCGGGATAATAATTCTGGGTTTCAAAATATTTGGAGTAAGTATTCCGATGTAACCAAATCGAAAGTATATCGCAGTAGTTTGCATAGTAGTCATTGGGTTTTGACCGGACCGGATTCCGACTATTATTTGGGAAACGAATATCATTTTGTCAACATTGCTTTGAAGCTTTTGGATTGGAAAAGCAGCGACAATGAATTCCTGGGGATTGTTGTTTTGAGTGTTGATGAGGATTCAATTTATAATTCTTGCAATCAAGCAATGAATGACATTAAAAAAATTGACAGCTTTAATTTTATTTATGATCGTCAGGGGCGGATTGTCTCATTTCCGGTCAAGAAATATCTTGGTAAGCAGATTATCCGGCCGGATCAAATGAGGTCCGGTAATGAGTCGAATCAGGCGCTTTTAAAATTTATTCGGCAAGTCAATTTAATTGGAAATCGACAACTGATCATCAACCGACTGCAACAAGGAAAAAATGGCTGGACGATTGTCAATGTTATTGACCAGAATTATCTATTTAACCAGATGTATTGGATGCAGCGTTTTAATATTGTTTTCGCTATTCTGGCGGTCTTGTTTTCAGTAATGGTCATTATCTATGTAACCAGTACTTTGACGCGTTCGACCCATAAAATCATATCGGCGATGAATATTGCCAGGGAAGGTCAATTATCGGTACAAGTGAACTTGGATACCAAAGATGAAATCGCCGTAATCGGCTCCCATTTCAATCAGATGATGATCCAACTCCAACAGTTGATGGAGGAAGTGAAATTAGCCACCGGCCGGGAGAAAGAAGCGGAAATAAGGGCCCTGGTAGCCCAGATCAATCCGCATTTTTTATATAACATATTGGATTCAATCAATTGGATGGCGATCGAAAAGGATGAACACCAAATTAGTCAAATGATTGAAAGTTTAGCTAATATTTTGCGCTACAGCATTAATGACAGTAACTGGGTCGTTACGCTACAAGAAGAAGTGGAATGGCTTAATCAATATATCTATTTGCTTCAAAATCATTTTGAGTACTCGTTTGGTAGCGTTATCGAATTTGAAGAGAACATTCTGACCCTCAAAATTTATAAATTATTATTGCAGCCATTAGTGGAGAATGCCATTATTCATGGCTTCAAGGGGCTTCAGTCCGGAGGAATCATTAGGATTACCGGGATACGGATGGGAGAATTTATAAAAATCGTGGTTGAAGATAATGGTAAGGGGATGAGTGAGGATACTCTTGAATTAATATCTATGGATCTCCAGGAACGCCGGAGTTGCAGCGGGATTGGGATCAAAAATGTCAGTAACCGGTTGCGGATTTATTATGGAAGGGACGCCAGCTTGGATTTCTCAAGCCAAATAGGAGTTGGAACGGTTGTAACGCTCATTTTACCAGTACTTTAAAAGAGGTGTTTTGATTTGCGGATCGTGGTTGTTGAGGATGGTAACAAGATCAGACGGGGTATCATTCATCTAATTGAAAAACTTAATCCTAATTACAAGGTTGTCGGAGAGGCTGCCGATGGTTTGGACGGTCTGAAGATTATCAGTGAGTTGAAACCGGATTTGGTGATTGCCGATATCAGGATGCCGGAACTGGGTGGATTAGAAATGCTCCAGGGTTTGAAGGAGCGGGAGCTGAAACATAAAACCATAATTTTGAGCGCTTTTTCCGATTTTTCCTTTGCCCAGCAAGCAATCGGCTTGGGAGTATCCGAGTATTTGCTAAAGCCGGTCACAGCCGAAAAAATGCAGAAAAGTTTGCTCGCGATTGAACGGGAGTTGTTGGACGAACGGGATCGGACTCAGGCTTCACGGCTTTTTACAGTAAAACATTTGTTTCAGGATCTGATATTGGGGAAGACGGAAAAAATCAAAGAATTAAGGCAAATAATCAATACGGACAGTAATTTTGAATGGCTACAACCCTATATTTTAGTTGGGGCTTATACAGGGAACAAAATTTATGACAATGAAGAATTACAGCAGGCATTCAGTCAGTTACTAGGCGCCAATCCGGATATGCAATATTTAATCTTGGATGGCCAAATCAATGGTTTGACCTTGATGCTTGTTGCATGCAAAAACGGTTTAGGCGACATCGAGACGCTTCTATCGAGTGAATTTTTGGATGCTATTCATGGCCGCGATTTCCCCAATTTGGTGAT
>DNPP01000032.1:0-388 GCA_003501365.1 Bacillota bacterium
CAGCTCGGCTAATTGTTTAATATGCCCAAATCCTTGGGCATTGCCATATCCATCGTTGATTAGTTTTAAAGAATCCGAATCGACGATCATCAGACTGAAAGACTGTTGATAACGTTCAGCAACAGCAAATATATACTCTAATTGTTGATAAAAGAAACGCAGGTTACCGACACCCGTTAGATAATCATGTAAACTCAAACTGGTAGTCAGTTTAAAAAGTTTGGCATTCACCACTGCACTGGCGGCATGTTCACTCAGGGTCTCTAGGATCAGTTTGTCATCATTGGTATAATTCCCTTGATGGTTTCTGAGTAAGAAGATGAGTCCCAGAATTGTGTTTTTCCGCCAAATGGGTGAAGCAACGGCAAATTGATAATGCTCTAAGTCA
>DNPP01000032.1:424-14015 GCA_003501365.1 Bacillota bacterium
GTTTTTTTTATCAAACACCGTCTTCTTTTCAGTCAGGACCTTGCCGGGCAATCCGGCTCCAGGCGAAATCTCCTGCTCCCAAAATGTCTTGGGCATCCCGTTGGTTGCTTTTATCCGGTATATTTGATCATCATCCAATAAAATAATACCGCCGGCTTCGGATTTAGTTAATTCATCCGCCTTTTGAACGAGCAAAAATAATAGTTTATCGATCTCCAACTCTCCATTAATTTCTTTGGCAATACGCAATAGGACTTGGAGTTGGTGATATTGCTTTTTCGACTCATCCTTTTCAANNGGCAAATTGATAATGCTCTAAGTCACAATAATGATCGGGTAGATGTTCGAAAAGGTTTTTTTTATCAAACACCGTCTTCTTTTCAGTCAGGACCTTGCCGGGCAATCCGGCTCCAGGCGAAATCTCCTGCTCCCAAAATGTCTTGGGCATCCCGCTGGTTGCTTTTATCCGGTAAATTTGATCATCATCCAGTAAAATAATACCACCGGCTTCGGATTTGGTTAATTCATCCGCTTTTTGAACGAGCAAAAATAATAATTTATCGATCTCCAGCTCTCCATTGATTTCTTTGGCAATACGCAATAGGACTTGGAGTTGGTGGTATTGCTTTTTCGACTCATCCTTTTCAAATTCACTGATTATCAGGGCTTGTTTAGTTTTATTGTTTAGCAAACAAACGAATAGGATGACCAAATTGATATTGATCAATTGGGAATTGAAGTTTAATAGATTGTTGGGAGCTATCGTGGGTGTCGCAATAATAATGAATAGACTGGAACCCAGCAGTGTCAATATTAATCCTTGAATTGGCCCCCCGTAAGAAATATTAACGATAATCCCGGCGAGATATATAATTATACTGCCGTTTGCGCTCCAATACGGTAAATAATAATAAGCGAAAGAGATCAGAATAATATCAAATAATGTAAGGACGATATGGGTTGTTCGAACACCGAAAAAGCGGGAACCGATAAAACATAACAACAGATATCCCAAGATTGGAGCATAGGTAATTAAAAAGCACCCCGCAAGTCGTTTGGGTTGCCAGCAGAAAAAAATAATGAGATAATATATAGCAACCAACAAAAACCTGCTGATCAGAATAAACTGATCGCGAGTTACTAGGGCGATAGCTTGTGCACACGCATCATTTAAAAATAATCGCACCGGGGATGACGATTTACTTCGCGTCACCCTGAAACACAACCTTTCTATAATTGATGTTTGGGAAAAACTTTCGAAGCAGAAATAATCTAGCTTACTTAGTTACTGTTTTTAATTATTCTTCATTTTCAAAAAATCACCTGTCATTTAAAAATTTTAAAATAAAATTCCTTTGGGAGGTATTTGTGGTTATGATTTATGATGTCGCAATTGTCGGGGGAGGGCCGGCTGGTCTGGCTGCCGCGGTGAACGCCCGCCGCCGTAATAAGCAAACGGTGCTCATTTCAAAGGAGATCATGAGTTCCAAAATTATTCAAGCTCATCAAATCGAGAACTATTTAGGAATACCCCAAATATCGGGTCCGGAATTGATGGAGCGGATGAGAAAACACGCTGAAGTCGAGGGCGCTATCAACATTAAGGATGAGATTCAGAGCATTTATCCGGAAGAACAATTATTTAATCTGGTCGGACGTGAAAATGCGGTCGAAGCCCGGACAGTAGTGCTGGCGCCGGGAGTCTCCACTACGGCCGAAATTGCGGGTGAAGCCGAATATGCGGGCCGGGGGATTAGTTATTGTGCGACCTGCGACGGGATGTTTTTTAAAAACAAATCTGTGGCCATGGTAGGTTATATCCCCGAAGCCGAAGCTGAGGCAGCTTTTCTAGCGGAGATATGTGCAAAGGTTTATTATTTTCCCCAGTACCAACCGGCAACGGACTTGGATTCCAGGTTAGTCATAGTGCAAGGCAAGCCAAAAGCTATTAGCGGTGAGGGTAAAGTGGAACTATTAACAACCACGGCAGGCGAATTTGAAGTGGCGGGAGTTTTTATTGAAAGAGCCGGTCGCCCCGTCGATCAACTCATGGATGGGCTACATGTTGAAAACGGCTTTATCCTAGTGGATTATACTCAAGCCACCAATTTACCGGGAGTATTTGCAGCCGGTGATTGTACCGGTAAGCCATGGCAGATCAGTCGCGCAGTTGGTCAGGGACAAGTAGCGGCCTTAAGTGCGGTACATTATTTGAGTGAAGTTATGGGGTGATTAAAGATAGGACTGACAAGAACGGCGCGTCGAAGCCGCACAATAACTTGCAGAATAAAAGGCTGGGAGTTAGGTCAAATAGACAATTTAAACTGGTCCTGTCCTCCAAGAATGAAGTGTATCCGCCTCATTTAATATTCAAATCACGGTATTCTTTCGGCGTCATTCCTGTATATTTCTTAAAGATATGGGAGAAGTATTTATAATCGTTATAGCCGACTTTTTCCGCTATTTCATAGACTTTAATCTCTAGGTCATGCAGTAAGGTTTTCGCTTTCTCGGTCCGGAAACGGTTGAGCCAATTAATGAGCGATTCACCGGTTTGTTCTTTAAAAACTCGGCTCAGGTAATTTGGAGTCACAAAAACCGTATTGGAAATATCCGTTAAATTGATATCTTCACTATATTGTTCCTGGATAAATTGAATGGCGACTTTGACAATACCCTTATATTTTTCATTTTTGGTTTCCTTAATAATTTTGATAAACGATTGCATTAAGTTATTGAACCATTCTTTAATGTCTTCAATGGTTTCATATTTATCGATCTCTTTGTAGGGTTCGAAGTTTTTGCCAAGATGTTTTTCAAAATCAACTCCGAGCTCTTCCAAAGAATTCATGACAATGATGATGAATTTAACGCAAATATTTCTTAAGGCTTCCGGACTGGCAAGGGTAGCCGATAAATTGGTGAAGATTTTTTCGATAATGGTTGTAACCTGTTGGCTCTCCATCAATTTCAATTGATTCAGCAGTTCTTTTTCATCCGTGGTCGGGTATATCAGCGGGCGGGTAGTTGGCTGCAGCCATTCCGGTTCAAAGATAATGATTTTTCCCTTGCCTGTAAAAATTTTTTTCCGTAAACATATGGCGGCTTCTTGATAAGAACAAGGAATTTCCTTCAGATTTCCATAAGAACGGCCAACGCCGATGGTTACGGTTAATTTGAGATTTTGTTTGATTTCCGTTTGGATTGCCCGGTATACTTCCATGGTGGCATCCATTTCCGACTTTGTTCCATGAATTAGACCGATTAAATAATCAAATTCACTAAAAAACAAGCCAGTCCCCTTGGAACAGAGGACTTTTTGGGCTGCGTTCAAGACCATTTGCTTGATTGCTGCCTGTTCTTTTTCGGGTAAGCCTTCGGTTTGCAACAGATAATCATCGATGTCGACAATGACGACTTGATAGAACGGTCCAGTAAAGTCGATATTTAATTGAGCCGCTTTTTGCAATATTAAATCGGAGTCGTTCAACGCGCCTTTCATCATGGTTTGGATGAATTCCGATTGCAACAGCAATAGATTTTCATTAAGAAGGGTCTGGGTTGTTTCCGCTTGAATCTTTTTGGCAGTTTCTACTTGAATATCATTTTTTAATTTTAATAACAGGGTAATTAATTCCTCAGCTCCCACCGGCTTTAATAAATACTCACAAACTCCCAGACGTAAAGCTTGTTTGGCGTAACTGAAATCATCATAGCCGCTTAAAATGACAATCTTAGTTTCAGGCAGCAATTTTTTCAACTCATGGGTTAATTCCAGTCCATCCATCATCGGCATCCGGATGTCGGTGATGATAATTTGCGGGCCAAGGCCGGGGACAATCTCTAGAGCTTCTTTACCATTGCTCGCTTCCCCGACAATTTCAATTTCATATTGGCTCCAATCAATTGAAGAAATGATTCCCTTGCGAATTGTCGGCTCATCATCAATAATCATTACTCGCAGCATTACCGGCATCCCCTTTGGTGTATGGTTGGGTTACAATGACTTTCGTTCCTTGACCGGGTTGGCTATAAAATTGAATGCCGAACTCAGCGCCGAAATATAGTTTGATACGGTCATTCACATTTTGAATCCCAAAACCGCGGTTATTGTCACCGGCTTTTCGAGAAAGAAGCCCGTTGAGCTCAGCTTCATCCGCCCCGTTGCCGTCATCGGAGATTATATAAATCAGTTGATTGTTTTGGCGGCTAATACTGATATCGATCCTTCCGGGTTGTCCTTTTTTTTCGATGCCATGATAGATTGCATTCTCGACTAAAGGTTGTAAGACTAATTTGACCACCTTACAATCAAGGATTTCATCCGCTGAAATCTTAATTGTGAAGTCAATCATTCCCTGATAACGTTTCTGCTGAATCGTAAGGTAGTTTTTTAGATGTTCTACTTCTTTCCCAATGGTGGTCAATTCATCACCACTGTTTAAACTCAAACGGAATAGCTTTGAAAGGGCTTCGACCAGTTTCGAGGTTTCCGGGGCTTTTTCCAGTCTGCTGCTCCAGTAGATGGTATCTAAAGTGTTATAGAGAAAATGTGGATTTACTTGCGCCTGGAGTGCTTTTAGTTCGGCTTCTCGTTGTTTTATTTGAGAAATATAGACTTGGTTTAGCAGCTCTTTTAGACGAGCTGACATTTTATTAAAACTCCGGCCGAGTAAAGCGATTTCATCAGTACCCTTGATCTCAATACTAACATCAAAATTCTCATTTTCGACTTTTTTCATTAGGGTCCGCAGTTGTTTAAGAGGACCCAAGACTTTGCTGGAAAATAGCAGAGCAAAGGCAATACAGGCCAGGAAGCTGATAATAATTACCGAAAGGTTTACCTTTTGAATGGCCGAATTTTCTTTGAGTAGTTCTTTGAGGGGCATGATATTGATCAGGGTCCAGTTGACATCATCAATTTTATAGAAAGTAACTAGAAAGCCTTGATGGCCAGATTTGATTTCATAATAGCCTTCTTTTCTGCTTAAGAGCTTGTTGTTGATGAAATCGGGTTGAATCGGTTTACCAAGTGTATTACTTAATGGGGATATTACTTTTTGGTGCTGATCCAAAATAAAAAAATAGCCCGCTTTGCTAATGGAATTATTTTCATAAATCTTAGCAATTTCCGCTTCATCGATATTAATTTGGATAATGGCCAAGCGCCGGTCAATGAATTCCAGATCATTCATAACCCGGAACAGTGACAAAGCGTTGATTGTTGAACGATTATAATTAATAATCCGATTGGATATCCAAAGATAACGCCCGCGCAGATCGATGACTTGTTGTTCAATTTTGGGGTCAAGATCATACAAAGCGTGTTTTGTTTCAATAGTAAGACCATTAAAGCCTTTGATATGAATCGAATGAATATATTTTTTGGAAGATAAAAGGTAAATCAAGGATTCTTCAGTAGCTAGTTTTTGCTTTTGCAGATAAATTGCCGGCAGATCGGGAGAGAGTTGAAAAAAATTTCGGATCTGCTTGTCTTGGAACAAAAATAGCGAAGTATCGTGAACATCTTGAAAGATAAACTCAAGATTTCTGCCAATTTGCTGAACTGTGTTCAAGTTGGTGATGCTTACTTTTTTTTCAATGATCTCCGAGGATTTCAGATAAGAAATAATACCCACAGTGAACAGGGGCGTGATAATCAAAACTAAGGATAAAATCAGTATCTTATATTGTAAACTGAAAAATTTAAAAAGGGGTTTCTTCCAAAACGTAATCATTGTCAATCCCCTACGCTCAGTTTCGTATGTCCGTAAGACTGATTGCTGATATTTATTATAGCGTATCAGAATTTGAATAAAAAGTTAAGTAGCGGAAGGGAACAAAAATTTGGATATTTTAATAGAATTGTTACCTATTTTTTAACTTGAGTTCATATTACAATTTAATCAATGATAAGGCTTATCATAAGATTTCACCAACAAAAAGGGAGGCTTAAATTACCAAAATGAGAAAAAATGTATGGAGATTAGGTTTTCTGGTGCTTTGTTTTACAATGTTAATATTTCAAGCCGTTAATGCCGCTGAATCTGTTAATTTGTCAATGATGCACATTTTAACAGAGGCAGACAAGAGTCAAGGTAATGTTATAGCGTATCGGGCAATGATGGAAAAGTTTAAAGCCGATTATCCCAATGTCAAAATCACGGAAGAGGCTATTGACCAAGACACTTACGGTCCAAAAATCAAAACTTTGGCTGCAGGTAACGAATTACCGGATGTATTTTTAATTAAGGGTTCCTGGGTTTCTTCTTTCGTAAGTAATAAATTGATTGAACCGATTAATGTCGATCTTGACCGCGATCCGGCCTATAAAAAAGGCTTTCTACCGGGAGCTTTTGATGATTTCCGGATTGGTAACAATATTTATGGCGCACCGTTTCAATTGTTGATTACTTCTCTCGTTTTTTATAACCAAGATATTTTTGAAAAATGCGGTATTCAATCATTTCCGGCTACTTGGGATGAGTTCAAGTCGGCAATCCCCAAACTCAAGAAAAACGGTTATATTCCGATCGCCCTTGGCAATAAAGGTAACTGGGTTGCTGAATCTTGTATTTTGAGCACCCTGGGTGACCGTTTTACAGGAACCGATTGGTTTGCGAAGATTCGTGACAAAAAAGGCGCTAAATTTACGGAGCCGAATTTTGTAAAAGCCTTAAAAGAGATGCAGGACTTGGCCAAAGCAGGAGCTTTCAATACTGATTTAAACAGTCTTGATAATGGTCAACAACGGACTTTGTATTACAATGGAAAAGCCGCGATGTTCTTTGAAGGCAGTTGGGCAGTTTCATCGGTAAGTACTGATGCGCCGAAGGCAATAGCTGCCAATACCCGATTAGCTGTTATTCCAGCGGTCAAAGGCGGAAAGGGAGCTGCTATGACGGCTTCTGCAGGTACTGCATGGGCTTGGAACGTCAGCGCTAATTTAAAGGGAGAAAAGCGAAAGGCGGCAATTGCTTTAATTAAAGCGATTACCGGCCCTGAATACTCTAAGATTTGCCTTGAAAATAACTTTACTCCTCCTTATACCGTAAAGAATGTCGATAAGAGCAAATTACTACCTTTGTTTTCCCAATACAGCAATTTAGTAACCAAAGTCAAGCTGGTGCCGATTTATGATATTCAATTGGCACCGTCGGTTATTGAAGTGATGAATACCGGCTTGCAAGATTTGTTGATTAATGCAACCACTCCTATGGAGTTAGCCAAAAAGATTCAAAAGGAATATGAGAAAACCAATTAAGCTTTAATTTATCAATCATCATCAATGAACTTTCTTTCTCCGGGAAATAGTTTCCCGGAGAAAGTATTAACTAAGGTATTTCGGAGGCTGTTATGCAAACTCACTTAAAAAAGCCGAAATCTTGGGTCCTATGGGGGTTATTGTTTCCCGGTACGCTTATTTATGCATTCTGCGTAATTCTACCGCTTTTAATATCGTTTCGTTACAGCTTTTTTGACTGGACCGGCGGAATATTCATGAAATTTGTGGGAGTGCGGAACTATTTGGATTTAATTCAAGACTCGGATTTTTGGTTTTCATTTAAAAATAATATTTTTATTGTTATCTGGTGCCTGATTGGGCAAATTGGCATTGCCCTGTTCATATCGGTATTCCTTTCTTCACGATTTCTTAAATTTAAAAAAATTCACCAGGCTATCGTTTTTGTTCCTGCGGTGCTGTCGGCGGTGGTGGTCGGTTTTGTTTGGATGATGATTTATAGCAATGATTATGGACTCCTTAATTGGTTGTTAAGAACCCTTCACCTGACGTCGATCATTCAACCCTGGCTGGATGATCCGCGCCTGGTCATGTATACGGTGACTCTTCCTTTAGTCTGGCAATACATTGGCTATTATGTAGTTATTTTTTTGGCCGCCCTTTCCAGTATCCCGAAAGATATTGATGAAGTTGCCGAGCTTGATGGGGCTTTGGGCGCTAAAAAGTTCTTCCGGATCACCCTTCCCTTGATATGGGACAGTGTCAAGGTAGCGGTAATTCTTTGTATCGCCGGTAACATGAAAGTGTTTGACCATATTTTTGTAATGACTTTCGGTGGTCCCGGAAAAAGCTCAACCGTCATGTCCTTATATGCTTATAAAAATACTTTTACCATGCTTAAATTGGGTTACGGCAGCACCATAGCCATTGGAATTTTTATTTTAAGCATGGGCCTGATCCTGATTAGCCGCAAAATGATGGGAGGTAGCCGTTATGAGTAAAAAATTTCTGAATATCGTGCTGCACCCGATCCTGAATTTATTCGTTATTTTATTTTCCATTTCCTGTATTTTTCCTATTGCCTGGCTGGTATACTCGTCTTTAAAGACCCAGGCTGAGTTTAGCGTCAATATTATATCTTTGCCTAGCCATCCTCAATTTGGCAACTATTTATATGTGATCCAAAAATATAAGATCATGGGCTACTTTTTGAATAGTCTTTTTTCCACTGTGCTTTCAGTGGCGCTGATCATCTTGCTTGGGTTGGTGATCGGATATGTTTTAGCTCGTTTTTCTTTTCGGGGACGTAATTTTTTATATGTCTTCTTTATTTCCGGGATGTTAATTCCGGTACAAAGCTTTCTAATCCCGCTATTTATCCAATTTAAGTCATTACATATGCTGGATAACAGATTTACTTTGATTTCTCCTTATGTTGCGTTTGGTTTACCGGTAGCAATCTTTTTATTTGAAAGTTATATCAAGACGATTCCGGTAGAAATGGATGAAGCAGCCTACATTGATGGTTGTTCGGTCGGCCGGACCATGTCTACCGTTATTTTCCCATTATGCCGTCCTGTCCTGGCTACGGTCATCATTTTAAGCTTTTTGGCGTCCTGGAATGAATTTTCATTTGCCATGGTTTTGACCAAAAGTGAAGCTTTAAGAACCTTACCGGTTGGGTTGGCCAATTTTGCAGGCGTGTATAAGGTTGATTATACCAAGCTCATGGCGGCGCTGGTGATATCGATATTACCGGTATTAATAACTTATTTGCTGTTCTATCAAAAGATTATCGAAGGAATGACAGCCGGAGCGGTTAAAGGCTGAGTAAAGCCATAAGAATAAAATTGGTAAGGAGAATTACAAATATGGCAAAAATTTATTTAAACAAAGATTGGCTGCTCAGGTGGGAAGAGTTAGCCCATGGGCCTGAAAAGAATGCACTTGTCTTGCAGAAAGCCGATGGTTGGCTTAAAACGGATTTGCCTTGTGATGTACATATGCCTTTAATAGCTGCGGATATGATTAAGGAACCTTTGGAGTCGGATCATTATCATCAAAGCGAGTGGATTGAGGAAAAGTCCTGGTGGTTCAAAAAAGTATTCCATAGTAGCGAAGATTTTATCAAAGGTGATGTAATTGAAATTACGTTAGAGTCTTTGGATGCGGAAGCCGATGTTTTTCTGAATGGAATCCATCTGGGACACCAAAAAAGCGCCTTCTATCCTTTTATCATGGACGTAAAAGAGTATCTCCGGGCCGGTGAAAATATTCTTTTGGTCAGACTGAGTTCGGGTCTGGAGTATTATAGCGACGCTGATCTGGGATCCATTAAAAAATTTGTTTGTACCGAGAATATCCGGGGTTATATGGATAGAGGAGACGCGCGGCGGGCTTTTGTCCGGAAACCTCAATATGTTTATGGCTGGGATTGGGGTCCACGGATTCCAACCTGCGGTATTGTTAAAAATGTTTGGCTCGAATCCATGACCAAACATGCAGTGCGCTCCGTTCAAGTTGTTACGGACTCAATTTCCAAAGACGGCGCGATACTGAAAGTTGCCATCGAAGTGGAAAATTTTGATCAGTTTGCGACTATGGAAGGAATTTTTCAATTCGAGATGGCTTTTGCAGGAAACAGTGTGGTCAAGGTGGAGCAGGAAAATTTATTACGTTCCGGTCTCAATAAAATTGACTTTACCGTCAATATCGCCGCTCCTAAGTTATGGTGGCCCAATGGCATGGGTGAGCCTAATCTTTATACCGTCAAGACCCAGGTAATGGCTGGCGGGGTTACCAGCACTTATTCTGAATTTCAATATGGCATCCGGATAATTAAGTTGGATCTTACTAAGCTGAATAACAAAGAACGCAAATTTGCTATCGAAATCAACGGAGTTACGGCTCTTTGCAAGGGAGGCAACTGGATACCGGCCGATTCCATTTATGCTCGGGTCAGTGATGAGAAATACCAGACTTTGCTCTTGGAGGCCAAGGAAGCCAATTTTAACATGATGCGTCTTTGGGGCGGCGGTTTTTATGAACAGGAGATTTTTTATGAAAAATGTGATCAATATGGGATTATGATCTGGCATGATCTGATGTTCGCCTGCGCCTTGTATCCTGATTATTTAGAGTGGTTCCGCAATGAAGTCGAAAAGGAATTGGACTATCAGACCCGTCATTTGCGAAATCATGCCAGTATGGCATTATGGTGCGGTTGCAATGAGAATCACTGGGGATTTAATGACTGGTGGGGTGGAGAGCCGGGCTTTTTCGGAGGCGCAGAATGTTATAACAAGATAGCACCAAAGATTATTTATAGAAATTGCCCGGAAATACCGTATTGGAATTGTTCACCTTATGGCGGAGACGATCCGAATGGGAATGACATCGGCGATAGACATCATTGGCGTGAGTGCACCATGGGTGAAGATATGGAAAAACGGATTACGCCCGAAGAGTATGACAAGATTAGCGCTAAGTTCATTACCGAATATGGCTGTATCGGGCCGGACTGTAAATCATCGACCCTAAAATATATGGCCGGTGCACCACTAGACCGAAACAGCGCCATTTGGAAACACCATAGCAATGCATTCGAGAAGGATACGGTTATCGCAAGTATCGCAAAACATTATTTGGACCCCCAGAATTTGAGTTTTGATGATTTTTTGCTCTACGGCTGTCTTTGTCATGGGTTGATGCTGGGATATTCGCTGGAGGCCATTCGTTTTAAAGAAAACTGCTGGGGTAGTCTTTTCTGGATGTATGACGATTGCTGGGGTGAGGTCGGTTGGACGATTATCGATTATTATTTGAAACGGAAACCCTCCTATTATTTTGTCAAGCGAGCTTTTGCGCACTTGAAATTGATTATGCGCGAAAGCGGAGGAAAGGTCAGAGTTGTGGGTATCAATGATACCACAATGCCGTTTGAATTCAGGCTGGAATATGGTTATGTAAGTTTCGATGGAGGTAAGAAGGACTCACAGTGCTGTCAAATTGAACTGGCGGCATTTTCTCGAAGCACTTTGCTTGAGTTTGCCAAGCAGGATTATGATTGTACCCGGGGTGCTATCTTTGCTCAACCGGTGGATAATAAAGCGATAGCGTCAGCGATTTTACGTACTCATACTTTTCGGGAATTAAAACTGGCAGCGGCCAATTTGGTCATCAGAGAATTTAAGCAGGATGAAACGGGAGTCCGATTTATCATTGGGACTGACCATTATGCTCATGCGGTTCATTTTAATCTTGGCGATGACGTGAAATTATCGGATGAGTATTTTGACTTGTTGCCGGGAGAAGAAAAAGAAATCTTAATCGATAGTCTCACTATAAATCAAAAAGATTTAAAACCCGCCTGCATTTATTTGCCGTAAACCAATCGCTATACCTCAGTGCCCCTTTATGGCCAATTATTATAACTGGAGAAGCACGGGGAAACTGAGAAATATTAATGGGATCTATACTTGGAAAGGATGATATTAAAATGCAATCAACGATGAAAGCCGCGGTATTAATGGAACCTGGAAAGATTGTGTTTGAGGAACGGCCGCTACCGGTCCCACAGGAACATGAAGTCCTGGTCAAAATCAAACATGTGGGGATCTGTGGTTCCGATTTACACTATTACGAACATGGACGTATTGGAGATTTTGTGGTGGAAAAACCCATCGTGCTCGGCCATGAAAGCAGTGGCGAGGTTGTGTCCATCGGGAAGAAAGTAACCAATGTCAAAGTTGGCGATTTGGTCGCTTTAGAACCCGGCTATACCTGCGGTAAATGTGACTTTTGCAAACAAGGGTTATATAATCTTTGCCCCGATGTCGTCTTTATGGCAACTCCGCCTTATGACGGAGCCTTTGCCGAATATGTGGCATTTCCGGCCGATATGGCGTTTAAATTGCCTTCCGTGATGAGTACCTTGGAGGGTGCCTTAATTGAACCGCTGGCGGTAGGTTTCCATGCCGCCAAGCAAGCCCGAGCAAAAGTGGGTGATACAGCGGTTGTTTTGGGTTCCGGTTGCATTGGCCTGGTGACATTAATGGCACTCAAAGCTATGGGGGTCGGAACTGTTTATCAAGTGGATGTTATTGCATCCCGTTTAGCCATGAGTGAAAAGCTGGGCGCTTCAAAAACTTTTAAGGCTGATCAGGTGGATATGATGGTTGCTATCAAGGATCTCACCGGGGGACAGGGAGTTGATATTGTAATTGAAACGGCCGGCAATAAAATTACGACACAACAAACTGTGGAATTGGTAAAACGGGGAGGCCGGATAGTCCTGGTGGGAATGGCGCCCGATGCCACGATCCCATATGACTTCAGTAAGCTGATTTCCAAAGAGGCTTCAATTAATACGGTATTCCGTTATCGTAATTTATATCCGTCGGCAATCTCCGCAGTGGCTAGCGGGATAGTGCCCTTAAAAGAGATCGTCACCAACACCTATCCGTTTGCTGAAATACCACAGGCTATGGAAAATTCGATTAAGGATAAACAGAATTCAGTAAAAGGGGTTATTCAGTTTTAAATTGGCCGGAGAAGTTGGCAATCTTACTTTATGGAGGTATCTTATGAAACGCTCCGAGATTAATGCCATTATCAATGATTTTAAGTCCCTAATCGAACACAATCAAATTTATCTGCCGCCTTTTGCATATTGGACGCCTGCTGACTGGCAAAACAAGGGCGAAGAAGTTTATGAAATCTATGAGACTGGAATGGGATGGGACATCACGGATTGGGGAAACGGTAATTTCCGTGAGGCCGGTCTTGCTCTTTTCACACTCAGAAATGGTCTGCCTGCTAATTTGGAGAAAAAGCAAGGGAAGTTTTATGCAGAGAAACTGCTGGTGGCGGGTGTCAATCAAGTCACTCCGATGCATTATCATGCTATAAAAATGGAAGATATCATTAACAGGGGTGGTGGGAAACTTGCCATTCAGCTTTATAACAGTAAACCGGATGGTTCTCTGGATGATACCCCGGTTGTGGTTAGCATTGACGGAATAAAAGAGGAATTAAAAGCGGGAAGCATCATACAGTTGCAGCCCGGTGAGAGTATTACCCTTACTCAATATTTATATCATAAATTCTGGGGTGTTGGTTCTCGAGTGATGATAGGAGAAGTTTCTCTTTCAAACGACGATGATGCCGATAATTTCTTCTATGGAAAAATCGGACGGTTTCCCAAGATCACTGAAGATGTCCCTCCGGTGCATTTGTTAACTAAGGATTATGCAAATTATTACCGTTTTGCTAAAAAATAAAGAGTAGATTGATCTAGCTTAAGCAGAATTGCAGCAGGGATGAGCTGATCCATAGTGAGGCATTGAT
>DNPP01000032.1:14277-25415 GCA_003501365.1 Bacillota bacterium
GATAGGATGCTTTTGGATTACCTGGATGACGGTAATTGGTAAGGAAACAGAAAAAATAAAAGAATACAAGGCAATACCAACATTTTAATTGGGAAATTAAGAGAGGATTTTTCACTTCAAACTTTTCAGTTTCCCCCAATCCCCAGCAATTCCCTCTTGAACTGGGGCTTCTTTATTTGTAATATTGTTTCGTAACACTTTTGTAATATTGTTTTGTAACACTGTGGTTACTCTTTCGAGTATAGGAGTGATACCTTGAGTCAAACGGAATTTGCAAACCAGGATCAGATTAGTGACATTATCCAAAATCAGGTTCCAACGTTGCCACCGGCGTGGGCTGCTCAAGCAGTATTTTATCAAATATTCCCGGAAAGGTTTTATAACGGCGATCCCGCCAATGATCCGCCAAATAAACATTCTTGGGGCGAATCGCCCTCTTGTTTCAATTTTTTTGGCGGCGATTTGAAAGGAATTATTACCAAAATACCTTATCTGCAACAACTTGGCGTTACGGCACTTTATCTTAATCCTATTTTTGATTCACCATCCAATCATAAGTATGATACCAGGGATTATTTGAAGATTTCTCCTGAGTTCGGCGATGTTTGGACGTTTAAAAGCTTGATTGAGCAATTGCATCAGGCTGGAATCAAAGTGATTATTGACGGCGTCTTTAATCATACCGGCGACACTTTTTGGGCTTTTCAGGATGTATTGAAAAATGGCGCCAAATCACGGTTTAAAGATTGGTATCATTGTTCGCAGTTTCCACTTACCCAGAATCCTCCGAATTATGAATGCTGGTGGAATTTTGGCTCACTGCCCAAACTCAATCATCAAAACCCGGAGGTAGTGAATTATCTCTTAAAGGCAGTAGCCTTCTGGACCAGTTTGGGAATTGACGGTTGGCGGCTGGATGTGCCCAATGAAGTCCAAATGGAATTTTGGCGCGTCTTCCGTAAATTGGTGAAATCAATTAATCCGGAAGCGTTTATTGTGGGTGAGATTTGGGATCAACCTTTTGATTGGCTAAAAGGGGACACCTGTGATGCTGTAATGAATTATCGCTGGCGTGACGCGGTGATCCGTTATTTTGCCCAAGGGCAGATCTCTGCGGAACAGTTCCGGATGGAACTGGCGCATAACCGTTCCAATTTGCCATGGGAGTATATCATTAGTGCTTATAATCTATTGGGCAGTCATGATACTCCCCGTTTTCTGACGCTGTGTGGTGAGGATCACAACAAATATTTGGCTGCTACCGCCTTTCAATTCACATATCCCGGAATTCCGGCGTTGTATTATGGAGACGAGATCGGGATGACCGGCGGTAAAGACCCGGATTGTCGCAAGACCATGGGCTGGTCGGATTTGGAACGTGATCAGAATTTATTGAAGGAAATCCAAAATTTAATCCGGATGCGGGAACAGTTTCAATCATTGCAAAGTGGTTCTTATCACGATCTGCATTTAGGCGACGGCATCTTCGGATTTGTGCGGAGCGGTAAAAAAGAACAAATTTTGGCTTGTTTCAATATGAGCAGCGAACAGTGTCGATGTATTGAGGTACCTTATGAATGGAATAGCGGCTGGGAGCCAATTTACTCGATCGGTTGCAGTTTATCCCGGTTAAGTTATCCGGAGATACCGCCCCACGGAGTCAGGATTTTTAAAAGAGGGTAAGTTAGGGAGGATTATTCGCTGTAGTGGCAGTGTTTCATTTCTAATCAAAAGGGGACATGAGCCAAAGAGAATAATTTAATCAAGGAATTGCTTTCATCCGGTTTTGAATTGAATTTAGAATGAATGTACGATAATACTAAGTATAGAGGTCTGCTTTGGAATAAAAATGAGCAGCCTCTTTTTTTGATCTGGACACACTTGTGATATCGACGCTGTTTTTGAATTTGGACTAGTTAGTCATAAATTGAAGCTAGGGGCGTTATATTGACATGATTCATCGGATGATTTATAATTACAATAGTTATTATAAGTATTAAAATAATAGTAAATTTATGGAAAAAAGAGGTGATTCCGGCTTAAACTGAGATCGAATAATCATTACATAATAATGAAGGGGTGGAGTGTTTAATGGTAGCATCGATATTTATTTTATTGCTTTTTTTGGTAGTTGCCTTATTAATGGTAACACGAAAATTACCGACAATCTTAGCCTTACCGTTATTAGCGGTAGGAGTAGCTGCAATTGCCGGAATACCATTGATAGCTGTTGGTAAAGATGGTACGGATATGGGAATCTTAAGTTATGTAATTCAAGGCGGAGCCACGAAATTAGGGGTCGCTTATTGCGCCGTGATTTTGGGAGCTTGGCTTGGCCAGTTTATGAGTCAGACCGGTATTTCCAAAACAATTATTAAGGCGGCAGCTGAATTAGGGGGAGATCGTCCGTTTTTAGTAACAATTTTGGTCACTATCGCGGTGTCGCTGCTTTTTACCACAATTGACGGCATCGGCGCGGTAATCATGATCGCTACGATTGCAATGCCAATCATGATATCAGTAGGTGTTCCAGCTATTACGGCAGCCTGCATGTTCATCTTTGCCATGGCTACCGGTGGGATTATAAACATGTCCAACTGGGCCTTTTATACAACAGCAACCGGAGTTCAACAATCGCAGGTTCAATCTTTCGCTATTACCATGGCTGTATTAACAGGCGTTGTCGCATTAATATTCGCAATTGTAGAGTTTAAGCGGAACGGTACTAAATTTTCCTGGGCAGTTCAAACCAATCCCGAAATTCCGCGGGGAGAATTTATTAAAGCACCGATACTTTCATTATTTACTCCGCTTATCCCGATTATTATGGTTATTTTGTTGAAATGGCCGATTTTAGCGGCATTTGTCGCAGGTATTCTCTGGTGTTTTCTCACGGTTTATCTCTTTTCATCCAAAAAAGATTTGTCTAAATTACTCTCAATGCTAACTAAGTCGGCATTTGATGGAATTACCGATAGTGCGCCGGCAGTTCTCCTGATGATAGGAATTGGAATGGTTCTCAATTCTTTCATGCATCCACAAGTCGCACAAAGTATCAGTCCATTTTTAAAAGTAATCATTCCTGGCAACCCCATCGTGTATGTAATCTTTTTTACGATTTTAGCGCCCTTGGCTTTATACCGCGGACCGTTGAACATGTGGGGGTTAGGCAGCGGTGTCGCCGCAGTAATTATTGGTTTGAAAGTGCTGCCTGCCCCAGCTGTTTTCAGTGCCTTTTTAGCTACTGAGAGGGTGCAGTCGATTGGTGATCCTACCAACACGCATAATGTTTGGTTTGCAAATTATGTCGGCACCGATGTTAATAAAATTTTGATTAAAGTCTTACCGTACATCTGGTCATTAGCATTTATTGGTCTTATTATTGCTGCGGTTATGTGGTTTTAAAATCAACCAAGTTGTTTAGAACAGTGGGGCTGTTGAAAAAGTATGTTACAATCCATAAGAAATACAATATAAGGCGCCATAGATTATTCGAAAGGGTATATGTATTTCTTGGTCGATAAATTTATTTTTACAGCAGCCCGCTGGTCTAATTAATGCGATATGGGGTATGAAAAATGAAATATAGAATTGGAATTGATGTCGGTGGTACATTTACCGATGCAGTTCTTATCGATGATCAAACCTATGAATTGATTGGCATTTTGAAATATCCAACCACTCATTTTGCAGAAGAGGGAGTGGCTGCTGGCATTGTAGAAGTGATCCGCGGCATAATTGAAAAATTTAACATAAATCCGGATGATATCGTGTTTATCGCTCATGGGACAACCCAAGCCACTAATGCATTATTGGAAGGCGATGTCGTACCGGTTGGGGTTATTGGTATGGGGCACGGGAAAATGGAAGAGTTGAAAGCGAAAAATGATACTCAAGTTGGTGATATTGAGCTTGCCCCCGGGAAATATTTAAAAACCTTTCATTCCTATATGGACACGACCAAGGATGGTAACTATGAACAGGTTATTCAGGAACTGAAAAATAAAGGCTGTCAAGTTATTGTCGCCAGTGCAGCATTCTCGGTAGATGATCCTTCTGCAGAGTTAATGGTAATGGCCAAGACAACTGCTATGGGAATTCCCAGCGCAGGCAGCCATGAAATATCTAAACTATATGGTTTAAAAATTCGGACCCGCACAGCCGCGATCAATGCCAGTATTTTGCCAAAAATGATGGAGACGGCTGATATGACCGAGTCCAGTGTTCAAAAAACCGGAATCAAAGCGCCGCTCATGATTATGCGTTGCGATGGCGGAGTCATGGATATTAATGAAGTCCGCAAACGGCCGATCTTTACAATGCTTTCCGGCCCGGCCGCAGGGGTTGCAGGCGCCTTGATGTATGAAAAGATATCGAACGGAATCTTTTTAGAAGTAGGCGGTACGAGTACAGATATTTCGGTGATTAAAAACGGCAAAGTGATGGTGGAATATGCTGAAGTTGGCGGCCATAAAACCTACTTAAATTCTTTAGATGTCCGGACGGTAGGAATTGCGGGCGGGAGTATGGTCCGGATAGGCCCGGACGGCGTGGTGGATGTGGGACCACGAAGTGCTCATATTGCCGGGTTGGAATATGCCGTTTATTCCGAACCGACCGAGATGGCAGAACCTCGAATCTGTATGTTTCAACCTCGTCCCGGTGACCCTGGCGATTATGCCACCGTTGAGTGTAAAAATGGTAAAAAACTAGCGATTACCGTTTCGTGTGCGGCCAATATATTAAACTATATAAATTCCTCTCATTATGCATATGGCTCCAGAGAAGCCGCAGTGAAAGCTTTTACTCCTTTTGCGGAACATTTTCACATCACCGTAGAAGAGTTTGCCGCGCAGATCATGGATAAGGCATCGGAAAAGAATGAGGCTGTACTCAAACAACTATTTATCGATTATCAATTGCAACCGGAACAGATTGTTTTGGTCGGCGGCGGCGGCGGTGCAGCGGCAATAGTACCCTATTTGGCCAAATATATGGGGTTGGAACATAAAATTGCCAAGAATGCCGAGGTGATTTCACCGATTGGGGTGGCTTTGGCAATGGTAAGGGATGTCGTAGAAAGAACGATTGCCAATCCAACGGATGCTGATATTTTAAGAGTACGGAAAGAAGCCGAACAAGCAGCAATCCAATCCGGGGCTGCACCCGGCTCTGTAGAACTCCACGTTGAAGTCGATTTACAACGGAGTATTGTCCGTGCCATCGCTACCGGAACCACCGAGTTGCGCACTAAAAACCTGATGCAGCAAAAATTGTCGGAGTCGGAAATTCATGCTATCGCCGCCAAATCAATGGGAGTAACACCGGAATGTGTTCAGACAAGCGGCAGTACCGGTGATATTTATATTGTTCATGGCCAGTTGGTTGTTAAACGGTGTTGGGGTTTGTTGACAAAAATAATCCAACCGGTTAGAGTAATCGATAACGAAGGTGTTATTCGGATCCAGAAAAATCAAGCAGAATCATTCAAATTAACCGTTACGGACTTTAAGAATCAATTGACGCAAGTAATTGACCAATGTGTAACATACAGCGATGGAGGCAAAGAAGTTCCGGATGTCTATGTTTGTTATGGAAAGAAAATCATTGATCTTTCCGGCTTGATTGATGTAGCACAAATTGCAGCTGTAGCTGGGGTCGAAATCCAAGGGATCGCCGAAGATCAATTCATCTATGCTTTGGTCTGTAGAAAAAATTTTCGTTAACATTAAAAAAGGATGTTATAGTAAAAGTGGAAAAATTTTTTGGTAATCGCAACGCATTAGGATTGTTTGAACTTCAAAATGATCCGCTATTTTCAAAGATACCGTCTGCAAATTACCATCAGTTAATTGATAAAGCCTGGTCTATTGGGAGAAATACCGCGGATAAATATTATCAACAATACGGCACACGTTTCCCGGAGGAACTGGTGAAAAAACTCGGCTTGGTTCTGACGGAAAAGAAACAGGGATTCGTCGCGCCGCAATATCGTATTTGCAGTGAATATTACAGCAATTTGCGCCAAATCATTTTATATCAAGATACTATCACAGGCGAACTGGAAAAGCTTCAGGCCAAGGGATTTATCAAATATAAAGATTATACCGAGTTCAGGTCGTTGTTTATTGCCCATGAAATCTTTCACCATATTGAATGCCATGATATTGGCTTGACCTCCAAATTAGACAAACTAACGGTTTTTAGACTGGGGCCTTGGCGAATCACTTCCGGGATTCGGGCGTTATCGGAAATCGGAGCGCATGGATTTACAAAGGCTTTGTTAAATCTGGATGAGGAGACTAATTAATCATGAATTATTATGACGTCATTGTGGTCGGCGGAGGAGTATCCGGGGCTATAGCCGGTATTGCCAGCGCCCGGCTTGGAGCGAAAACATTGATTATTGAAAAAATGGGTTTCCTAGGCGGAATGCTAACCGCGGGTGGTGTAGGTCCGATGATGACTTTTCACGCGGGTTCGCTCCAAGTAGTCCGCGGTATTGCTGATGAAGTAATAAAAAATTTGGAAAAGATGGGTGGGTCTCCGGGACACATTGTGGATACTACCGGTTATACCTATACGGTTACTCCGTTTGACGCAGAACTGATGAAACACGTTTTGGAAAAAATGTACCTGGATGCATCCGGTGAAATCATGTATCATAGCTTTTTCTGTGATGTGAAAGTTACTTGCGGTGAAATCAACCAAATAAAAGTTGCAACGAAATCCGGACTTTTGGAACTTACAGCAACTGTTTTTGTTGATGCCAGTGGTGACGGCGATTTAGCAGCTTGGGCAGGAGTTCCTTTTTTACTGGGTCGACCGGGAGACCATTTGAGTCAACCGCTGACGATGAATTTCAAACTTGGGCAGGTCAATATTGTCAAGCTGAAAGATTATATTTTGAGCCATCCGGAAGAATTTCCCGAAGCCAAAGCAGAATTGCTTAACCAAGCACCACGTTTGTCCATGGGCGGTTTTACTAAAATCTTGGCTACAGGTCAGAAAAACAGCGAGATTACCTTTAGCCGGGAATGTATTTTGTTATTTGAAACGAATAATCCGGGCGAAGTTATCGTGAATACTACGCGGATTCAAAAAGTTAATCCCACCGACGTTCGGGAGTTATCAAATGCAGAGGTGGAAGGCCGGCGTCAGGCTCTTGAACTTTTTTATTTTATGAAACACCGGGTGCCTGGTTTCGAAGATGCTCTTTTTATGAGTAGCGGTCCCAACATTGGGGTGCGGGAATCCCGGAAAATTCAAGGAAAATACATCCTGACGGCTGAAGATTTACTTGGACAGGTTGTCTTTGCCGATGAAATTGCTTGTGGCGGGTATCCTGTGGATGTCCATAGTCCGGACGGTGAAGGCACCGACTCGTGTCATTTGAAATGGGGTGCCGTTTACGGTATTCCCTATCGTTCATTAATTAATGGAAAGGTATCGAATTTAATTAATGTGGGCCGCTGTATATCGGCGACTCATGAAGCATGCGCGGCGATTCGGGTTTCTCCCATCGCCATGGCGATGGGACAAGCAGGAGGCACTGCCGCGGCGTTAGCAGTTCAAAAAAACTCAGAAGTAACCAATCTTGAATATCATTATTTACGTGAGCAATTGTTGAATGATCAGGTTTATTTACGGTCGAATTAGCCTTCACCGGGTTTTGACTTTAAAACATTTATAAGGGAAAAGATATGGGGAAATCATTCCAAAACACGGCTGAAATACGTAATTTTAATACGAAGAAAATTATCGAATATTTACGCTTTAGTGAGCCGACCACCCGCAAAGATTTGGCTGAAAAACTGGGCCTTAGCTTTGCTACTGTATCAAGTATTTGTAATCAATTAATCCAAGAAGGGTTTTTACAGGAGATGGAATCGGAAACGTTTAACGGCGGGCGGATTCCAAAATTGGTAACGATTCATCCTTCGTCAAAGTATATATTATGTCTGCAATTAATTCAGAAAGATCTTATTAAAGCAGTTTTAGTAAATCTCAAAAATGAAGTGGCTTGGGTTCAACAAGCAAGTGTTCCTGATGGAGCCGGTTTAAGTGAAGTATTGACAATAATTAATCGGCTTTGTAAAGCTTTATTTAATTCATCCGGGGTAAATGCTGACGCGGTGTTAGGAATTGGCGTCTCGGCACCGGGAATATTCAGCACCGATACCAATCAAATTGTAAATTCAACAAATCCGCTTTATGAGAATCAACCACTGAAGGAACTTCTGGAGCAATCTTTTCAACTTCCGGTTTTTGTTGAAAATGAGTCCAATTTGCTGGTGATGGCTACAGCGTTAATGACCGGCACCGAAAATAAAAACCGGAATCTCATCTATCTTTATTTCGGAGAAGGTTTAGGTACGGGGATTATTAGTGACGGCAAGGTCGTTATTGGGAATAAGGGTTTGGGCGGAGAAATCAGTCATATTCCCATTGGTAATGCCGGCTTCCAATGTTATTGCGGTCATCAAGGCTGTATCGAAACAGAATTGACAATGACGGGATTTTTAAGAAAATATCAACAGATAGTTGGCGGCGAAAAGAAAATTACAACTGAAACTTGGGAAGAATTTGTTCAAGCTGTTGCTGCAAAACAAGCTCCCGCGTTATCTGTAATTCATGAAAACGGGGTTTTGATAGGAAAATTATTGGCGATTTTAATCAATATTTTTGATCCGGAAGCAATTTATATTGGCGGGATCATTGAAAAAGTATTTCAGGATCTCTACCCGTACATCATTCGGGAGACCCGTGAACGAATCATCGTCAATTCTTTACGTGAGGTCGTGATCTATTGCAGCCCAAATTATGAACAACTTATCTATCGAGGCTGCGGCGAAATGGTTTTTTCCCATTGGAAACCATCTATCAATAAACTGAGAGTTTCAACTAGAATCAATTAAGGAATGATATTATGATTAATTTGATCAATCGTCTCATTGATGACTTGACGAAGCGGCGGGAAATGAGCCAAGAATTGAATGCTTGTATTGGATTTGACGGTTATGTTGATGAGATTTTAAGAGTCGTAAAATCGAAAACCGGTTTACATAACTATACGTTGTTTGAAACAATAAATGATTTTTCCGAGTATATCCATGATTCTGCAGGCAGAAGTTCCGATACCGAATTACTCTCTCGGGAAATCCGATTTGGCGGCAATGCTCCATTGATGGCTGATTCCTTGGCCGGATTCGGTTTGGCAGTAAGTTGCATTGGGACTTTAGGGGAATGTGAAATTCATCCGGCTTTTGAAAAGATGAATAGCACCTGTAAACTTTGGAGCATCGGTGATCCCGGTTACAGTTTTTCTTTCGAATTCAATGATGGCAAGTTAATGTTCGGAAAAACTGCCGCACTTGACAATTTGAATTGGGAGCATATTAAAAATCAAATTGGGCTGCAGTCAATTAAAAAAATCTTCACCACAAGTCAACTATTGAGTTTTGTTAACTGGAGTTCCATTTACCATATGAATACCATCGTAACCGGGATTCGTGATGAGATTTTATCCCAGATTGGACCTGACGTTTTAAAAAAGAAATTGGTTTTTTTCGATATAGCCGATCCGTCCCGGCGGTCGCAGCCGGATTTATTGGATTTTTTATGGCTTTTGGGCGATCTTTCCAAGTACTGCCGGGTTGTGCTGGGACTTAATGAACGGGAAGCCCGGAGTGTCGCTCAAAGTTTAGGTCGAATTATGAAAGATGAGACTTTGACTCAAGTTGGAAGTTTTATTTTTGAGAAACTCAGTATTGATACATTGGTTATCCATGGGTTGGATTTGGCCGTCAGCCTTCGCGAACATCAAGTGAATCAGGTAAAAGGGTTTTATGTGACTTACCCAAAAATTTCTACAGGCGGTGGTGATAATTTTAACGCCGGTTATTGTCTGGGCAGTCTACTGGATTTGGATTCTGAGGAAATGTTGCTGCTGGGTAATACCAACGCTTCCTTTTATATTCAAAATGGACATAGTCCCGGTTGGGATCAATTGTTAGACTTTTTAAAACAACAAAGGAACCAAAAGTCGTAAAAATTGAAATATGAAAGACGAAAGGATAACAGCTCCGATGAATAATTTCTTACGGGATATTTTGGATCAACCGCACAGTTTGGGAGAGGCGTTTCAGAGTTATATCACTGCAGATAATTTAAAAAAAATAAAAGCGATTGCCGACGAAGATTTTGATGAAATTGTCTTTGCCGGGATGGGAAGTTCACATGATGCGTGCTTCGGAGCCAGTATTTATTTGAGCCAGCATGGTTGCAAAACAAGGGTCTATTCAGCCGGCCAATTGCTGCATTATGAATCAACTCTTATCAATCAGCGGACTTTATTAGTATTGGTATCACAATCAGGTGAAAGTGGAGAAATTGTTAAGTTGATCTCTAAAATTCCGCCTGAATGTAAGGTGGTTGCCATTACCAATAATCTCCAAAGCACTTTGGGTTCTCGCGGCGATTATCCTTTTTTACTCAAGGTAGCCCCGGAAGAATCGGTTTCCACCAGGACTTATGTAAGTTCATTGATTTTATTAAATTTGTTGGCTAAAGGGATTGCCGGAAATTTGGATGAGACAGCAATTCAAGAGGTCAATGACATTCTGTCGAAAATGGGGAAATTGATTTTTGATTATCAAATTCTTCAAAAACAGTTGAATGATTTCTTACAGATGCCGCCTTATCTGGTGCTTTTGGGAAGAGGCTTTTCGTATAGCTCCATCTTCGCCGGCGGACTGTTTATAAAAGAAGTTGCCAAATATCCTTCCATAAGTTTGGACAGCGCTGAATTTCGGCACGGCCCATTGGAAATGGTGGATGTCGATTTCAGCGGCATTATTTTTGCACCGCAAGGCCCGACTTTTGATCTGAATTATAAATTAGCTAAAGATATTATGGACAAAGGCGGAAAAGTTGTTTTTATCACCAATGGAGTTCAGATTGATTCTGCGAAACTAATCCTTCCGGTTCAATTGGAATCATGTGAGGAAATGTTGATGCCCATAATGGATATCGTTCCGATTCAATTAATCGCTAACCATTTGGCAGAAGGGAAAGGATATGAGCCGGGTAAATTTCGTTGGTCTTCTAAGATTACCGCGATGGAATAGATGAAAAAT
>DNPP01000125.1:0-13364 GCA_003501365.1 Bacillota bacterium
AATGAGCTATACTTAGGAAAATATACTAAATACATCGGAATACTAAACAATTACTACGTCATGATAAAACATCAAGGAGATGAGACGGTTGTATGCGGCATTGCAAGATTATTTATTATCGCACGGCGATGAATACTTGAAAGCAGTGCTGGCGCATTTACAAATCAGCATATTGTCGGTTTTAATAGCAATTTCAATTGCCGTGCCTTTAGGAATCGCCGGCTTCCGTTCAAAACGAATCCAGTGGCCGATAACGGAATTCTTTGGTCTTTTACGGATCATCCCCAGTCTGGCGATTCTTTTTGTTTGTATTCCCCTACTGGGAACCGGCGTATTACCGGCAGCCGTCGCCTTGACAATCCTAGCGATACCCCCCATTTTGATCAATACCGTTTTAAGCTTTCAAAGTATACCGGATGCCGTTTTAGAGACAGCCACCGGAATGGGTATGGGAAGACTGGGCCGTTTTTGGGAAGTTGAATTACCGCTGGCTTTACCGCTGATTTTAACCGGTGTTCGTACCGCAACGATTGAAGTTATTGCCAGCGCTACTTTGGCTGCATATATTGGCGGCGGTGGATTGGGAGAAATCATATTCACCGGTTTGGGGCTTTACCGAATGGATTTACTGATCATCGGCGGCGTGTCGGTTGCAATCCTTTCGTTACTGGCAGATTTAACATTCTTTTTGATTGAACAGTGTATTACGCGTTATCAACGCGTGTAAATAAAAACTAGGAGGAATGATCATGCGCAGAAATAAAATAATTGGTTTTTTAGTAATTGTTTTTCTTTTGGCTACCTTTGTCACCTATACGGAGGGCTTTGGGGCCAAAAACACGCCCATCCGGGTTGGTTCCAAAAATTTCACCGAGTCGTTGGTTTTAGGGGAAATTTATGCTTTGGCACTGGAGGATAACGGTTACAAGGTTGAACGAAAACTGAATATCGCCAGTTCAGTGGTACATACGGCCATCGTCAATAAAGAAATCGATCTTTACCCGGAATATACCGGAACAGGCCTGCTGGCTATCTTAAAGCATGAGTTGGTCACCGATCCTCAAAAGGTGTATAGCATTGTCAAATCGGAATACCTCAAAAAATTCAATATTGTCTGGCTGAATTACGCGACAGCCAATGACAGTCAAGGTTTAGTTATCAGCCGCAGCATTGCTGAAAAATTGGCTATCAAAACGATCACCGATTTACAAAAAAATGCCGGTCAAATTCGTTTCGCTTCCCAAGGTGAATTCGATATCCGGGAAGACGGACTGCCGGCTTTGGAAAAAACCTATGGAAAATTTAATTTTAAATCCAAGGCGGTTTTCGATAATTCACTCAAATATGACGTGCTGGCCAATGACAAGGCAGATTTGGCGGTTGCTTATACTACCGAAGGTAATCTGGTTGACAAAAAACTCCTTGTGTTAGTTGATGATAAACACGTCTGGCCCCCCTATAACATCGCTCCAATCGTTCGCAAAGAGATTTTAGACAAGAATCCGAAGCTTGCAACCATTATCAATAAAGTCACCGCGGCCATCGATAATGAGAAAATTATCAAACTCAATGCGGAAATAGATGTTAAAAAGCGGGAATACACTGATGTGGCTAAAGAGTACTATGATGCCATTAAAAAAGAAATCAAAAAGTAAAGGCAATACCTGCAAGGTGGCGATTCCTATGGCATCAACCCAATTTAACGAGCGTTTCCAAGTGCCCAAAGTAGCTCTGACTATAATTGATCAGATTGTCAATAGCCAGGAAATTTTGCTGATAGAATCTTTGGAGCAGGAATCATTTACGGCGGCCGAAGCCTATCCGGTACTTCAAGCGAGATCCGGGGAGTTATGGACGATAAACCGGGTAAACGCATTGTTACATAGTGCTTATAAAAGAGGAGTTATTCAATGGGTGGATGAGAACCAAACCAACTATAAGATAGGCAGTTTTTACACCCGCTTGGATATTTTCGCCATATCAGAACCGGACTCCTACCGGGCATTACCGCGCCAAACCCAGGTTGCGCTTGACAAATGGTATTTTGAATCCTATTTAAATAGACTCGCTCCCGGTGCTGCGGTTCCAACCGCCGACCGGGTCGTTACTCTGTCACAGGCAAAGGATTATCTTGATTCGATCACCGGACAAATATGGCTAAACCGATGCGATTGCCGGACTTTGGCCGGCAATTGCGATTTACCGGCCGATGTTTGCATCTCCTTCCGGAGCGGTGTCAATACCTTTTCGCACCGGGGATGGTCAACCCCGGTAACTAAGGAGCAGGCCCAGGAAGTACTGGAACGGGCGGATCAGACCGGTTTAATCCATACTGTCAATCCGGGAGGAATCTGTAATTGTTGTGATGATTGTTGTTATCTCTTTCGAGCGCAACGGGTGCGGCAAAGCAATCCGACATGGCCCGCTGCACTGTTCATTGCCGTTTTCAATCCGGATTCTTGCGCGGGCTGTGGGCTATGTGCCACCAGGTGTCATTTTGGGGCATTTGAGCAGAACGACGGAGTCGTGCAATACTACCCTAACCGTTGCCGAGGCTGCGGACTTTGCAGTGAAACCTGTCCGGCTAACGCCATTCGTATCGTCGAGAGAAGGAAATAACTATGCGCATAGCGGTTGAATTTCGTTCTATAAGCAAGCGTTTTCCAAGGGCAAGCTATGATGCTGTTTCGGCGGTTAGTTTATCGATCCGCGAAGCAGAAATCGTTACCATATTAGGCACTTCGGGTTGTGGTAAAACCACACTGCTCAAAATGGTCAACCGTTTATATGAACCGGATAGCGGGCAAATTCTTTTCTTTGGCCAACCGGTTGAAAACTTAAATGCTGTACAATTACGCCGGAAAATCGGGTATGTAATCCAACAAGTCGGCCTGTTTCCCCATATGACCATCGGCGAAAATATCGCCACGGTTCCTAAAATATTGGGTTGGAGCAAGCCAAAAATCAACGAACGGATAATTGAGCTATTGGAACTGGTTGAATTGAACCCGCCTGAATTTATGCAGCGTTATCCGGGTCAGCTTTCCGGCGGCCAGCAGCAAAGAGTCGGCCTGGCCAGAGCGCTGGCCGCCGATCCTGAACTGATGCTGATGGATGAACCATTTGGCGCCATTGACGCCATTACCCGGATTAATCTGCAGAACGAACTGATGAAGATCCAAAGTAAGTTTCATAAAACCATTTTATTTGTCACCCATGATATCAATGAGGCATTCAAGTTGGGAAACCGCGTTTTGATTATGGATCAAGGCCAGGTGCAACAGTATGCTACACCCAATGAAATCCGTTATAAACCGGCGAATGAATTTGTGGCTAGGCTGGTCAATTCCGTGGAAGAACAGCGCATGAAATGGGATGTGGGAATGGGAGGCTATATCTAATGCTGGACTTTTTCCTAAAGTATCATGATAAACTCTGGGGCGCTTTGCTGGAACATTTGGAGATCGTGGGAATCACCATCGTTCTCTCCATCTTGCTGGCGATCCTGCTTACCCTTTTCATTATGCGCTCCCGTCTGCTATCCCAAATCGCCGTCAGCATTTTCGGGATAATCTATTCCATACCCAGTCTGGCTCTTTTCGCCCTGTTGATACCTTTAACCGGGCTGGGGGCCGGAACGGCCATTCTGGTTTTACTGGTATACAATCAATTTATCTTGGTGCGCAATATACTAGCGGGGTTTGATGCTGTAAACCCGGCAGTCGTCGAGGCTGCTGCCGGCATGGGGATGTCGGCTTGGCAATCCTTTTGGCGGATCCGTTTTCCGCTCGCCAGTCCGATGATTATCGCCGGTATCCGGATCGCCATTGTATCCACGATTGGTATCGCCACTATCGCTTCTACGATTAATGCCGGTGGATTGGGGACCATTCTATTTGACGGACTCCGCACCCACAATACTGAGAAACTTTTATGGGGGACTATCCTCGCTTCGTTGCTCGCCGTTGTGGCCAATCAGTTGCTGTCGCTGGTGGAGAAAAAAACCATTAAAAAAATTGCAGGAGAAAAAGGTTGATATTATGAGTTATGAAGCTTTCAACGATAACAGTCTTGGATTTGACACCAAGCAATTGCATGCGGGATACAACCCCAAGCAACATTTTCACTCCAAAGCGGTGCCGATTTATCAGACAGCCGCTTTTGAACTTGGAGATTTTGACCGTTGCGGTCGGCTTTTTTCATATGAAGAAGAGGGACACTCCTATGTCCGTTTCAGCAATCCGACCAATGATGTGCTGGAGAAGCGAATTGCAGCATTAGAGGGTGGGGTTGCCACTCTATCGTTAAGTTCCGGGATGAGCGCCATCTCCAATACTTTTCTAAACCTAGCCGGGGCCGGAGATGAATTGGCTGCCGTTAAGACTTTGTATGGCGGCAGTACCAAACTACTACAGAAAGTATTACCCCAATACGGAATTGTCACCCATTGGGTGGAAGATCCCGAGTCGCTGGATTCGTACCGCGCCGCCATTACAGCTAAAACCAAGGGTTTATATATCGAATCATTAGGAAATCCGGGCATGAACATCATCGATATTGAAGAAGTGGCCAAGATTGCTCATGAAAATGGAATCCCGCTTATTGTCGACAACACTTTTGCCACACCCTACCTACTTCGTCCGTTTGAGTTTGGAGCCGATATCATATGTCATTCCGCCACCAAATACCTCAGCGGGCATGGTACGGTTATTAGTGGCATCGTGGTGGAAAAAGGCGGGTTTGACTGGTTTAGCGGAAAGTTTCCTGCTTTCGAACAATTTTTTGAGGAACACAAGCGAAATATTGACAATGATAATCTTAAGTTGACTGCCTTTACCCGCCGGTTGCGGATGAATTATCTCACTGATTTTGGCTCCCATCTCAGTCCCCAGAGCGCATTTTATCTGATTCAGGGCATCGAAACCCTTTCGCTGCGAATGCAACGGCATGCCGATAATGCTTTAAAGGTTGCTGCTTTCTTAAGCGAGCATCCGGCTGTATTGGAGGTTTCTTACCCGTCATTGCCCAACAGCCGTTACTATAAGTTGGCGCAGAAATATTTTCCCAAGGGCGCCGGAGCAATTTTAGCAGTGCGCCTTAAAGGCGGATTGAATGCGGCGCGCCGGGTACTGGAAAAAGTGCGAATATTTGATTACATGGTCAATGTGGGGGATGCCAAATCATTGATTGTCCACCCGGCGACTTCAACTCATTATGGGTTACCGGAGGAAATCAAAAATCAAGCCGGAGTCTTCGATGATACTTTGCGCTTATCGGTAGGCATCGAAGATGCACAGGATTTGATCCATGATTTGAGCCAGGCGCTGGATAATTCGTGATCCGGTCAATAAAACTATAGGGTCAAAATCTATCAAACATGCCGAAACGGTCTATTAGCATACAAAGCAAATTTATTCTTTTACTGCCTGACGTAGTGCTAATAATGCCGATGGAGTAGAATTCAAAGGTACTCCACATCCCGGCGCTAAAAGAAAAGCCCGATGAGACATTCTATCAATTGCTTGATTTGCCTCTATAAAAACTTTATTTGGATCTTTTAAAGCAAACAACATTTCGTCCACCCCTCCCATAACCGCTTTATCTCCAATCCAAGATCCGGATTCTTCCAAAGAGGGGTTACCTGGGGCATGCTCTGCCCAATGAATAGCCTGGATAGGATAATCGTAAAAGCGCTCCGGATGAGCATAGGGTCCACAAATATGCAGCACAATTGGAACCTGATTCAGTTCCTCCAATAACTGAAGATCATAAGCACGGCCAAATTCCTTAAATTCAGTTTCAGTTAAGTATCCTTCACGGGCTAATCCCAATTCGGCGTAAAAAAAACCATCCGCACCTGCCTGTATAGCTGCTTTGGCATAGTCGGTTAATGTATTGGAAATATTTTCAAGAGCCTGATGAGTTCCAGCGGCTGAAGCTGCAAAAAATCCCGGTAGAGGTGTTTCACAGCGATTAGCTTCCCGATTGCCTGCCAGCGTGCGATGTCCAGCCAAATATTCAAATACAGCTAAAGGAGAAAAAAGAGTTTGTAAAATCGGCACATCATCTCCCAAAGATTTACGGACAGTGCGAATCACCTCCAACTGTTCTCCAAAAGGACCCTGGTTTCCGGGTAATTTACCGACAGAAAATAAATCTTCGGGATTACCAATAACAAAATTGTTTACTCTGGGAACCACACCATCATATTGCCTGTAATCATAAGTGTTGCCCCAGGCTTCCGCATAGTAAGTGGCTCGTGGATTAATTTTAACGAAATCCCAGTCGTACTGTTTTTGAAATTCTATCATCGCCTCAGCTAATCCGGTTGCTGTTTGTTCTTGTTCGATAAAATGACGCCAAGCCGAAACAGGGACGCGGTCTGCCGATTCTCCAGAAACAACAGCCAAAAAACGTTGCTTTTTAGTCCAATGTGACATATGGGTTCCTCCTATTTAAAACATAGATTCCAGTTTCGTTACATCACCTTGCTTAAACCAACGGTACGTTCAATCATAAAGAATACAAATACGGCAATGACTATAAATAATACCGAGATAGCATTAACTCCCGGATCAAAAGTTTGCTCGATATAATTAAAAATTCTTACCGAAGCCGTCATTGTTTGAGGTGCTGTCAGAAAAAGGCTGAGGGATACTTCACCAAAAGAAGTTACAGCTGCAAATATAGCCCCGGCAACAATACCCGGACGGATCAACGGCAAGGTAATCCGGTAAAACGTGGTGAACGGTCGGGCCCCCAAATTCATAGAGGCCAATTCCAAAGAGACTTTCAGGTTAGAAACGCTCACACTGACGCTGCGAAACACATAGGGAAAAGCTACCAGCATATGCCCAATCACTAAACTTGTAAATGTACCCACCCATCCCAGGGAAGTAAAGATATAGAGCAAAGAGATACCCAGCACAATTTGGGGTATCATCAAAGGCGAAAGCATGCATGACTGCAAAATTTCTTTTCCCCTGAACCTCAAGCGTGACAAGCTATAAGCAGCCAATGTTCCCAGGATCGTTGTCAAAGGTGTAACAATCAAAAGCAAGATCAGACTGTTTGTTAATGCATCTTTCCATTCCCGGCTACTGGCGATCTCTCTAAACCAGTGCAGCGAAAAATGGGTTGGCGGAAATTCCGGATAAGGAGTCGGGCTAAATGCCGAAAAAGCAATTACAATCATCGGTAATGCCAGAAATAGATATACCAAACCGCCTCCAACCCAAACTAAAAGTGAAATCCAGCTAATCTTCCGTTGCTGTCTCTTTGGATGATTGAAAATTTCCTGTGCTTCGCTACGACGCATGGAATCTGGCCTCCCAACGATTCAAGATAATTTCCAGTATTAAAATAACGATCAACACAGCCAGTAGCAATAAAATAGAGAGCGCCCCGGCCATTGGAAAATTCATGATCTGTAATGCCTGTTGGTAAATGATTAACGGTAAAAGCGGTTGTAAACTGCCCCCAACCAGCATTGGAGTAATATAACTTCCTGCTGCTAAAGAAAATACGATCACTGTCCCAGAAATCATGCCGGGTATCGTTAATGGCAGTGTTACCCGAATAAACGTACGTATTTTTCCCGCTCCCAAACTCATTGAAGCCTTTTTGAGAGAAGGATTAATCTCACTAATGGAGTTTACGATCGGTAATACGGCAAAAGGCAACATAACCTGTATATAAGCAATAATAACCGCCTTCATATTCCATAGTAGCGATAAAGGCTTTGTAATAATTTTCATTTCCTTTAAAATTTCATTAATTAACCCATTTTGGGCCAATAAAACAATCCAGGCAAAAGTCCTTACCACTACACTCGTTAAAAGTGGAGAAACTAGTAAAGTATAGAACAAGGCCCGAATCCACCGGTTTGGGGCATATACCAGTAAATAGGCAGCCGGATACGCCAGTACGATACAAAAAACAGTGGTTATCAAGGCCACCATTAAAGTTGTAAATATTGTCTTGACAAACATCCCCGATGATAAAATTTGCAAATACTGTGATACACTATAATCGGGAAGGATATTCATTAACGGATCCACTTTGTGGAAACTCAAAATAATCAACATTAAAAGCGGCATTACCAGTGAAAACCCTAAGAAAAGTAAAGTGGGCCCCAGGAGAATCCAATGAAAATTTTGCCTGTTTTTCATAGCTGCATTCTCCTATTCCAACACTGGAATCAAATCATCTGAATCCCAGCTGACATATAATTTTTGTCCTATATACGGCGGAATTTTAAAAATAGGATCAGGCACTTGGAGTAATAATTCTCCGCCTCCATTCATTGAAACAACAATCCGGAGCGAATTTCCAACATAGGATAGATTTTTTATGACCGTTATCGCTTGATTAAACGATCTTGGTTTTCTATCATCCGTATCTACCCGGATGCGCTCCGGACGTAGCATTAATAAGATCGATGACTGTATTTGTAAATTTGGACTTGCAGTTACAACCAATTTAAGGGGTTGATCCGGACCGGTGGACCAATTTTCGGAAGTGAAAGCGATACAACCTTCAGGTACTTCATTTTGTTCACCAGCAATTCTGGCATTACATAAATTTACCTGGCCGATAAACTCGGCAACAAAACGGTTGGTCGGCCGGCGGTAAATTTCCAATGGGGTTCCAATCTGCTGTATCCGTCCTTGTTGTAAAATTCCCAGATGGTCGGATAAACTCAGCGCTTCTTCTTGATCATGGGTCACGAATACTGTTGTGATTCCTACCCGTCGTTGCAAATTAATCAATTCTATCTGCATTTCCTTACGAAGTTTCGCATCAAGATTGCTTAAAGGTTCATCAAACAGTAATACTTCCGGTTGGATCGCCAAAGCCCGTGCAATTGCAACTCTTTGCTGTTGTCCGCCACTTAACTGAGCGGGCATCCGATCTGCATAGTCTTCCAGATGAACCAAAGTCAAATATTCCATGACTCTTTTTTTTATCTCGGGGCGAGATAATTTTTGCAACGTAAGCCCATAAGCCACGTTAGAGTAGACATCCAAATGAGGGAACAATGCATAATCTTGAAATACCATGCCTATTTTACGCCGATAAGGAGGAATACCGGTTACATCCTGCTCACCGATATGAATCGTTCCGGCTGTAGGTTCAAGGAATCCGGCGATTACATTAAGTAAAGTGCTTTTCCCGCATCCGCTGGGCCCGAGGAGGGAGAAAAGCTCTCCCTCTTTAATCTCAAGTGCTACATCCTCCAAAACACTGGTAGAGCCGTAACTGTGGCTTACGCCATCAATTAAAATCCCGCTCATTGCGCATCACCCAATGTTTTCGACCAACGTTCAGTCCATAATGCCAAGTTAGGAGTAGCTGTGGCATAATCAACCCATATCAGATGTTTATAGTAATCTTCGCCTACATGGGAGCGGGATTTAAATTCTTCCGTGTAAACAACATTTTTGTTGGTCATCCCATAAAAGGAAGCTTCTCCGAAAGCCTTCTGGACATCGGCACTAGACAAAAAATCTAAAAGTTTGTATGCATTAGCAAGATTCGGGCTGCCTTTCGCAATTGACCAGCAGGCAATAGCTGCTACCGGACCATCTTCAGGATAAACAAACCCGATTTTCAGGCCAGCCTTTTGCCAGGCAAAAACACGTCCATCCCAAAATGGGATCAGCCAGGCATCCCCTCGTTGAATCAATGTTTGCAAAGCCCCGGCATTACTCGGATACGAAACAATATTTTTCTTAAGGGCGGCCAACTTATTAAAGGCCTTGTCGACATCGGAGGAATTTTTCTCCCGTCCACCAAAAGAATGAATCACTCCGGAGAAAAATTGCAGACCGGCGGAATAAGTAAGCGGAGAAATTGCTACATGTCCTTGATATGCCGGTTTCCATAAATCAGACCATTTGGACGGTTTTTCCGGAACCAGGTCTTCGCGATAGGCAATACCCAGTTGGCCCATGCTGAAACCAGCGGCATATAAATGGCCGTGTTCCGTAAACTTGCTGTTAATCGAAGGATAGAGAGCCCCAATATTGGGCACGTGTTTCCGATCAATCGGTTGAAGTAAATTGCTTGCAATAGCCCTTTGGATTGTATCCGGCTGAAGAATCAGAATATCATAAGGGGGATTTTTACCATTGGCGATTTTTAATTTAGTAAACCATTCCGCATCAGCTCCAGGAACTACCTCAACTTTAATCCCGGTCTCCTGGGAGAACTTGTCCAGGCCCGCCTGCCTAATTTCCTTTTCCCAATCTCCACTGTATACCCCAATAACAACTTTATCGGTATTAGGAAGTTTACTGTTCTCCTGTTTTGCTAAGATTTGACCATATCCTTGCAAAAAAACCAAAACTAAAAGCAACAGAACTGGCATAAAATATTTGCGAATTTTCATAATCATCATTTCTCCTTCTGCAATTCAAGTTCATCCCATATTTTTTGGACAGTATCCGGCAATATTGGTTGCGACTCTCCCAACCGGTCCGCTCTTTGATGAACGGCATGCTTGCGGTGGGACCTCCGAAGCGGAGGCAAGGTTTGGAGCATGTGTGCCAGCATCTTGCTGGCTTCAGGCGTCCATCTTGCTTCATAGTTTTCCCTTGCGGAGCCGAAATCCCACAGTTTATCACTTCTAGACGCCATTTTCTGACGAAGTTCGGCGGTAGCTTTTTCATCCTCAGTAATCTCATGACCGGGTAAATCTTGAATAACCAAACCATATTCCTTTAATGCCTGCTGTTTAGTTAAAAGACCATTCCGTATTTCAGAGATTATAAGTTCGGGGTCACGTCGAAAAGGGTTTCCCCAACCGCCCCCTCCAGGTGAACGAATACTCACAATCTCGCCCGGTTGAGGGGATAAAGTATTGATTTTCGGAATGCACTCCTCTGTTGAAAAACCTGGATTCATGACCACACTTCCCAGCGCGCCCGCTTTACCACCCGATAACCCCCAAGGTTGAAAACGCAACCTCTCCATACCCCTAGCCATTACGATAGACCCTGTCTTAATAATCTCAAAGTCAAGCCGGACTGCATGGCCTCCGCGATGCAAGCCAGCCCCCGCAGTATCGGGCATTAATTCATAACATCGCACCAGAATGTCGGCATGATTTTCCAAACACTCAACTGGAGTATTTTGAAGAAAGCCCGATGAGTGGTCAATACCATCCACCCCGTCCATATCACTTTGACCACCACCGCCACCACCCATAGGCTCAACTACAGAAACTTTTACAGCCCCGGTAGCTTCATCATCCGGTGTCGACAAGACAACAATAGCAGCTTGTCCACCTCCTGCAGCAGGAATTTCCACCGGTATGGCCTGGGCGAGGGCTCCAAGTACTGCATTGTATAAACGCATTGTAATTGGATGCCTTAAACCAACGGCAGCTGGATATGCCGCATTGACCAAAGTTCCGCGAGGAGCAATGACTCGAATCGGATGGGTAATACCCCCATTTACCGGTATGAATGGATCCGAGCTAATGATATAGTTGATCAGTCCTTGAAAAAGAAAAGAATGCCGCGTTCCATTGGTTACCAGATTAAAGGCTGTGCTCACCTGAGGATCACAATCCGAAAAATCAAGAACGAGCTCGCGGCCTGATACTGTGATATCAACAGCCAGCCTGATGGGTACATCCGAGACCATATCATCATCCAGGTAATCGGAGAAACTATAACGACCATCCGGGATCCGCTCTATTATCTGGCGTGATCGCTCTTCTCCTTGTTCTAAAAGGTCGTACATAGCATTCTTCACAACCGCAGTCCCAAATTTGTCAATCATGCTTAATAGGCGCGTTTCCGCGGTATTTACCGATGACACCATGGCATTGATATCTCCATAATTTAAATTGGGGATACGGCTGTTTGCCAAAAATAAGCTGCGGACATCTTTATTGATATCACCTGATTTGTATAATTTAACTGGAGGTACCCGTAGCCCTTCTTGGTGAATATCCGTGGCACGCGGGGAAATACTAGTTGGTACAAGTCCGCCGATGTCACTGCAATGTACAAACGACCATGCAAAACAAACTAGTTCACCGTTTACAAATATTGGTTTAAAAATATGTACGTCCGGAAGATGTGTTGCCAAACCATCAGTCGAATATGGGTCATTGGTTATAATAATATCACCCGGTTCCAGAGAGCCGCATTCTTCGACCGCTTTGGCCAGGCTAAGGCCAAGAAAAATAGTAACTCCAACGGTTCGCGGATATACAAAGAATTCTCCTTCCGGAGTTGCTAAAGCCGTGGCAAAATCTGCCGATTCTTGCACAAATGTAGTATAGGAAGTCCGCTCGATGACATGACCCATTCCACTTGCAATCGAATTGAAATAATTGCGCATGATTTCCAGGGTAGCCGGATCAGTTCGCATTATTAGTTCACCTCCTTTCCATCTTCTATTCTGGAAATGAATAAATTGCCATATAAATCAACAATGCCTTTCCAACCAGGCAAAATCAAGACTGTGGTGTCATCTTGTTCAACGATTGCCGGTCCTTCAATGATATGACCCGCTTTTAATCCCGAACGATCATAAATATTTGCAGAATAAACTTCTCCCCGGCATATAATTGAACGCGAACCAATGAACTGAGCGGCTTTTTCAAATTTTTCCAAAGGTATCTGCTGAAATTTTGGCGTATAGGCGACCAACTTCACTCTAAAATTGATTGTCTCCACCTTGGCGTGGCGATCACTATGACCATATTGCCTTTGGTGCAAATCATGAAACGAATCGCTGAGATCGTCTTTATTCATTTTATCCAATTGCTCAGCATCAATCGGTAATTCAATCTCGAATGCCTGGCCTTTGTATCTGGCATCGATCGAATAAAAGAGTTGAAATTCTTTTAAAATCGCAACATGTTGATCATCAAGCCATTTTTTGGCTTCTGAGGCAAGTTGGCTAAATTCGTCCCCTAAAACCTCCATCGAAAAATCATCGAGCAAGGCTTGCCTGGAACGTACCGCGTCATATACAAAGTCTGTCGTAAGCGAGCCGAGCGCGCATAAAGTTCCTGGTCTTAGCGGAACCAATACATTCTTAGCCTGAATCTCTTCAGCAACGAAATTGGCAGTGACGGGTCCGGCCCCCCCAAACGCTACGATAGTAAAATTACGAGGGTCGACTCCCCGCTGTTCCATCACATTGCTAAGTTCTGCATACATATTGGAAATAGCGATTTGGATCATCCGATCGGCAGCACTTCTTACATCAACCTGCAGATATTCCGCTATGGGTCTCAGCGCGATTTCCGAGTGTCCGGCATCCAAAAATACTCTTCCGGCTGCAAACCGCTTAGGGTTTAAATAACCGCAAACTAAAAAAGCATCGGTCAGCGCTGGTTT
>DNPP01000125.1:13677-25306 GCA_003501365.1 Bacillota bacterium
CCCACCTTTAAAAGTCCTCCACAATCTATCCAACCGATGGATCCACCTCCTGCCCCAATCGAAGCAACATCAATCGCCGGTAACATTAATGGAAATCCACCAAGTTGGCTGCTTTGACTGAAAGTCGGCTGTCCGTTTTCAACTATGGAAATATCGGTACTGGTACCCCCCATATCAAATGTAATAATGTCTTTAATATCTGCTATCTCAGACGTTCTGACAGCCCCAATCACCCCTGCAGCCGGGCCGGAAAAGAGAGTTCGTATGGGCGCCACTGCAGCACTTTCTATATCCATAATGCCGCCATTGGATTGGGTTATATATGGAGCCGTATGCATTCCCTGATCATGAAGGCGTTTCTTGAGACTATTAAAGTAATCTTGGATATTGGGTTGAATATATAAATTGATAATGGTCATCATAGTCCGCTCATATTCGCGGATTTCCGGCCATAACTCCGATGACATACAAACCGTAAGACCGGGTGCTCGTTGCTGAATCCTTTGAAATGCTTCCTTCTCATGTTTAGGATTTTTATAACTATGTAAAAAACAAAGGGCAATACCTTGCACCCTTTTGGCTAATGCTGAATCTATCGCCTGATCAAGCTTGTTCGAATCAAGCGATGTTTCAACAGTCCCATCAAAACGCATCCGTTCTGTAATAGGGAAAACCAATTCCCGAGGCAACAGCGGTTCCGGCAAACGGGAACGGAAATCATAAGGAACTGGTAAGCGTAATCGTTGAAAAGCCAAAATATCCCGGAAGCCTTCCGTAACAAATAAAGCAATGGCAGCTCCCTTTCTTTGTAAAAGGGTATTCAGTCCAATCGTAGTACCATGGACGAAATAGCCGATATCGGAAGGTTGAATGCCTTGCTGGGCAAGTAATTCCAACCCATTTACTATACCTTTGGCCGGATCTGAAGGTACCGTGGGAGTTTTTAAACTAATCATTCGTCCATCATCCTGTGCCAGCAGTGTGAGGTCGGTAAATGTTCCCCCAATATCAATTCCCAGTCTGTATGATTTAATTGACACGAAAAATTCACTCTCCCGTAAAGATTCTACCTGAATCGCTTAATTTATTTTCCCAAATTCGCAAAGTAGATGAGCTATATAAACGATTCCCTGTTCGAAATCTTGGGCCCGGATTGATTCATTCGGTGCATGGTATCGAGAATCAAACCAGCCCACTCCCGTACTGGCAATAGGCATATGCAATAACTGTCCTATCTCATACATAGGCCCGCTTCCGGCCGAACTAGGCTCCAAAACAATTTCCGTTCCGTATACTTCCTGAGCTGCGGTAACGACTATTGAAAAAAAGGGATGACTTAAATCTGAACGATATGCTCGCTGAGCATTTAACAATTCTACCTCAATGTCCTTAAATCCATGCTTGACTAAATGTCTTTCGATACAATTCGCAATATGCTCCGGCTCCTGACCCATAACTATCCTGCAATCCAGCTTGGCAAGGGCCTTTCTAGGCAAAACTGTTTTGCTTCCTTCCCCATAGTAACCGCTTTCAATGCCACATATGGTCATTGTTGGCTCATACATCATTGCCTCGCGCGGATCTTGCTGTTTTGCATCAGTAATGAGAGGCAACTTCAAACCATACAAAGACTTAACATGTTCCTCATCAAAAGGTATCCGTCTGGCCGTCTCTCTTTCTTCAACAGAAGGATGGATCACACCATCATAAAAACCTTCAACCAAGATTTCATTTTCTGCACTTTTCAGGGATGCCAATGCCTGCACTAGACGCCATGCCGGATTATCGATATAAGCTCCGGCCATAGAATGAATATCTACATCCGCCCCTGTACATGACAGTTGCAGATAGACCATGCCTTTGACCCCGGCCACCATGTGGGCTCTTTCCTGTTGATCTTTCTCACCAAACTCCCAAATACAAGCATCTGCCGTAAATAAATCCGGATTACTGGTAATATAGGCTTCCAGGTTTCTACTGCCAATTTCTTCTTCACCTTCAACCAGTATTTTTATGTTACAAGGCAGACCGCCTTCAAGAGATTGTAAGAGCCGAATGGCGGTTAACCGAACAACCAAATCGCCTTTATTATCCGATACACCCCGGGCGTATAGCTTTCCCTCGCGGATAGTAAGGGTAAAGGGATCCGAGTCCCACTCTTCTAGTGGTTCGGGAGGTTGAACATCATAATGATTATAAAAAAGTAAGGTTCGTTTGGTATTTCCATTCGGTCCAGCCTTAAAATATCCAAAAACAACCGGGTTGGCTCCAATATTTTCTAATATTTTCACGTTTCCCCCAGTTGCTTCAATCATTGCTGACACATTTCGAACCGTATCTGTCATTGAACTTTTTTGGGCAGAAATAGAACGGAAATGGACATAAGTTTTTAATTCATCGATTGATTGAGGTAATAATTCTAGCGTTTTCTTACGAAGTAATTCTAAATTATTCTTCATTCGTTCACTTTCTGATATCAAAACTCAATTCATCCGATAAAATAATTATTACTATACATATCATTTTACTGTGGTTTAAGCTGTATTTTATCATCGAATGTATAATTTGTCAACGTCATTTACTGCTGTAGCCTGCGCATATGTAAAATTAATATTTTCATCTCCTGGTTTCTCACTTGCTAACTAAAATCGATTATGTTACAATTCATATTAATCCCATCTGAATCGTTATATAATGATGTCCTCGAATTAAATTTGAAATCAGGTGCATTGGTTATGATTCAACAAAGCCTGTCATTTGCCGTTTCTGATCAAGTAAAAGCTCTAGGCTGGAATGGCATTGGTTTGGAAATTACCGGCCTACAGAACAAAGAATCAGATCCACAATTTGAACGGCTCAAAAATGAGACGATTCAAAAAATCCTTGGCACTCTATCTCCAGAGCTCCTAAAAACCGATCCCCTCTTGAAGGGCTTCAAACAATTACACGAAAAAATCAAACATTCCAACCGCGAGACCATCGCCGCCTCGGAAAATTTATTAAGTTTCCTGTTGAAAACCGGGAAAATCCCGCATATCAACCTACTGGTCGACATTTATAACCTAGTTTCGGTTGAAACCCGCCTGGCTCTCGGCGCTCATGACATCGAACGGATTTCCGGAAATGTTCAAATCCGTTTGCTGGATGGAAGCGAAAACTTTCGGCCCATTGGGGCCAGTGAGCCCAAAAAGGTCAGACCCGGCGACTATGCTTATATCGATGATGGCAACGATATTCTTTGCTGGCTCGAAGTCAAGCAAGTCGAGAAAACCAAAGTTACAATTGATACGCATGATTGCTTTTACATTATTCAAGGTAATTACGCTACCAGCACCGAATATTTAATCAATGCCGCCAACCGGTTAGTAAGCCTGACCAAACAATTTTGCGGAGGACAGGAAAAAATGCTCTACATTGCTGATTAATTGAATTCCAGTCGGAGAAAAATAAAACGAAAAGGTTTTATCTTCATGTGAAAGGCGGGAGTCGAAAATGCAACTCCCGCCTTTATGGTTTTCTAAAAGATTCCCCGGCTTAAAAATTAATCTGTATTCTGGCTTGCTGATAAGTATCGTCACCTTTAGTTACATAATAATAGGTGTATCCTACACCATTTGCCGTATAATAAAGTCCTAAGCCCGCGGGGTTGTCTTCATCCGGGGCCAGATCGTACTCTGCTTGGGCTGCAAAGCCTGTATCCGGGAGCCGATATTTGACGCCCACGATTTCATTTTTCTGTTCAGTTCCGGAAAGCCAGGGATTATCCTTACCCGTTTGTCCATAATGCAAAAAAAACTTAAATGCACTCACAGTATAGGAAGCATTGAAAAGAGTTATGCTGTCATACTTTTCCCCGGATATTTCGCCCACATCGCCCACTGCTGCTTCGAGAGCCAAGGCATCTTTGGCATAAGCGACACTAACTGTATACGCATTCTTTCCGACACTTACAGCATTGCCGCCTTTGCTAACATAAGATGCATGGTCGTCTGCTGGGTTATACCAGATCGCCGCTGAAAAACCGCCCCCCAACTTGGGAGCAAACTGGACTGCCCATTGAGTGTACCAAAGAGTGTCGGTAAATTCATCAGTCTTCCATTGGCTGAGCGGATCAACATCACCAAAGAAGTCATTCTCCCACTGACCGATTTTGACAGTACCGAAAGACGGTTTGAGGGCAACATAATAATCCCACAAAAAAGGAGCATTATCCCGCTTGACTCTTAATTGAGCATGAGAGGAAACAAATTCATTGACGTCGCTGTCAAAATTAACTCGAATTTGGTCATCTTTATAGGAGTCGTTGATAGTCGAGTCGTCAATCCATTGAAATCTGGCTAACCCTCCAATCGTAACGGCTGCCGTCGAAACAGCAACCCATGAAAGAACCATGAGCACTGTTAAAACCAAGATTAAAAATTTTTTCATAGCTAAAATCCTCCTTATAATGTGCTTTCAATTTCTTAGTACTTTTCAACTCAAAAGCTAATTTGGTTCCTTCGTATTCCCCCTTTCAGGCGATATTAGCCAAAACCCGCATTGTAGATTGCTTCATTTCTTACCAGTCATGAAACTGTGCGGAAAGCGGAAAGCGGAAAACGGTTACAAAAAAAGACTAAGTTGCTCAACTTGTTCTTAATCAGTTGAGTACTTAGTCTCCAGTTATCTGGTCAACTCGTGTTGTTTTTCAATTTGGAAATTTACTCGCAATTTCCCAAAACACTATTGGTGAGTCTTCCGATAAACAAGCAAATGTTACTCCGTATCACCCTTAGTTTCCTCCTTCCGGGAATCTAAATCAAATGAGTTGAGTCAAAATAATTGATAATAAAAGACCAAGTAATCTTATAAATCAATCACTAAGATACTTGGTCTCTAGTATTTCTAGTCAACTCAAGATGCCCTATAATTACAATCAATGGTGTTCTAGCCCATTATTTATACTTCATACTTCCTGAAACAACGGGGTCGACAAGTAACGTTCACCGGTATCCGGTAATAATACCACAATTGTTTTGCCTTTATTTTCAGGACGTTTAGCGATTTGAGTCGCTGCAAAGGCTGCGGCCCCGGATGAGATCCCCACTAATAATCCTTCAGTTCTGGCCAATTTCCGTGACGTATCAAATGCCTCTTCATTCTTAACCTTAAATATTTCATCAATCACTTCACGATTAATGATGTCCGCTACAAAACCGGGGCCAATTCCCTGAATCTTATGCGGCCCGGGATTGCCCCCCGATAAGACCGGCGAATCAAAGGGCTCAACTGCAATGATTTGTATTTTAGGATTCTTCTTTTTGAACACTTCCCCCACGCCGGTCACCGTACCGCCGGTACCGACACCGGCAATAAAAATATCAACTTTCCCGTCGGTGTCTTTCCAAATCTCCTCGGCAGTTGTTTTACGGTGAATCTCCGGATTGGCGGGATTTTTAAATTGTTGCGGTATAAAAGAATTAGGAGTTTGGGCGGCCAATTCCTCAGCTTTGCGAATAGCGCCTTTCATCCCTTCAGCGCCGGGAGTTAACACCAGTTCCGCTCCGAGTGCTTTTAGCAAATTACGTCGCTCAATACTGAATGTCTCCGGTAAGGTGATAATCAATTTATAACCGCGGGCCGCGGCTACAAATGCAAGAGCAATACCGGTATTACCACTGGTCGGCTCAATAATAACCGTATCCTTTTTGATAACTCCCCTTTCCTCACCATCCTTGATCATCGCATAACCAATCCGGTCTTTAACACTGCTCAAAGGATTGAAATACTCCAGTTTTGCAATGACTTTAGCCTCCAGACCGTTAGCTTGATTGTAATTGGTCAGCTCCAAAAGGGGTGTATTACCGATTAAATCTGTAATACTTTTGGCGATTTTAGACATTAAGACAACCTCCTTAGTGTTCAAAATATAGTATTCTTATAAACTTAGTATGATTTGATACAATTATCATACCGCTAAAAAATAACTTTGTCAATATGTTCCTTCCTCATTTTAAAAAATGGAATATCGCCGAATTAAATCTGTTCTCTCACTTGTTGCAGTGCTTCATTAATAAAATCCGCTATTATTAATGGTTTGATTCCATGTTGCACTAAGTATTGCTCGGCTGCCGGACCGATTCGGGCCACCAAAACCGCTTTACAATCTGCCAATAGTTTAACCGTCTGGAGATGTGCACTTTCATCAGGACTTTCAACATGACACGATGGTTGATTTTGCCGTAATTCAATAAATTGATACCCGTTCTCGTGCAATTCAAATATCAAGAACTGCTTTGCCCGTCCAAAATGTTCATTAACAAATTTGCCATCCGTACTGGCTACTGCCACGCGCTCTGACATTGTCGTATTCCCCTCTCACGATAAATTTAACTAAATTACAGGCCCCGTATGAATTGGTTTTAGAAGTCAAAAAGCTCGGACGGTTGCCGGTAGTTAATTTTGCAGCCGGTGGAATCGCCACTCCGGCCGACGCCTCACTGATGATGCAACTCGGTTGTGACGGTATTTTCGTGGGTTCCGGTATTTTTAAGTCCGATAATCCGGCAGCCCGGGCCAAAGCCATTGTCGATGCCACCGCCCATTACCGGGACGCTAAATTGCTGGCGGAAGTATCCAGAGGCATCGGCAACGCCATGCGGGGAATCCATGTCGGATCGATGAAAGAAGAAGAAAAAATCGCCGGACGGGGATGGTAAACCATCTAAATCTCCAAATCCGCCATCAAGTCATCCGGCTCTTCCAAACCCACCGACAAGCGAATCAAATTCTCGGTAATACCCAGCCTTTCCCGTTCCGGTTTGGGAATCGCGGCATGGGACATTTTGACCGGATAAGAAAGGATCGACTCCACCCCTCCCAAGCTGACGGCTACCGACCATATTTTGACCTGTTTCATGATGGTCTTGGCCCGTTCCATGGTATCCGTTTTAAAGGATAAGACTGCGCCGAACCCGGAAGCTTGGGATTTAATAATCTCATGACCGGGATGGTCTTCCAATCCCGGATAATAGACATCGGTAACCCAGGATTGTCCTTTTAACCATTGAGCGATTTTCAGCGCCGATTGCTGCTGGATTTCCATCCGGGCCCGCAGGGTTTTGATTCCTCTCATCAGCAGCCAACAATCCTGCGGTCCTAAAATAGCCCCGAAACCATTTTGCACAAAATATATCTTCGCCGCCAACTGCTCTGATTTCGTAATCACTGCCCCGCCGATTACATCGCTGTGGCCGCCCAAAAATTTAGTCGCGCTATGAATCACAAGATCAACCCCCAAATCCAAGGGTCGCTGAAAATAAGGCGAGAGAAAGGTATTATCAATCATCGTAATCAGACCATGTTTTTTAGCGATTGCCACGGCTCCGACTACATCGGTAATTCGAAGCATTGGATTCGACGGGCTTTCCAAAAAAATCACTTTGGTATTTTGGTTGATAGCGACCTCGACATTTTCCAACCGGGTCATATCGACAAAGGTATGAGTAATTCCGAACTTACTGAAAAACCGGCTCAAAATCCGGAAAGTCCCGCCATAAATGTCGGCTGAAACCACCACATGATCCCCCTGTTCTAAAATGGCAAGAGCCGAAGACACGGCAGCCATGCCTGAAGCGAACGCATACGCATGAGTTCCGTTCTCGATTACAGCCAAGGTTTTCTCCAAAGCATCCCGGGTCGGATTGCCCGAGCGGGAGTAATCATATGAGCCGGGATTTTCGATATCTGTCTGGTGAAATGTGGAGGCTTGATAAATGGGGATACTTAGGGCCCCGGTATGCGGATCAATTTCATTTCCGTTATGTAGTAGTAAAGTTCCATATTTCATATGTCTTTTTCCCCTTCTCCGATTGCTTGATCCAAATCTTCAATTAAATCATTGACGTCTTCAATCCCCACCGAAAGGCGAATAAGGTCTTCCGTTACCCCGATCTCCGCCCGTATTTCCGGCGGAATATCCCCATGGGTTTGTTTTACCGGGTAGGTGATTAATGTTTCAACCCCGCCTAAACTTTCAGCATAGGTAATAATTTTTACCCGATTAATAATTTTAGTTACCAAATTGGCATTTTGAACTCGAAATGACAACATGGCCCCAAAGCCGCGGCTTTGCCTGCTTTGGATTTCAAAACCCGGATGTTCGGGAAGCCCCGGATAATAAACATTTTTTACTTTTGGGTTTTGAGAGAGCCAAGCGACAATCTTCCCGGCATTTTGCTGTTGCTTTTCCATCCGGAGGGCAAGCGTCTTAATCCCACGCAGCATCAACCAACTATCCTGGGGTCCTAAGATCGCCCCGGTCGAATTCTGAATAAATCCAATTTTATCACTAAATTCAGAAGAACGGGTAACCACGATTCCGGAGAGTACATCATTATGCCCGCCCAAATACTTGGTCCCGCTATGAAGCACAATATCCACTCCCAGCTCCAATGGTTGTTGAAGGTAGGGAGTCATGAAGGTATTGTCGACAATCGTTAAAATGCCATTTTCTGTGGCCAAAGACACGATTTTTCGTAAGTCGGTAATATTCATCAATGGATTGGTGGGGCTTTCAATTAAAATAGCTTTGGTTTTGCCGGGAATAATCTTTTCCTGGACCTCTGCGAGCCTGGAAGTATTCACATAAGTCGTGCTAAGCCCCCACTGCTTAAAGCTTTTCTCCAATACCCGGTATGTCCCGCCATATAAGTCATTGGATACCATGATATGATCACCGGAAGCAAACAGCATGAGAACTGCGGTTATCGCAGCCATACCCGAGGCAAAAGCAAAACCGCGCTCCCCTTTTTCGAGTTCGGCCATTACTTTTTCCAGTACTTGACGAGTGGGATTAATCGTTCGTGAGTAATCATAACCGGTTGAAACATCCACTGCCGGATGACGGAAAGTGGCGGTTTGATGAATGGGTGTACTGATAGCGCCGGTGTTCCGGTCGGTACAGAGCCCGGCATGGGCTAACTGAGTCTCAATCTTCATGCTTTTTATTTCCCTCCCTTATCGATAAAAAAACCTCTTTCGATAGTGAAAGAGGTTTTCCATATTCCGACAAACCTCTCTCATCTCCCGGGTCACCCCGTCGGAATTGGCACCGCATCCTACATAAGCCGAAGTGCAGTTTCATTTGAAACTGCAAATCCAGCGGTTGCTGGATAGTTGCCGAAGGATCATCGGGCCGTTCCCTCACCTTCTCTGGATAAGAGTTATTAATGTTTTAATTATAATAATTCCCATCCAAATAGTCAATATTAACTTTACCAAATTCGCTGAAAATGTTCATTATATTCACCAAACTATCCAAAATAAGGTTTAGAGTTTTACGAAAAGGTTTTGTATCTTGCGGGGATGCTAAGGAAGCATTAATATATTTTCTTCCAATGGTAAAACTAATTTACGTAAAAGCCGTGCTGTTTCGGATCGATAGGAGTAAAATCGATGCAAATCGCTTTGCAATTCATTATTGCTGTCGGAGTAGGAATCTTTATAATCCTTATTGCCGCCGTCTTACTTTGGAAGCCCGGTTTTAATCTTTGGACCGATGCCTTTGTAAAGCGTTTAATGAAAGATCCTTACCCGGAGAATATCGGGGAAATGTATAACGTCTTCACGAAAGTGGGATTTCAAAATGTTTTCGAAAGTGATTTGCGTTCAACTAACGGTGAACCCCTAAAACGTCCCTTTGGAACCCCAAAACACTTATCTGCTTGGGACAAATTGCTCTTCAATCCCGTATATTATACCCGCAAACCCGCTGTTGAATCAGCGGATATCGATACCAAGGTCATTATCGGACCAAAAGCCAAAAGGCCGCTTGAGATTGATATCCCGATTATGATTGCCGGAATGAGTTACGGTGGCGGACTTTCCTTAAATGCTAAAATTGCTTTGGCCACGGGCGCTGATTTAGTAAAGACTGCTACCAATACTGGAGCCGGCCCATTTTTGCCTGAAGAACGCAAACATGCTAAAAAACTAATAATCCAGTATCATCGGGGCTTTTGGGCAAAAGAAGAAGCTATCCTGCGGCAAGCGGATGCGATTGAAATTAATCTCGGATATGGAGCGTATGGATCGGCGCCGGTAATATGGAAATACCAGGACTTAAGCCCGGAATTCCGTGATTATATGAAACTTGACTCCAACCAAGATTTGATTGAAGAGGCGATGTTGGCCAATGCTAAAAATGGCGCAGAATTAGCCAAACTGGTCAAATATCTTCGGCAGTTAACCAATGGCGCGCCGATTGGGATTAAGTTCGGCGCCACCCATCATCTGGAACAGGAATTGGAAATCGTAACCGGGGCAGAAATTGACTTTTTAAGCATAGCGGGAGCAGAATCCGGGATTCATTATGGACCGGGGTTACTGGCCGATGATGTCGGTCTTCCTACTCTACCGGCCCTTTGCCGGACAGTCGACTTTTTAAAACAACACGGTTTACAAAATAAAATTTCCTTAATCATCTCCGGAGGACTGGTTACCCCGGGACATTTTCTAAAAGCTCTGGCCCTGGGCGCTGATGCGGTCGCTATTGGTACAGTTGCGGTACTGGCCATGGCTCATACACAAATAACCAAAATCCTTCCTTGGGAACCAGTGACAGAACTAGTTTTTGAAAATGGAAAATCAAAAGATAAATTATCAATCGACGATGCGGCGATGAGTATCGCCAATTTTTTAAAAAGTTGTAATGAGGAAATCATGCTGGCCATTGGCTGCATGGGATGGAATTCTTTAAAGCAATTGTCCCTGGCCGATCTGTGCTCCACATCCGCTGAAATTGCCTCACTGGTCGGAGTCGATCATTGCTTTTATCCTCCGAAAGGAGCTGAGATCAAAAAATGACCGGCTATTTTTGGATTGGTTTAGGCGGAATCCTCCTGGGAGCCGGAATGGCTGCACTTAGTTTACTGATTATTTTGAAGGCTAAGTTTCGCCAAAGCGTTTCTGCTTTAATCAAAAAGCCGGCCTTCATTGAAATGCTCACTCTACTCAACAAATTAACCTGGCGGGATTATTTCGAGAGTAATCTCAGGGCGGATACCGGAAAAGCATCCCAGCGGCCTTTTGGAACCAATATTCACTTTTTAAAGTGGGATCAGCTTCAGCTCAATCCAGTTTTTTTGTCCGGCAAACCATTAGCCTACGATATTCCGGTACAGACAGAGGTTACCCTCGGCCCCAAAGCCCAAAAACCGTTAACCCTAAAGGTGCCCCTTTTGGTGAGCGCAATGGCCTATGGCAATGCAATCAGTTTTAAGGCAAAAATAGCCCTGGCGAAAGCTTCGGCTCTAACCGGGACGGCAGATAATACAGGCGGCGGACCGCTGGTTGACGAAGCAAGAGCAGTGGCAGATAAGTATATCATTCAATTCAATAAGGGGTATTGGTCAAAGTCGGATAAAATACTCAGCCAAGCAGATATGATTGAAATTGCTTTAGGCCACGGCGCTTATGATTCGGCGCCGGTAAGGATTTCCGGTCAGAAAGTAACAGCCGGTTATGCCAAACGTCTGGGAGCCATCCCTGGATTAGACGTGGTGCTTGAATCACGGATACCGGAAGTCGAAGATTTAGCCGATTGGAAGAATTTAATCGCAACCCTCAAGGAAGTAACCGGCGGAGTGCC
>DNPP01000125.1:25700-25891 GCA_003501365.1 Bacillota bacterium
GATGTCGGTTTGCCGACCCTTCCCGCCCTCTGCCGCACGGTTCAATACTTGGAAAGCCGGAACTTAACCGGGCAAATTTCTTTGTTGGTCGGAGGTGGATTGTTTACTCCCGGTGATTTTTTGAAATGTTTAGCCCTCGGGGCGGATGCAGTTTATTTTGGTACAATTGCCGCTTTGGTAATGTCTCATAC
>DNPP01000126.1 GCA_003501365.1 Bacillota bacterium
GGCGACAAGGTATATTTTTTATTCCCGTCATTCTTATATTGCCATCAATCATGGGTATATCCGGAGTGATTTATGCCCAACTGATCGCTGATTTATTAACAACATTGCTGACGGTAATATTGGCGGTAAATTTAAAGAAGGAAATGAACAGTTGGGCACCTAAAACGGCTTACCCTGCTGAGCTATTCCATGAAAACTGAGCTTTCGGTTGGAAAGCAACGTTAACGGTACACTGGATTTGTGCTTTAGACAAATTGAAGATTAGTTTATGAGGAGGATCATAATGAGAATCAAACAAGTTTTAAATCGGTTTTATGTACATAATATTGACCAATCGGTAGGATTTTATGAAAAGATACTCAACGAAAAATGTAATTTGAGATTCAAGTATCCGCAAGCAAATTTAGAAATAGCACAAGTGGGAAATATTTTAATCATTAGTGGTGCTGATGAAAATTTGCAGTCGCTAAAAGATACCCAAGCAACGTTTATAGTGGATTTTGCCGCTGAATTTAAAGATTTTTTGCTAAATAATGGCGCTACAGTTATCAAAGATTTGAAGAAAGTTCCAACCGGAATGAATATGACTGTAAAACATTTAGATGGCACTATTGTTGAATATGTTGAACAAAAATGAGGGTAAGAACTTCATGCCAGTTAAAATCGCAAAATAAAAGGAGCTAAAAGAAATGAGCATAATTCCTTTAAAATTGAGTGTAACCAACTGTTTTTTGATTCAAACCGGCGAACGATATATCTTAATTGATACCGGATATGAAGTCGATTGGGATTTATTTAGCCGACGGCTCCAAGAGGCCGGCGTAAGTTTTTCACAGATTAGTCATATTATATTGACTCATCACCATGATGATCATGCCGGATTATTAAATTATATCACCAAGGAAAATAGCAATATTCGGGTTGTAATGTCCCACTTGGCCAAAGAATTACTGGCAAAAGGGGAAAATGATAATACCCATCCCAAAGGATGTATCAACCGGCGAATCAAAGCCTTGTTGCACCTAAAGCGTTTTATAATCATGTTGACTTTGAAGAAGCATATTGATAAAAAGAGCAATTTAAAATTCCCCCCTTATTTTGTTCGCCAAAAGGATATCCTGATTTCAGGCGAAACTAGGTTCAAAGATATTGGGATTGATTTGGACGGTACAATCATTGAGACTTTAGGGCATACCGTTGATTCAATAACGATTATGTTAGACTGCGGTAATGCTTTGGTTGGCGATGCAGCCGCCAACATGTTGCAGCTTGCCGGGACTAAATACTGTGTGATCGGACTCAGTGATCTGGATGAATATTACCGCAGCTGGCAAAAGATTTTAGATGGGGGCGCTAAACGTATATTCCCGGCACACGGCAAATCTTTTCCCGCTATTAAATTAACAGAGAATATCGGTAAAAACAAAAAACAAAATATGGTGATGATTTGTCCATGAAAATGGTTTAAGAGTAAAAATCTGGTAAAAATCTGATTATAATAATTGACAAACTTCAGTTTAGTTGCTATACTGAATATATGAAAGATGAAATGGTTCACTGCTTAATGAACGAGTTTATCAAAATCAGTTATAAATTAAATGAACTTGAGAAAGTTACGATTGATTTTGGCACCGGCGAACTGCTTTATCCATCGGAAATTCATACAATTGATGCCGTTGGGGATCAATATGATACAGTTACTGCAATCAGTCAAAATTTTGGTATAACCAAAGGAGCGGTATCTCAAGTTATTTTCAAGCTTCATCAGAGAGGTTATGTCCAAAAAGTCCGCAATGAAGCCTATAATAAAGAAATTCTTCTTTCTCTTACCGATAAAGGGTTAATCGCATATCGGACTCATAAAGAGTTACATCAGACAATGGATGGGGAAATCATTCGATTGATGGGCAGTTATTCCGACGAATGGCTGCAAACCTTTGAAAATATGCTGTTTCAGCTCGAGAAACAAGTTGATAAATTTATAGATTTGGGGAAGAAGAATTAATTTTTTTGAACTATAGTATAGCAACTAAACTGATGGCTGTTATTTAGATTCTATAAATTTTAAGTGAATTAATATGCTATATGGTATAGTAACTAAACTGAAAAATAAAAGGAGCAAAAATCATGGCAAATTGTAAAAAGGTATTGGAAAGCAAGGTCAATTTTAAAAAAGGAACTTTTAAACTCCATCCCAATCCGAACTTTAACTATCAATTAAACCGGACTTATTCCTGGAGCAATGGCGATTTAGAGGAGCTTACAGCGGTTGCCGCAAAAATTACCAATGCTGCCACCTGGGAGAAAGAGCTGTTACAAATTGCTGAGAAAGCCTTGCGGGAAAACCGGATGGAACAAGCTATCGCCTACTATCGTATGGCGGAATTCTTTATGTATGACGGACATCCTGCTAAGATTGAGACCTATGACAAAGCTGTCAATTTATTTTATAAGTATCACAGCACTCTCTTTCAATCAGGAATCATTAAGAAAGATTCGATACCCTTTGGAACAGCGCATCTTCCGGTATTATTTACTAAACCGGAACCAGAAAAATATCTTGATACCATTCTGCTGCATGGTGGATATGATTCCTATATGGAAGAATTTTTACCGATGATGCTGTATCTTCGTGAAAATGGTTTTGCGGTATATCTTTTTGAAGGGCCGGGTCAAGGAGGGGCTTTGCGAAAAGAAGGTCTGACATTTATTCCGGAGTGGGAAAAACCGGTGAAAGCAATATTGGATTTCTATAATTTGAAGGATGTAACGATAATCGGACTATCTCTGGGAGCCATGTTAGCGCCAAGGGCTGCAGCCTTTGAAGCGCGGATTAAACGGGTTGTCGCCTGGAGCCTGGTGCCCAATTTTTTTGAGCTCGTGATATACGATACGCCGAAAAGTTTTCAAAATATTATCCGGATATTGATAAAACATAAGGGCGAAGCTATTCTAAATCTGCTGATGAAAAGTTTAATGAAAAAAGACCCGTTGATTGAATGGGCAATTCATCATGGCATACACAATATGGGCGTACATACTCCTTATGAATATCTAAGAAAAATTAGCCAATTTCAGTATATGGATGTTATCGAGAGAATATCTCAAGACTTTCTCCTAATAAGCGCTAATAAAGACCATTTTATCCCGCTTGAGTTTTACAAACCGATTATTGATGGCTTAACGAATGTTAAATCGCTGACATACAGACTTTTTACTGAAAAAGAGAGTGCTGAAAATCATTGCAATGCCGGTAATGCTAAGCTGGCTTTGGATACGATTATCACTTGGATAAAGGTTATTAAGCCTTCGATATCTTAACGTTATTTTCTTTTTATCGGATAATAAACGAAGGTTAGTCGACTACCAACCTTCGTTTATCAGCAAAGTTAATCCTGTAGGATTTTTACTTTTTTTGAAGCTTTCGGATCATGAAAAACATATTGTAATGAAGCAAGCTTCCAACCAGATAACCGATTATCAAGGTGACAATATTTACTTTTCCGGTTGCAATCAGGGTGTACAGTATATAGCCTCCAAATGGCGCTAATAGTACAAAACTGGTGATAGCTCCAGGTGAATACTTAGAACTCAGAGTGTAGGAAATATGCATCCAAGCATTTTGGATAAAAAAGAATACCATAATCACGGCAAGATAAATAAAATGCTCGGCAATCAATGCAGCGATTAAGGTGAGAATCCAGCAGTTGATGATTGAGAAAACGGCTGCAGGCGTTTTCTTGGACGGGTAATAATCCTGATTACTCTGAAAACAAATTCGATTGAACCAAGACAGAAAATTGCCGGGGAAAAAGGATTCTTCAAAGTTATGCAACATTAGCATAGGTATGAATGCCCATAGCATCCAAAAGTGATTTCGCATAAAGGTGTCCCGATGAATGATGATCCAGCTGATTGAAGCCATTGCCAGGACAAACCCAAATAAAGACCAGTATTTTTCAAAAAACTTTTTTAGAGTCTCGTTTTTAACCATATTTGTCCTTCTTTCATAAATAGACTCGGAAATTTCTTAATAAACAGATGTTTGTTTTTTAGTACAAAATGTTGGTTAATTAAAACAGAATCTCTTATAATCAAGGAAATTACCAGGGATTTAAGCCCACTAACCGAGTGAGTTAATTTTAAATGCCGACTTAACGATCCGATCCTTGATTCGATCATTCAAACAGGACAGAAAAAGGTTCATTAGGGGGACAGCCGCCCGGTAGCGCGCTTTGGGCTTGGGAGATTCCAGCGTTTTTTGAATGATTGTGGATACCGCTTCCGGACCGGGTTCCTTCAGGCGCGATTTGTCGTTAAATAAGTGATAATTCTTATATAATTCGCTATAGGGCGACTGGGGATTGGCAATAATCTTTTCAGAGTTGGTTTGGACTGTTTTCATAAAGTGGCTGTGAATATTTCCCGGTTCAACAATAACCACTGAAATTCCAAAGGCAGCTAGTTCCAGACGCAGCGCATCACTCAAGGCCTCTAATGCGAATTTTGAGGCGCAATATGGACCGCTAATCGGAAGAACCATTTTGCCGGCCATGGAACTGATATTGATAATTTGGCCTGATCCTGCTTTTCGCATAAAGGGTACAACTGCGCGGACCATTCTAATAACGCCAAAAACATTCACATCGAACATTTGTTGGATCTGGGTTTCCGGAACTTCTTCCACTGTACTTCGAACGGCGTATCCGGCATTGTTAATGAGAACATCAATCCTGCCGAAGCGTTCGATGACTTCATGGACTGCGGTTGATATTGACTGATTATCGGTGACATCTAAAGAAAGTTTTAAAGCTGTCGGTAGATTTGTAACAGTTGCCAAGTTTCTTGCCGTAGCAACTACCGTATACTCATTTTGACTTAATCGCGCGGCTAAATCTTTACCAATGCCGCTGGAACACCCAGTAATCAATACTACTTTTGGTGACATCTTGAAACGCTCCTTAATATTTTTTAGCTACTAAAATATAATATCTATTGAAAGCCCCATCAATCATGGGGCCAATTGTCGATTAATTTATCGAGAAAGGTATTGATAACTTGAATATGATCCGGACCGAGTTCATCGAAATACTGCGCCATGTTTTGATAGATTGCTTGGTGGTATTTGTTATGCCCGGTGTTGGCGACTTTTCCCTGGGCCGTTAAGCGGTAATATACTTCTTTTTTATTGTCTTTCATCCGGTATTGCTCAATAAGCCCTTTCTTGCTCAGCTTAGTGGTTACCTGCGTGACGGCCCCGTTGGTAATCCCCATGATGTTTGCCAGTTCACTGGCATTTACATCTTCATGATTGCTGATGGCCTCGATCGTGTGAATTTCTGAATGGTAGAGCATATGCCCGGTCCCATAGTCACTGGAGCCTTTATTATTTTGATTGATTTTATTGATGAGCCGAATTATTTTTTCCAGGATAGCCATGTTTTTCATTTCTATCACCCAGACATATTTTATAGCAACTAAAAAATATTGTCAATATATTTTAGCTACTAAAAAATAATTTAAAATATATTTACTGTAATAATGATTATCCCGTATTGTTGAATATAGGATTACCGCAGCTGAATAAAGTGTATTTCGGTGGGATATTACAATAAAGTTACTATTTTTTTAGGCCGGTTATTTCTAAATCCACAGGATTATTCTTAATGATAGCTTCCTTAAGCATTGATTCCGCAATAATTATTTCTAGTTCCTTTTTGGTATAAGCCGCTTGGAGAGAAGTAATAAATCTGGGAATAATCTCCCTAGACTCAGTACTTTTTACGATTAGGAATTTTATTATTGGATTAAGGTCCCTGCGGAGATCGCTGATATAATATTTGCCGCCCGACTTTAAAACGCGATAAATCTCATTAAATATCCGCAAGGGTTCCGCCCACTCATGAAGCGAGCCGCTACTGAAAACGGCATCGAAACCTCCATCTTTAAATGGTAAATCTTTTGCATCTCCCGGAATATAGGTAACTCTGTCGCGCAAATTGTACTCATCCGCATTATGTTCCGCCAAATGAATCATTCCTTGACTGATTTCAACTGCTTTTAAGGTCGTATCATTGGTTTTATGCAGCCATTCCAATCCTAAATAACCTGGACCGGGGCCGATTTCCAGAGCAAGGCCGTGATCAATGCCGGATTTGATTAAATGATCGGTGTCCAAATGGTTGCTGTCCCTCATCTTACGTCGCATTTTATCAAAAACCCTAATATCGAAGCTGCCTTGAATCCCATTATCCGTTTCTTTAATCCGTGGTCTGACCATAATTACTCCTCCTTTATTACTCAATATTGATTAGTCAATATTGAGTATTATAAAATGAATCATGAGTTTTGTCAAGGAGGGGTATCATTGACTTTATTTTAGAAGAGATGATATACTCAGTGCTGAATATATACGCATACATATGACAGGAGAAGCTGGTGAACTAATGAAAGTTCAAACTTATATTTTAGGATTTTTAATCCGTTATGGGCCGCAGCACGGATATAGGTTAAAACAACAGCTCGCGGAAAGTGCCGCCGATTTCGCCCAAATCAAGCTGCCGACAATTTATTATCACTTGGATAAGATGAAGGATAGGGGATTGGTCAGTGTTTATGAGGAACGGGAAGGAAATAAACCGGAACGTTCGGTGTATTCGATAACTGAGGCCGGTAAGGGTGAATTTGCTCGGTTGTTAAATGATATGCTGAACACTTCTTTTAGACCGGAATTTGAGCTGGACGCCGTTTTATATTTTGCCGACTTTCTGGATATCGGCGTAATAACTACCGCTTTGAGTGCACAGCAAAAATATTTGGAAACTGCTATTGATCATATTCAAGAGCATCAAGTATTAACGCTCGCTCAGTTGACCGGGGAAGCGCGCTTAATGGCGGACATTATTTTTAAGCATCATTTAATCCATTATCAGACTGAACTGGAATGGCTTAAAAGCGTCGGCAAAGTTTTTGAATTTAAGGGAAGACAGTAATACTAAGTTGCTTTCAATTGGATAATAAATCAGGAAGCAACTTAGTATTTTATACCAATTTGCATCGTAATTTGTTATATGTTTGAATGCAAATTGGTATAAGACCTGGTTGCTCTTTTCGTTTTATTTTCGCATATCATAATTTGTCGTCGATTAAAAATCGCGCTAAAGCTTCCACTCCGGTCTGGATAATGCGTTCTCTATCAATCGTGTTCTTTCCAAATACAATTTGGTCTACGATGGCTGAAATGAACTCGAATGTAATGACGGCTGCGGCTTCCAAATCAGTTACCTTTAGTTCATCACGCCATAATTGAAAAAAGCGCATGGTACTCTGACGGGAGTCCTCCATTTGTTCATCCATAATCGCTGCAACATTGGGATTGGCATAATATAGAACGTGCATTTCTTTGTAGAGCCCTTTAAAATTTTCATGAAGTGTAATCAGACTTTCAATGAGATGGCGCAGCCATACTCTTTTATCGGCTTGATAGAGTTCGGGTTGGTTCAACAATTCATCATGCAACGTGGCGAATTGCTGATGATGACGCTTAAGGATTTCCAGGAAGATCGTATCTTTGTCTTTGAAGTAGGAATATAGACTACCGATAGAAACGTCGGCTATTTTGGCAATTTCATTGGTGGTTGTTTGGTAATAACCTTTATCACAAAATAGTGTAAAGGCTGTATCCAATATTTTTTCCTTCATTTGAATGCTGCGGGATTGCTTTGGTTTTCGTATTTGTTTTTCGGTCATGATTGGCTTCCTTTCTTTTTTATTGTAACGGGAGGGATTTTTTTTGTCAA
>DNPP01000399.1 GCA_003501365.1 Bacillota bacterium
TATGGGTCCAAGATTGCCGAAGGCACGCCGGAGGAGATTCGGAAAGATACCCGGGTGATCGAGGCCTATCTGGGGAAAGGTGCGCTACATTAATGCTTGAAGTTAAAGATCTTTTTGTAAATTATGGCGCGATTTGCGCGTTATCCGGCATCTCGTTTGATGTCCAGACGGGAGAAATCGTGGCCTTAATTGGCGCCAATGGTGCGGGAAAGACTACCGCCTTAAATACTATTTCAGGTCTTTTACCCGCTGCGAAAGGTCAGATCTTTTTTCAAGGACTCGATTTAACAAAAACTCCGCCTCATCGTATTGTGGAGTTGGGTATATCGCATGTTCCCGAAGGACGTAGGGTTTTTCCCCGGATGAGTGTGCTTGAGAATCTGGAGATGGGAGCTTTTACTCGTAAAGACAAAGCCGGTATCCGGCAAAGTATGCGTGAGATTTTTGAACTTTTTCCCCGGCTCGCTGAACGGAAAAATCAAATGGCCGCGACATTAAGCGGTGGTGAGCAGCAGATGTTGACAATGGGTAGAGCTTTGATGGCTAAGCCTTCGTTAATGTTGATGGATGAACCATCGATGGGACTGGCTCCAATGCTGGTTGCGGAGATTTTTAGAATTATCGGGGATATCAATCATTTGGGTACAACTATTTTGCTGGTTGAACAAAATGCAAATATTGCTTTATCCATTGCCACCCGGGCATTTGTGATCGAAACCGGAAATATTGTCATCCAAGGCAAAGCTGAGGAGCTTGCTGTAAATCCGGAGGTTCGTAAAGCATATCTTGGAGAAGATTGAAAAGTTTTCAACTTGTAAATATAGTAAAAAACAGCGGCACTCATTTTGAGGTGCCGCTTCGTTTAGTCGATGATCTTGATAAGATTATGGAAAATAACAGTATAAAAATTATGGTTTAACCGGCGCTTCGCTTTTTGTCCAGGCGACCATGTAAAAGGTTTTATCGTTCATCTTATAATTATCGATTAATAACCATCCCAGTGCGACGTACTTATCGGCTTCCTCCTTCGACTGGGTTTCAACCGTTTCTTTAATGTCTTCCGCTTTTAAATCTGGCATCGTATCGCATCCTTTCGTATGATGAAAAATAAAATCAATGCTCGAATATTGATAAAAAATATAAACGTATCATCGAAAAAATATATACAAATTTATCATAAACAAAAAATATCAAAATGTCAATCCAATGAATAATAATTGCTTTGCGAACAGGGGAGTTATATAATAAAAAGATGAACGTTTGGGAGGCGAAGCGATGACAACCGAAGAGATATTAAAGCTTAATCCAAGTCCGGAATTGGACGCTTGCATTGCCGAGATTGTATATAACTATTCGGTGATCTGGCTTAATACGGGACTCGGCTTTTATCCATTTATATGGGAAAAAGAAGCTGAAAAAAGCAGCAACCGTTATCTTTTGCTGGTAGGAGGCCATTGGATCAGCGGAGTGACTCGAACCGGAGAGCCGGTAGAAATATACGGAACCACAGTACCTAAGTATTCCGATGTGGCAAACAATGCCTGGGAGATTGAAAATGAAATGAATAAAAAGGGGTGGAAGATTCATCTGCACCGTTTTGGGGATGGGTTTAACTGCTACTACCATCATCCGGCTAAGATGAAAACAACCGCTTGTAGTTACTCAACCAGTATTGCCGGAGCTGTTAGCAAAGCTTCGTTATTAGCATCGTTAGAAATACTGGCTCAAGTATAAACAGCGGCCGTTCAGGTTTGAATTATTTAGCGGGCTGGAGCGCCATCCTTTGCCCAAGCAAGTACATAAAAGGTATTATCATTCATTTTATACGTATCAATTGTAACCCAGCCGAGTCCTTCTAATCTTTTGGCTTCTTCTTGCGATGGGGCCTCAGTCGTTTCTTTGATATCCTCAGGTTTAATATCCGGCATTTTTATTCATCCTTTCGTTTTCGGATTAATTAATAATTTAATAATAATTCAACGCGCATGGCAGAAATTCCTACTAAAATTTTAAACTAAAATATAGATTTACGATTTTCCAGATCCGTAAATTTTTCATTGACTGAATTTCTGAGAAGCAGTATCGGTTGGTAATAAAAATACCAACCAATACTGCTTTTTATTTTTTAGGGAGCTAAGATTTTATTAATAAAAGTAAAATGTTGTTAATATAATATCATATAACACACGTTTAATAACAACGAAACTAGCTCATTGATGCAAATTCTGCGATATCTATGACCCGGTAACTAAGAAACCTTACACTAGGTATACCTATTGAAGTTCACCATCATGAAGTCGCAACGGCGGGACAATGTGAGATTGATATGCGTTATAATACTCTCCTGAAAGCAGCCGATAATTGTTTATTATATAAATACATTGTAAAAAACATTGCAAAACAGCATAATATGATGGCTACCTTTATGCCTAAACCGCTTTTTGGCGATAATGGTTGAGGAATACATACTCATCAGTCTCTCTGGAAAGATGGCCGAAATATCTTCTATGATCCGAAAGGTTACGGCTTATTATCGGATATCGCCAAATATTATATCGGGGGTTTATTGAAACACGCCAATGCACTAATGGCGATATGCGCTCCCACTGTAAATTCGTACAAACGGTTGGTTCCCGGTTATGAAGCGCCGGTTAATTTGGCTTATTCGCAGCGCAATCGTTCGGCAGCAGTTCGGATTCCCATGTATACCGATAACCCCAATGCCAAGCGTATTGAATTTCGGCCGCCCGATCCTACCGCCAATCAATATTCGGCTTTTGCAGCCATGTTAATGGCAGGTCTGGATGGAATTGAAAATAAACGGGATCCCGGCAACCCTTTAGATAAAAACATCTGACCTAGCTCCTGAAGATACAGCCAAAGTACCAACCGTACCTGGTTCTTTGGAAAAATCGCTTTCCGCTTTGGAAGAAGATCACAGCTTTTTGCTAAAGGGGGATGTTTTCACCAAAGATGTTATTGAGGTTTGGGTAAGCTATAAGCGTGAAAACGAAATCGATCCAATAAGGCTGCGCCCGCACCCTTATGAGTTTCACCTGTATTTTGATATTTAAGCGAAACTATTGAAGAACAAATGATTTATAAAAACGTTTCGATTTAAAGAAACGTTTTTTTATTGCCGTTTTCAGGGAATCAATCATGGAAAGCATATGTCAGCATTAATCATGTATATTATGTTAAAATCTATGTTACCGTTAGATTTTTGTAATCTCTTTTGGTTAACTTATTGAAAACACTCTTGCAAAAAGTCGAAAATAATGTTAAGTTTATAAAAAAGCGATACATTACAATAACATAACACGAGAGGAGAATAGGATATGGATCAGGAACAAGTTGTAGCTTCAAATTATTTGGAAGAAATTTTTGCTTCGAATGTTTTCAATGATGCAACCATGAAGGCTCGTCTACCTAAGAATACCTACAAAGCTTTGAAGAAAACGATTGATGAGGGCTTGCCGTTAGACCCTTTGGTAGCTGACGTAGTAGCCAATACGATGAAAGATTGGGCGCTTGAGAAGGGCGCCACTCATTATACCCATTGGTTTCAGCCAATGACCGGTATTACGGCAGAGAAACATGATTCTTTTATCTCTCCTACCTCTGATGGACGCATAATCGGTGAGTTTTCCGGTAAAGAATTGATTAAGGGTGAGCCTGATGCTTCTTCTTTCCCGTCGGGCGGATTACGGGCAACTTTTGAAGCCAGAGGTTATACCGCGTGGGATTGCACATCCCCGGCATTTATTAAAGACTATACTTTATGTATACCTACTGCCTTCTGTTCCTATACCGGCGAGGCGCTTGACCAAAAGACCCCCTTGCTTCGCTCAATGGAAGCTCTTTCGAAAGAAGCGCTCAGAGTATTACGGGCTATGGGAAATACTACCGCTACCCGGGTTGCTACCACAGTTGGTCCGGAACAAGAGTACTTTATTATTGACAAGAAATTATATGATCAACGTAAAGATTTAATTTTGACCGGTCGGACTTTATTCGGTGCTAAACCGCCTAAAGGCCAGGAACTTGAAGATCACTATTTTGGTAATTTAAAAGAACGAATCGCCAGTTTTATGCGGGAAGTCGATACTGAACTCTGGAAGCTGGGAGTTTTGGCTAAAACCAAACATAACGAAGTTGCTCCCGCACAACATGAATTGGCTCCAATCTTCAGTACTACCAACGTAGCAACCGATCATAATCACCTTACCATGGAAACTTTAAAGAAAGTCGCTCTTCGTCATGGTTTGGTATGTTTACTCCATGAGAAACCGTTTGCCGGTGTTAATGGCTCCGGTAAACATAATAACTGGTCGATGAGTGCCAATGACGGCCAAAATTTGTTGGAACCCGGCAAAACTCCCCATGAAAACGCCCAATTTTTATTATTCCTAACTTCCGTGGTGAGAGGCGTCGATGAATATGCCGATTTACTAAGGGCTTCCGCTGCCAATACCGGTAATGACCACCGCTTGGGCGCTAACGAAGCTCCGCCTGCTATTATTTCAGTTTTCTTAGGCGAACAATTGGCGGATATCTTCCATCAGTTGGAAAACGGCGGTGCCAAAAATTCCAAATCCGGTGGGGAGTTGCGGATTGGCGTAACTACTTTGCCGACATTACCGAAAGATTCTACCGACCGTAACCGTACGTCACCTTTCGCTTTTACCGGTAACAAGTTTGAATTTAGAATGGTCGCGTCTTCGGCATCCATTGCCGGTCCGAACACCGCCTTGAATACCATCGTAGCCGAAATTCTTTCCCAAGTCGCCGATCGTTTAGAGAAGTCAAAGGATGTTACTGCCGAAGCGCAGGCGATTATTAAGGAAGTAGTCAAAAAGAACAGCCGAGTCATTTTCAACGGCAATAACTACTCTGACGAATGGGTGAAAGAAGCTGCAAAACGCGGTCTACCCAATATTAAATCCACTGTAGAGGCCATTCCGGTTTGGATCACTGATAAAGTGGTCAAGACCTTCGAGAAACATGCAGTTTTGAGCAAAGTTGAGCTGCACTCCAGATATGAAATCTTCCTGGAGAATTATGCTAAGCAAATTAATATCGAAGCCTTAACAATGTTACTGATGTCAAAACGCCAGATTTTACCGGCTGTGGTAAAATACACCGGCGACTTAGCTGCATCCCTTACTGCGGTAAAAAGTGCTTCTGCCAAAGCAACTACCAGTGCTCAGGAGAAATTATTAATCGAAACCAGTGAAGTATTGGCTTCCTTTAGTAACAATGTTGACGCTCTGGAGAAAGCGGTTGATGGCATCGAAAAAATTGGCGAAGACAGTTTAAAACAGGCTCAATATTACCGGGATGTAGTTGTTACTACGATGGCCAAACTACGGGCTGACGGTGATAAGTTGGAGACGTTGGTTGACGAAAAAGCTTGGCCGCTTCCAACCTATGCTGATATTTTATTCAATGTCTGAAGCAAATTAAAAAAATAATATTACCATAAAACGCCTGGGCTTTTGTCCAGGCGTTTTAATATCGTGAACCAATTCTTGACTTAACGTACCTGTGCTATTAAGATAAAATAAGAAGATTGTAAAAAATTTTCATGATTTTAGAATAATGAATAAAATAAAGGAAATAAAGAATGGATCGTAAACCGGATTAAAAAGGGGTTCGAGAGTTAATGAACAGAAAATTACTATTTCTTACATTTTCATTAATGTTTTTGTGCGTAAGTGTTTTTGCAGCTGAAAGTGGTCAAAACAACGTAACAATTAATGAATTAACCCTTGAGCAGAGAAAGGCGGCCCGGATTGAGCTTTTGCAACAAATGATGTCTAAATATGAGAATAATCAAACCTTTGCCAAAGTACAAGACTATATGGAAGCGAAATATCAATTCCTCCATAAATCTCACCCGCCCAGAACCCCTAGCGTAGTCATACAGGAGACTTTTAAAAGAACCCAAAGCTTGATGGATCATACCAGGCCTTATATCGGGAATAGTTTTACCCGTATTTATGATCCGGTTCAGATTGAGAAGAATGTTAATAAATATATATGGTTAAAAGGCTTGTGTTTTATTATCTTGGGGATTAACGATGAACACCGGATCGCGTTATCGTATTTCTATCAGCCCGAAAATCAAGATTTAAAACAAGAGTTTTTGAAGGATGTGGTAATCTATTCTTTCCCGGAAGTCCTTGATGTACCGGAAAACAAACAGTGGCAATCCGAAATGATGATTGTAATGGATAAATTGGGATACAAGATTTTTAATATCAAAAAATTTGTCAAGAATGAGAATCCATAAAACGGCCTTTACGATAAATTTGCATTCCAATCGATACGGATAAAGAGCAAATTTGTCTTAAATTTCTCTTTCTACTTGACTTATGCCGCCAATATTTGTTAAAATTTCATCTAGAATCAATTGGGTTTAATTTACCCTTTATTTTTAACTGAGGAAGATATTGAGATGCGCAACAAACGATGGTTTGTAGTGGTATTTTTTTTGTTGATGGGCTGTATTTTTTATAGCGGTAATGTTCACGCCCAACAAAATGAACCGGCTGTCCGTTTTTTATCGGATACGGACCGTAAAGTTTTTCGGGATAAGCTAATCGGCGATCTAATTGAACGGTATCGGGATGCCCGAGTCTTTGATGATATTAATAAATACATGACTGTCAAAACGGAAGCTCTTCATAATCGTGTTCCCAAGAAGTTACCGGATATCCTTATTAGCGACACCTTTAATAAGACTCAAAGTCTTTTTGAACATACCAAGGGTTTTATCGGCAAAAGCTTTGTAACCTCTTATGCGCCGGATAACTTTGAAAAGAATGTGCATAAATATCTTTGGCTTAAGGGCATAGGTTTTTGGGCCTTAGGTATTGGGGAAGAGCATGAGATGGCATTCGCTTATTTTTATCTGCCGGGCAATGAAAACTTAAAGGAAGATTTATTGCGGGAGATCGTCCAGTATTCTTTTCCGGAAATACCGCAGAATGCCGAAAATAAGGAATGGTATGATGAAATGGTTACCGTCATGGGACACCTGGGATACCAAATCTTCAGCGTTAAACGCTTTGGAGTGGCCGAAAATAGCTAAAAAAGTAACCGCCCAAATGGGCGGCTTTTTTTATACTTGAAAATTGGTCTCAAAAAAGCTATAATTATTATCAGGTAATAATAAATATTTAAAGAGATAAATAAGCAAATGAATGGGAAACTATTAAGGAAATCAGATCGTCATCGCCAATTACTTGAGGCTATTGCCAAAAATCCTTTTATCACCGACGAAGAATTAGCGGAGGTTTTTGCGGTTAGCATACCAACCATTCGCTTGGATCGATTGGAGTTGTCTATTCCCGAGGTGCGGAAAAGGACTAAAGAGATGGCATCTCATTTTTTTGGCGTTTCACAATCATTAGCAACCGCCGAAATTGTGGGCGAACTTATTGAGATTGAACCTGGTTGTCGGGGCCTTTCACTTTTGGAAACCGATCTCTCGATGTGTTTGGAAAAGTGTAATATTGTGAGAGGACATATAGTTTTTGCTCAAGCGAATTCCCTTGCCAATGCGGTAGTAGACACTCAAGTTGCCATGACGGGACGGGCCGAGGTTAATTTTCTGCGGACCGCCAGGGCAGGCGAGCGACTAATTGCCAAGGCGCAAGTGGTTGGTAAAAAAGGTCATCGTTTTTTGATTGAGGTCATTGTCCGTTCTAAAGAAGAGATTGTCTGCAAAGGCGATTTCGAGATTTACGGGATGACCTTGGAAATGGCCAATTATCTTAAACTGTTAAAAGATGAAGAATAACTTACAGGAGGTCCATCATGTCGGAAGTCGGAATTTCAGCAATTGGGGCGGTGGTCCCGGAGAAGATTTTAACCAATAGTGATTTGGAAAAACTGGTTGAAACCAATGACGAATGGATTGTGAGCCGGACCGGTATCCGGGAGCGTCATATTTTAAGCAAAGGAGAGTCATTGCTTCCACTCGTAACAGAAGCCGGAAAGCAGGCTTGTGATAAAGCCAAGATCAATCCGACCGAGTTGGACTTTGTCCTTTCTTCAACTCTGACGCCGGATCATCTCTGTCCCGGACAAGCGTTTGAAATAGCCAATCAGCTTCAAGCCGCTCATGCATTTTGCTTTGACATTAATGCGGCCTGCTCCGGATTTATCTATGGTTTGGCTACTGCGGAAAGCTTACTAAAAACCCGTAATATTAAAACAGGTTTGGTGACTGCCGCTGAACAGTTAACCAGGACGGTAGATTATAGTGATCGCAGCACTTGCGTGCTGTTTGGCGATGCTACAGCGGCAGCGGTGGTTACCAATGATCATCCCGAACATCTGCTATTGCATACCGAGTTAGGCGCTGATCCGACTATGGCATACGAAGTCACTATCGGGGGAGTTCGAAATTTACTGGAGGACCAAAAATCGGATTATTACTTTAAGCAAAGTGGAAAAGCAATCTTTAAATTTGCCGTCAGCAAAATTAAAGAACTTTATAATATAGTACCCCAAAAGGTAGGCCTTAAACCGGAGCAGATCACTTATGTTATTCCCCATCAGGCCAACATCCGGATTATTGAAGCAGCAGCCAAAGAGGTAGTCTCTCACAATACGGTGGTTCTTTCCAATATCGAGAAATACGGAAATACCTCATCTGCTTCTATTGGGCTGGCGCTGAATCAATATTGGGACACTTTTAAGAAGGGCGATTACATTATGCTAATTGGATTCGGTGGCGGTTTGGCCTGGGGAGCCGCGCTTTTTGAGTGGTAATTCACGGATAAACAATTTTATTTTTTAGTTAAACCATCCTTCTAAAATGCCGATATGGAAAATGAAGGGTGGTTTTTTATTTGCAATGGGGCCTTGCAGTTTTTTGGTCGATGCTGATTATCGGCTTTACATTAATTATATATCGCTATTGCTTTTCAAATAGTTTCTACCAGCATCTTTTTTGGCTGGAAGAGGCATTCGATGGCGAGTTGGACTTTATTCACATTGCCAAGAATATATTACTGAAAGTGATCCCTGAAACTTTTTCCAACGCTGGAATTATTTATTGGTATGATAATGTTCGAAATGAATTTAAATTAAAAGCCTTACATGGAATACCGGCTGATCAAATCAATCAAATTACCCGCGAAATCCGCAAACCGGAAGGAATATTAGAAAAAGTCCAGCAAAAACCCCAAAGTTATATTATTCGAGATTTAAAACCGGTGTTGATCAATTCCGGCTTGTTGTTAAAACATTATAAGAGCTCAATG
>DNPP01000198.1 GCA_003501365.1 Bacillota bacterium
AAATAATCCGGCTGGTGATTGAGGTAACTTTGGTATTGCCGAACTCAGTAGGATGATTTGGGGTTTTTGATTTTTTATCCATCTCGGTAATCAATCCATTTCTTGTAAGATAGATTCTATTATTAATGCGTAACGAGAAATGTTAGTATCCTAACGATTAATTAATTTCCGGAAATATCTCAAAAAATGTTATATTTTATATACAACAAAGAGTTAATAACTCCTTTTAGGAGAAAAAATAATTATCTAAAAAATCAAAATGTACATTAATAAAAAAACCCATTGTCGCTAACTATTTCACGTTTTAACGACAAATGGGCTGTTATTATTGAAGCTGAATTTTTATGAAAGAAAAGAAGTTTACGAATGAAATATCCGGAGAATCGAAGTTAACCATTAGGGCCCTTAATCACGAAAATATTACCAATCACGCCAAACCCTTATTCCCAAACCTGTTATAGTGCGTAAAATCACCCACCTCGCGGCGCACTCTTAAATACTCCGAACCGGAAACGGGATACCCCAGCCGAATCGCATACACAATTCGCAAGGAATCCGGGATACCCAAAATGTGCTTGACTTCTTTTTCGGCCGAGCCGCTCGCCAATGAACTCACAACATGAAAACCTATCCCTAATGCTTCCGCCATCAACCACATATTCTCGGTTGCGCAACCCAGGCTGATAATACCTAAAAAGTCTCCCTCCGAAGCAGGCGCCCGTCTGCTGGGATCATAAGTCATAAATAGCATCACCGGGCTGGTTGGAAGCGGTCCCCGAGTAGCCGCCAGTTCGCTTGGAGAAGCCTGGGGGTTGCTCCAGGCAGCAGGAAACCGATTGGCTAATAGGCCGACTTTTTTCTGTTTAAGTTACGTAAGACAGGGAAACTTCCCTCCTTGACAATCGCATCGCCGTGGCAAACTCCGCAGGCCTCTATCTTGATCAAAACTTCATTTTCTTTTGGTTCAGGGATTTCTCTCTGAACTAACTCCAACTCACCACCCGGATTGCTGATTTGAACCGCTCTCATCATTGGCATCAGGGATTCAACTCCTTTATTCGGTACCCATACTTATTTAATAAACGAAACCGTGCCTTCTTTTCTCGGAGCCGGGGCTGGAGCTTCAACAGCCGGGTAGCCAAATGCACCGGCACTATAAATAGTATACCCTTCCGGTATTGCGAGTTCTTTCAGCATCGGTTTAGCCGATTCGGAATTAAAAGCGACGCTGATGGCTTGAATCCAGCATGAACCGATATCTAAAGATGCCGCAGCCAGAAACATATAACTCAAGGCAATAGCCGAGTCAAACTGGGGGGTTGGCACCTTGGGATCGGCGGAAACAATAATCAAGGTCGGAGCATGATAAAAAATACTGAAATTTTCATCTTTGGCCCTACCGGCCATCTGCGGATTTCCCGATTTCAATAACCCCTCTTTGACAATTCCATTGATTTTATTTAACACATCCTTATTTTGAATCACGCTAAAATGCCAGGGTTGAGTATTCATACCGCTGGGCGCAAATTTACCCGCTTCCAGTATGGTTTGCAATTCCTGATCTTTAATTTGCTCCGGCTTATAAGCCCTGAAACTTCTCCTATTTAAAATGGTTTTCATGGTTTCGTTCATTGGAAATCATCCTTTCTGGTTTTCATAAGGTTTTCCTTCCGCCAGTACCGCATGGGCTTTGGGCATCCATTCACTAACGAGAATCTTTTGGGGACATTTTGCTTCACAGGCTTTACATTGGAGGCAGGCGCCGGCCCGTTCATTCTCCGCCAAAAATCTGCCGTATAACGCCCGGGAAGTCCCGACATCTTCATGCATAAACCCGTCATTATAAAAACGAAAAACTCCGGGAATATCCACCCCACCCGGACAGGGCATGCAATAACTGCATCCGGTACAGGGAATCGCGGTCCTTGCTCGATATTTTTGCCGCAATTCTTCAATAAATTTCAGATCTTCGCCACGTAAAGAGTTAATCCCGGAATGATCCGCGGAACTTACGTTTTCAGTCACTTGATTCATAGAACTCATTCCGCTTAATAACAGCGAAACCTCCGGCTGATTCCATACCCATTGCAGAGCCCAATCCGCCGGTGAGAACTTGGCGCCGGACCGGATGAACATCTCCCGGATGGTTTGGGGAGGATTGGCCAATTTACCTCCCAGTAGAGGCTCCATAATCACCACGGCCAAACCTTTGGAGGCCGCATATTGAAGTCCCTTGGTACCGGCCTGATTGTTGACATCCATGTAATTATATTGGATTTGACAGAATTCCCAATGATCATAACCGTCAACGATCGTTTGAAATGATTCATATTGGTCATGAAATGAAAAGCCTAGGTGTCCGATACGCCCGTCACGGACTGCCGCTTCGGCCCGTTCCAGCAGATTAAACTTAAGGATAGTCCCTTCCCATCTCTCCTTATCCAAACCATGCAACAGGTAAAAATCAATTTGCTCCGTTTGCAGCTTGGTTAATTGTTCATTTAAGTATTTATCGAAGTCACTGGCCTGATGAATCAACCAGACCGGGGACTTGGTGGCCAGCTTGACCTGTTGTCTGTAGCCGTCTTGCAGTACTTTACCGACAACGATTTCGCTTTGACCGCTATGATAAGGATAGGCGGTGTCAATATAATTGACTCCCTGATCAATCGCCCGGCGAATCATCCGCCCAGCTTCATCTTCTTTGATATTGCCGCTCATTGGATTATTATCAACGGTTGGTAAACGCATACACCCGAATCCCAATGCCGATACTTCCCAATTCAAGCTGCCGAATTTACGATATTTCAATCGGTTCACCTTCTCTTTTTATACTAAACTCCAGACCCTCATTGTTATTGCAAAATGCTCAATGGTTATATATACTGAATTATATCCCTTTTCATCGCTAAAAATAGTATGCACTTTTTAGTTACCTACTATCTTTTGGATAACAATGAAAAATAAATCATTCAATAAGGGAGCGCTAAAAATGAATCAACTTAAAAACTGGCATCATGAATTATTGGGGAAAAAAGTAGTCGCAGCACTGGAAAAAAACAATTTTCACGCCACTTATTGTAAGACTTCCGACGAGGCGGTCCCTCAAATTCTCGATTTGATACCCCGGGATGCAGTAGTCGGTTGTGGTGGCTCGATGACCATTCATGAGATGGGCTTGACGGAAAAGCTAATGGAACGAGGAAACTCTATTTTAGATCATAATCAGCCCGGTTTGGATGCCGCCCAAAAAGCAGAGATCCGCCGCAAAGAATTAACTTGCGATGTGTTTTTAACCGGAACCAACGCCCTAACCCTGGATGGGCAACTGGTCAATACCGATGGCGCCGGTAACCGGGTAGCTGCCATGATCTTCGGCCCCGGAAAGGTGATCGTTATAGTGGGGAGCAATAAGATTGTGAAGGACGTTGCGGCGGCCGAAGCACGCAT
>DNPP01000322.1 GCA_003501365.1 Bacillota bacterium
GTGAAACCCTATAAATCCGGTACATAACAAAATTAATTGTAATAAACCCGCACCGATCCCAATCCAATTAAGCGTGGTAATCCGGTTCAAACCCTGAAATAAGCCGTTAATGTTGGTCACAATTAGGGTAAACGGCGTAACTGCTACCACCACCCAGATCATTCCCGGCTTAAAACCGGGCTTAATAAGGGTATAAATCCAGAAAGTCAGGATAGCCAAAACCCCGATAACGGTACTGTACACTGAAGCCGTCAAAAATACCGCCCGGGGTGAGTTCTTTAAACGGGTAATCTGATAAGTAATAGCCGGACCCAAAGTACCGGCGACCACTGTAAAAGTGGTATAAAATAGAAAAACACCAGAATAATAACCTTTTCCAGCAGGTCCCAGAAAACGGGCGATGAATACCCCGATTAATACCCCGCTGATTCCGGTGGCTATTCTAAAAATATACGTGCGCAAACTATTGGTAGCGATAGTCATAAATGATTAGTCTCTTCTTTCAAAGCCCCGTCTAACTTTCGGACCTGACGGGCCGGTGCGCCGGCTACCACTGTGTAGTCGGGCACATCGGCCGTTACTACCGAGCCGGCACCCACTACCGCCCCTGTTCCTACTGTTATTCCCGGCAAGATAATGGCCCGGGCTCCGAGCCAACAACCTTCTTTTAGACAAACCGCTCCCTCGGAGCGATTAATTATTTTTGCCAGCAAACGGTTCCCCACATCGCCGTGAGTTAATAGCATAACTTGAGGCGCCAGCACTGCCTCGGCTGCGATCCGAACCGGCGCTGCCAGATCAATAAAAACTCCCGGGCCAATATAGGCATTGACTCCAATCTGCAAACCATTCAAACCGGAATCAATATTATCCAATACTAATCCGTTCTTGAAGGTAACTGTAGCACCGATATCAGCCCCCAGATGCTGCAATATCCGGTTTAAATAACGGGATGGGGCCCGGCCGATTTGACGGATCCGGTAGTCCGTACCCCACATCTTATAACCGATGGTTAAACGCAAAAACCATAGTTTGAACAGTAAAGAATCAAAAAAAGCAATTAAGTTCCGAACCATTTTTTTGGTTAACTCCATGTCACAACCTCTAAAAACCAAATAACATAAAATTTTAAACATACTCAGGCGATGTTCTTAAGAATTCATTTTTAATCCCGTTAATCCCGTTCCCGTTATCTTTTTTTAGACTTAAATATCAGGCCTAAAACAAGGAACTAATACAGGATTTACCGGATTTAATGGATTTACGGGATTTTATTTTAACTGAATCCGGCAAGTAACTTTCAGAATCCCATAAATTAAAAACTTGCCGGATCGAGGTTTAGAGAACCGGAATTACTGGCTTTTTATCTGGATTATGAAAAAGTAAGACTAATAAATAACCTAGGAAAAATACTTTCACGCCAGCAACTAATACCAAATCACTGATACCTAATAACCAATAACTAATCCGTCAGCAACTCTTCATCCGGCACCGGGCGCACCGGTTTGGCCGGAACTCCCTTCATCACTTGCCGGGGCGGAGTATCTTTGGTGACGATGGAGCCTGCTGCTATAAAGCTTTCCTCCCCCACGGTAATCCCCGGCAGCAGGATGGCATTGCCCCCCACCCTAGCGCCATGTTTAATCGTGGCCCCTTTTTTAAGCGCAAACCGTTTTTCGGTGCGCCCCATGAAGTTATCATTGGTGGTGGTAACCATGGGAGCGATAAATACATGATCCTCAAGCGTCATATCGGCGGTAATATAAGCATTGGTTTGAATTTTGGTATGATCCCCGATCGAGGTGTTATTCTCCACCGCCACTCCGCGGCCGATTAAAACCCCCCTGCCAATGCGGCAATTTTCCCGCACTGAGGCCAGATCGGCGATCATGGTATCATTCCCGATAATAGTACCTGCATATACGATTGCTCCGGTGCCTACCTGGCAATTAGCGCCGATTTGCAGCGGTTCCAGTTTCTTTAGCAAGGTAGTGCTTGATTTGGCAAGTTGCGGCGACTTGCCCAATACCGCATGATCGCTAATAACCGTATTGGCCCCAATGACGGTTCCCTGATGGATGACGACATGATGACCTATCTTACAACCGGCGGCGATTTTAGCATGGGCCTCAATCACTACAAACTCACCAATTTCGGTATCCATACTAACATCCGCATTGGGATCGATATAAGACGTTCTCACGATAAACCTCCGATTTGTTCGTATCCAATTATTTCGCTTTTAAAATATTTTTCCCTTTTTTCCGGCTTTTTTTTCTAAGATTGTTAACTTTTTATCTGATGTGGGATTCCACTACTTCCTCAGGTCGTCTTTGCAAAAGATTATGGTCTATGATTTTCACTGGAGTAACTTCTTCTGGAGCGAGCCTGTTTTCACCCTTTAACTGCTTGCAGAATATTTTTAGCTATACCAGAACGATTCTGAGAGCTAAAAGAAAGATGATGTAGGGTTTGCATAATAGCAGCAGATCTTCCCGCCCCACTTCCGTCATTTCTAAATTTGCAATAAAAAAACCGGATCTCGAGAAAAATCCGGTTTTTTTATTGTATTTGAGTAATTAATCATGGGAGCGATATTCATATCTTTCTTCAAGGAATTTTCCGCCCTATTTACAAGCTCTGTTAATTCCTGAACAATTTTTCTCATACTGTCTGCTTGAGCTATAACTTAGCGATGATACGACTTTATTAATTGACTTTGTAATAGCCTGTGAAAGCACAAAAAACCAATTATTAAGCATATTAAGCCAACAATAACCATTGTAACAAGTAAAGATTGAATATTTCTTCATAGCACTATCAATGTAAAGCGGTAGTCATTTTTTACCGACCTACCCTTTATACCCCTTCATCAGCTCCGGCAATGGAAACGCCTTCTCTTTCAGCGGTAATTCCACCGGTTGCCCGCTCATACTCGAATGGTAAATTCCCAAAATGATTTCTAAGGCCTTGCGGCCTTCGGTTCCCGGGATATCAAACTCAGTCCCGCTTTCGATTGCCTTCATAAACCGCTCATAAAAGGTGCGATGGCCAAAACCATAAATATTGGGCGGGGTCTCGCCGCAACTCGTAAGCACTTCCACCTCATTATCGAGGCCGTCGGCGAAACGCCAGGCTTCAATCTTGTTAATCGAAGGTCCGCCCAGGATTACGGTGCCCGTTTCACCGAAGATGTTTAAGGTCTCCTCCAGGTTACGCGGATATACCGTGGATGACGCCTCGATCATTCCCTGAGCTCCACTTTTAAAGGTCAGCATTCCCAGTCCCAGATCCTCAACCTCGATTTGTCGCTGTCTGGTGGTGATCTTGCCGTAAATACCGGTAACTTGTCCCATCATCCATTGCAATAAATCAATATTATGAATCGACTGGTTCATCAACACGCCGCCATCCTGGGCCCAGGTGCCGTGCCAGGAATCTTGTTCAAAGTAATGCTGATCGCGATACCAACGGATCACCGCCGTGGCATGAGTCAACTTGCCGAAACGGCCGGTTTCCAGTGCCTGACGCAATTTCTGCACTACTTGATTATAACGGTTCTGATGGCAAACTCCCAAATATACATGGCTTTGGGCGCAAGCGGCGATTAACCGGTCGGCATCATGTAAGGACAAAGCCATCGGCTTCTCCACAATTACGTGCTTGCCTGCCTCAGCCGCTGCGATACCGATTTCGGCGTGACAGCCGCTGGAAGTGGCAATCGAAATAATGTCGATATCCGGACGATCCAATACTTTTCGGTAATCGGTATACACCTCGCCACCATAAGTCCGGCTGTATTTCTCAGCCTTCTCCGGTGCCAAATCGCAAACTGCCTTAAGCTCGGACTGCTCCAATTCTTTGATATTTCTCGCATGATTAGGCGCAATCCGGCCGCATCCGATTAAACCAAATCTGAAGGTAGACATTTTTTCTCCCCTTTATTCATTTGACAAACAAAGAAGTACTTCTCTGTGGCCAAAAGCCCTTATAGCCACAGAGACACAGAGAAAAGCAACTATATTTTATTTAAATGCAACGAATTAGAAAGTTGGAATATCTTCTGCTTCTCCTTGTTGCAAATGGACTATAGCAGTATTTCTGGTAAAGAAATAAAAAAGATGTTTCTCTGTGCCCTCTGTGTCTCTGTGGCAAAAAAGATTGACCACAGAGACACGGAAACACAGAAGGCAATTAAATACGTGCTATCTTTGCTTGACATTTCTTGATATGCCTCGTTGCATTGCGGGTATCAAAAACCAGACTGGTATGGTCGCAAATCCATTGATAATCGTAAGTGGAATGATCGGTGGTAATGATTACGAGATCAGCCGATTCAAGTAATTCTTCCGTTATTGGCGTTGACTCCAGCCGTAACTTGCCGAAAGCATAAACCGGAA
>DNPP01000386.1 GCA_003501365.1 Bacillota bacterium
CATATTCTCTGCCTGGGCACTGAGCTCTGCGGCAGCTGAAGCTCTTTCTTCCGCATTGGCGGCATTCTGTTGCGTTACGGTTTCCATCTGGGTCATCGCTTTATTTACCTGAACGACTCCTTGGGCCTGTTCCCGACTGGAGGCCGCGATCTCATCCATCAGTTTACTTACTTTTTGGGACTGGATGGTTATTTCAGCTAAAGCTTCACTGACCTTGCCGGCAACAGCTACACCCTTATTTGCCAATTGAATATTGGAATCAATGATAGCCGCGGTATTTTTTGCGGCTTCAGCACTTTTGCCGGCCAAGGTTCTCACCTCTTCAGCCACCACTGCAAATCCCATTCCGGCTTCTCCTGCTCGCGCCGCCTCAATCGCCGCATTTAAAGCTAAAATATTGGTTTGAAATGCGATATCGTCAATCACTTTAATGATCTTGGCAATCTGATCGCTGGAATCTTTGATTTCTTGAATCGATTCCATCATCTGCTGCATTTCAATATTTCCTTTATCGGCCGTTTTTTTAGCTTCTACCGACAATTGCGCTGCTTGAATTGTATTTGTTGAATTCTGTTCCATCATTGAAGCCGATTGTTGAAGGGTAGACGAAGTCTCTTCAATCGCTGCGGCTTGCTCGGTACTGCCTTGGGATAGCAACTGGGCCGATACCGATAATTCTCCGGAAGCGGCGGCCACTTGCCCGGCTCCTTCTCCAATGCGTGAGGTTATTGAATTCATCGGTTTGGTAATGCTACGGGTAATGAGAAACGCCAGTAACATTCCTAGGGCTAGGGCAATTCCGCCTGAAAGAATTAATATTGCCAATGTCAAATGGTAGGTATTTTCAGCTTCTTCAATCACTGTTTCAGTTAGCTTTTCCCCCAAATTTTGTAATGTATCCAGTTGGATTGTCCATTCCTTAACTGGTGCGCCAACTTGATCGAAAAACATGGTTTTGATTTTGACATCGTTTTGGGAATCATGAGCAGTCATATACAAATCTAGAAGATGGATTGCCGTCGAACGGACTGAATCATCCACCCTTTTTATCTCCTCGAGCATTTTTCTTGCTGCTCCGGTTTTAAAAACTTGGGTTGCTTCTTGATAAGCCTGATCATAGTCTGAAAAGGCATTATTCATGGCTAGCTTATTTTCATTCATGTCACTATCAAGCAGGATACCCCTCATTGCTTTAGACACGTTTAAGATCGATTTTTGCATCGTAGTGCACATCTTCATATCCGCATTGTATTGCCTAATCAGAATAATTTTTTGATTAATAAAATTCATCTCAATCATTACCAGAAGAACAATTAAAATAACCAATGCCAACAAACAACCAAAACCCAAACGAATCCGGGCTCCTAATTTCAATTTGATGCCCATCATAAAACCTCCGTTTCTGATAAATTTTGATCAAGCCTCGCCTTTTTTTCTCAAGTAAACCTGAATCCGGCAAGTAACTTCATTAATTCATATCAAATAAGAACTTGCCGGATTCAGACAATACCGCCGATCCGGCCAATTTTTCCGCATTACAGCGGGAAAATTGCAATGTACTTGCCGGATCAAGGTTAAAATTAATACGTGCTAATCGGCCCAAAAAAAATGGACCATAATTCATTATTACCTGGAACTACTCGCCTGACTATGGGTAAAATCTCTACTTTGGATCAAAAAAAACCCCTATTTTGCTAATACCCGATAGCGAATAGGGGTTGATTCGATAAGCATTCAAATTTAAAAACAATTATCACTCGAGTAAAACTAGCTTATTCTTTATCGCCAATCGTATCAATCCTGCCGTATCCCGCACATTTAATTTGGTGATCAAATTTGCCCGGTGTTTGTCCACGGTCTTGGTGGAAATAAAAAGCATTTGCGCAATCACGCTATTGGTGTGCCCTTCGGCAATTAATTGCAGAACTTCAACCTCCCGGGGTGATAGGGAATCAAAGGCCTCCGGCGAATCCGTTTTTCCATGGTACTGAAGAAAGTCATCCAAAATAAACCTGGAAATCGCCGAACTCAAAAAAATTTCCCCCCGATAAACCGCTCTGATCGCCATTAATAATTCTTCGGAAACCGAGTTTTTAAGCAAATATCCCTTGGCGCCATATTGAAAGCTTCGTTTGATAAAAGAGGAATCGGAATACATCGTAAGAATAATGACCCGAGTATTTAGTTTTAATTCTGTTATCCGGCGTAAAATTTCAATTCCATTTAATTTAGGCATCCCGATGTCTAAAATTAAGATATCCGGGCTTAACCGCTCGGTTATTTGCAATGTCTCTTGCCCATCGGCAGCTTCTCCAACAATCGTAACATCATCTTCCTGTTGGATGAAGGCTTTTAAAGCTGCTCTGACCAAATGGTGATCTTCCGCTATCATTATTCGGATCATGAAACCCCCTCCCAGGGAATCGTTGCCATCAGGCGTGTTCCCTGACCAGGTTTGGTATCAATTGTCAACACCCCACCAAGCATAGCCAACCTTTCCCGCATTCCCAGCAGACC
>DNPP01000143.1:0-2277 GCA_003501365.1 Bacillota bacterium
AGATCGGTGATTTTGTCAGCGGAATTTTAATCCATGACATCAAAGAACTTCGTCAATATTTGCAGTCCAATTTGGTGGATGTCGGCATTATCGCCACTCCCGCCGAATTTGCTCAGGAGGCGGCCAACCAATTGATTGAAGAAGGAGTTAAGGGCATTTGGAATTTTGCGCCGGTCAGTCTGAAAACACCCGAAGAGGTAATTGTGGAGAATGTCCATATCAGTGAAAGCCTTTTATTACTCTCTTTTAAATTGCAACAAAAAAGGCTGCCGTAATCAATCCGGCTGCCTACGATATTAATTGTGAATCTAATTGGGGGGGGTTGGCAATCACCGGATCACCCCACTGAGCGGAGAGATTCATAACGGGGATCTTCCGATAACCGTTGTTCACCTTGTACATGCCGAATATCTTCGATATCCTGGGTACATTGCATACAGCCCAGATATTTACCATTGTAGTCCCGTAAAGCATAGAACTCAACCAGCACCTTGCGCTCAGTGCTATTGGTGTCGATTTTCAAGTCAAACCAGAAGCTGGCTTTGTCCCGGCGTCCCTGTTTCATTTCGAAGATAACCTGTTCCGCTTTGGCGAAACTGTCAGCCGGATGGTAAGTCCGGAAATCGATTCCCATTGCGGTCATGGGCCGTTTGAACAACCGGGTGTCGTGCTTGTTCCAACTAATAATCTCGTCTTCGGCATCGATAACCATGATTTCCACCGGTAAGTTCTCATACATAATCCGTACGATTTGTTCAGTCATTCCATCGAGCATGGTGGCACCTCCTAAAGAATTATCCTACTCCCTAACATTTTAAACTTCGTCAAAAAAATAACAATGTTTGTTATAATAAATTACAATTTTTCATGAGCGAAATGCCTAATCGGGGAGGTAAAGAGCAAAAGCGATACTTATTTAATCCTCGAATCCGGCAAGTCCTGATTTATAGCGAATCTGAAAGTTATTTGCCGGATTCATGTTAATCGGGTTGCTTTTAGTTGTATTATAAATTTGAATCCATCTAGGGTTGTCCAGATTGTGTTTCATGTAGTAATTTCCACTTGCACACCCTGCTTTCCTTCCAAATCAATCAGATGGGTAGCGCAGCTGAGGCAAGGATCGAAGGCCCTAACGATTCTTCCGATTTCTACAGGATCTTCAGGATTAACAATTTCTGTCCCCACTAAGGCTTCTTCAACCGGACCCCGTAGACCAGTTTCGTCCTTGGGCGAAAAATTCCAGGTGGTGGGGGTGATGATATCATACGAGGCGATATCCTCATTATTGGCAGTCATCCGGTGGAGCAAGGGACCGCGCGGGGCGTCGTTAATTTGGACGGCTTCTTGTTGTTGCGGGGTTTTGAGTTCTTGGATGTATTTTCCCTGTTCCGGTAGATCATTCATCCACTTGGCGATCCAGCCGGCGATCTGATCGGCCTCTTCGGCCCTGGCGATCAGGCGGGCCATTGTGCCGACTTTTAAGAGGGGCTGCGGATAAGCCCGGATGGCTTTGCGGGCCAAAGGACCGCCTTCAAATGAAAGGCCGTTGTAACGAGGGGCTTTAACCCATGTATAAGCCGAGGCTTTTTCGGGAGCGGGAAGCACTTGGGAGGGATCGACCTGACGGTACCAGGCATGAGCAATGCTTTCATGAATTTCTTCCGGTAATACCGGATGCAAAGTATGGTTTTCAATGATTCCAGCCGGAAAGTGTCCGCCAAAGCGGGGATCGAAGAGGCCAAAGGAGATAAAGCGGGCCGCCCCGGTACCAATCTCCAGATAATCCGGGTAAGTCTCTGCCAGTAAGTAAATATCGGGCAACATGATCTCCCGGATAAATCCCCGGACCTCCGCTAACAAGGACAAAAACTGCAACCGGTTGCCGGCGTTGGGAGGGAGGGTAATCCCTTCGGCGACTAAGCCATGTTGGTGCGGGATCTTGCCGCCATAAATTGCCAGCATCTCGTGGCATTTAGCGCTATAGTCCATGGCTAAATAATAGTGTTCCGCCAAATGTTGCTGCGCATCCGGAGAGAATCGGCTGGTCATTTTCTTTGAATAGGAAGCGGTTAAGAATTGACTGTCCAGGTAATCAGGGAGAACCAATAGATAGAAATGACGAATGTGATTTTGTAAAAATTCCGCTCCCAGCAGAGCTTGTTGCAGGATACTTACTTCTTTGCTCACAGTTACTCCGTAAATCCGCCGCACCAGGTTAGCGGCTGTAACCCCATGGGCCATGGAACAAATGCCACAGATACGCTGGGTAAAATAAAC
>DNPP01000143.1:2614-4840 GCA_003501365.1 Bacillota bacterium
CGGACGATATTACCGGCTCCGGTAAAGGCCTCAATACTTAATAAACCACTAATCCGGGTAACCGGACTGAGGGTAATTTTAGCCATGTGACGGCCTTCTTTCATCAGGTTTCGGTTGCTTTTCCGGTAATGGTGTAAAAAAAGGACTGGATTTATCCGGGAAACCTGGTTCGGTGCAACCGATGCAGGGTGTATTGTCTTTAACCGGCCAGTTTAGGTGGTCGTTCCACATGCGGTACGGGCAATCGGAACCGGTGATTGGACCCATGCAGCCCAATGAAAACATACATTCCCTATCACCAAGATCTTTGGCGAAAATGTGCTTATCGAAATACGAACGGCGCTGACAGTTTGAATGAATGGTTTCCCCGTAAAAGAGGGTTGGTCTTTGATGGCGGTCTAAGGCCGGCGTGTCAAATAACATGAGGTGAAAAAGAGTCCCCAGCAACCAATCGGGGTTGATGGGACAACCGGAGACATTAATTACCGGTTGGCTGATAATATCCCGGACTCCTTTACTTTGACTGGGATTAGGGCGGGCCGCCGATGGTCCGCCAAAAGCGGCGCAGGTTCCCACGGCTATAATATATTTGGCTTTGGGAGCCATCCAGAGTAATAACTCCGCACTGGTAAAGACGGTATTGTTTTGTTTAAAGGGAATCGCATAGCGGCCTTGTCCGGCGGTAGGAATGGCTCCCTCGACGGCCAGAATAAAGTTCCCTGATTCCACAGTGGTTAAAAGTCGTTGAATCGCCGCTTCCCCTTGTTCCGGCATTAAGGCGTTCCAGTAGCGGACATCGAGAAGCTCTTCAAGAATCTGGGCCAGATTTGGTTTTACCGCGTTGAGGGTGGAGATGGAATCGCCGGAACAGGCGCTGGCTTCGAACCAGATAAAGGGCGGCTTTGAATGAGAAGCCAAATTTCGGCTAAAGTTGTTGACTAATCCCTCGCGAAATGACGGATTGTTGCCGGAGGTCCGGCAGTAGGTTTCAAATTGGTTTTGTAAACTCAAAGGGTCCTCCGTTGGTAAAAGATGTAGTAAAAATATATGCGGGGGAAGTGGGAATAAGGATGGATTTTTACGATGGGTGAAGAAGAATAAGGAATATTGGATTGGTAGGGATGATTTAAAATGAACGAAATGAATGCTGATTTTGACGGCCCGGGGATTCCGGCCCCCGAGTTACTTTATTCATGATGCCTATAAATGAATGACCGGTATTGGGGTCCGCGGCTGTTAAAATTTTAAGGACTGCAAAAGACTCAATGAATGGTGGTTTTGATGGTCCACGGATTCCACCGGCTGAGTGACTTTTTACCCTTTTCCATCGACCCTTTACACTTTGTGAAAGCCCGGATGCTAAAAAATGGTTTGGCGCTCTGCGGACTGGGCCATGGATGCGTAGGCTGCGGGTGATTGGTCTTTTAGGTGGGTAGTACTATGGGTTTTGGGTATTATTTATATGGACAGCCGAATTCAAAATATTATTGCCGTTGTATTGCAATGCGAAAGCCAAGCGCGATAAGCAAGAGTCCGGTAAAATATTGAATAATTCGCTGAATCCTTTGTCGAATCAATACCCGCCGAAATTTATCCACAAATATGACGAGTAACGAGTACCATGTAGCCGAGATTAGTGAATATAACAATGTTAAAAAAAGTGAGGTGCTCAAAACGGCATTTTGATTATGGATAAACTGCGGGAAAATTGCAACAAAAAACAAAGCAATTTTGGGATTGAAGAGGGTTGAGAATAAACCTTTCGTAAACGCTGGGAATAGATGCATTTGGGGCATTAATAAAGCTGACCGCGGGTTGGCCCCAAGGTCTCCGCTGTTATTTATACTAGCACCTGTATGTTCACCGATAGAGAGAGGCTTCAAAAAAAAGCTGCGGATCCCCAGATAAATAATATAAATAGCTCCCAGAAGCTGAATGAGGCGATAAATACCGGCGGATTGGGCAATAATCACAGATAACCCCGCTACAGCAGCCAGGGCATGAATATAAAGGCCCGAAGCTATTCCTAAAACATTGCCAAATCCGGTGCGCTTTCCATATAAACCAACCGACTGCATAATGAGAACTGTATTTGGCCCTGGAAACATGACCAATAAAATGACCATACCAAGAAATGACAAAAGTTCCCCTAAACTTAAAGTCAATCAAACCCACCTCAGATCTTCGTTAAAAATGAACCAAATTCATAATCATTTCCATACCTTA
>DNPP01000143.1:5212-6992 GCA_003501365.1 Bacillota bacterium
GGGCGTGGGGACAAAAAATGAAAAGCGGTTTTTTAAATTGGTTGAGGTTGTTTGGTCTAGGGATTCCGGCGGCAAGTTACATTATTCATGATGTCTATAAATGAATGACCGGTATTGTGGTCCACGGCTTTTAAAATTTTAGTGACTGCGAAAGATATAATGAATGGAATGAATGGCGATTTTGGGGGACCATGGATTGCGGAGGTGGGATACTTTGTTCATAATGCCTATAAAAGAATGGCTAGTATTTGTGGCCCACGGATTCCACCGGCTGGCCTACTTTTTGAGCGACCAAAAAGTAGGCAAAAAGTCGCCGGGAACCCATGGGTTCCCGAACTCTCCTTCATATCTCCTCGCTTCCGTGCTCGGAGTCGGAGTTTTTGATTGGACTGACGCTGCCGTCCGTGGCAGCGTCTTTTGGGTTGTTTTGTGTGCCGACGGCTGTTTTTCGTCCTAAAAAGAAGCCGCGCCGCCGCCATCCTAGCGGCGGGTGCTGGTTCGAACGTTACTGCTGTGGTTGGGAAATTCTTCATTATCGGCATTTTTGGGGGTGGATTTTGCAATACCGGCTTGAAATGGAGGTTATATTTCGGGCCTTTTTTTCCCTTTACCCTTTACTTTGTGAAAGCCCGGATGATGAAAATGGTTTCTGGAATCGGATGCCATTTCCTGCTTGTTTTGTTAATACGCTCTAATTCAATTTTAAGGGAGAAGAACAATGGGAGGATGAGGCAACCAGGATTCTGAAAAACGGTTTAATGAATCGGGAACTGCGTTTTAGGCGATATGCAGGTTCTGCGGGCATTTTTCGTAATGACAGAAAGAATAAGCCTCGTAACACATCTGGGGTGAGAAGGCCGCAGTCAAAAATGCGGAGGGCAACACCGTATCAATATAACATGCACTTACCCTGAGAGGGGCGCGTATGGTGAAGAAAATTAGCTGAAATTTTTTGATAATCAGGAAGGTTTTCCCGAAATTGTTTGAGAATTTAATAAAAAAACCTCTGAATAGCAGATGACTATCCAAACTGTATGAAGGCAAATCAACCTAGGGTTCCCGCAAGGTGCTTTAGAAAGGATTAGAATCGGTCAATGAAATATTTTGAATTCCTGTATTACCTGCTGTCTTATACCACCGGAATTGGAGCCGTCACTCTATTAATCTTGCAATACCTGAGATATAACAAAACGCTGATTTTAAGAGAATTGCTATTTTTTGATCTTTGCTTTACCGTACATTTTATATTGGAGATGCTCCGGCCTTTTGACTACAGCGCCTGGATTCAAAGTTCATTCATGGTAGGGACATTTTTCACCAACATTGGTTTGGCGTATTTCATCGCTGCCTATTTCTACCGGATTTTAAACCGGGAAATTGACCCCCAATTTAAGACCCTACTTTGGAGTGGGGCTGCACTTACCGGCGGTATCTTAATCCTGCTTTACCCTTTATCACAAAAATATCCGGGCATAAAGTCTACCGCCATTCATACTGGAGATACGGTTATTGATATTTTCTTATTTTTAATGATTGGTTATAGCATTTATGTAACCGCCAAGAATTTAAACAAATTGGATCGGGAAAGAAAGCTGATGGCAATAATTGCAATTGTAGCTCTTACTACATCGCCTGCTTCGGTGATCCAAAATTTTCTCTGGTACCGGGTCCAGCTAAAACACCCGGTGGCCTTTACCCCCTTGAGTTATATTATCATTAATGTAGCTATCATCTTTTATTACATTCGGAATTATATCAACGCCATCCCGGCTGAAATTAC